>CAXTCR010000283.1:0-4969 GCA_964242555.1 uncultured Ktedonobacteraceae bacterium
TACTATCTTGATAGAGTTTTGCCTGCTGCTCAAATGCATATAAACTTCCATACGCTGCCATGAGCGTAGAAAGGATGGGCAAAATCGCTGCCGCAATCTGGCACGTCATTTTTAACCATGAAGGTATACTCGTAAAGGATCCAATACTTGCCGTTAAAGCCGTTAGTGACAGCAGAATAATACTGATCCAAATGGCCTGCGAACGAGCCTGCTCAAATTCTTTGACCCGCTTCGTATAGAATTCCATTTGGTGCTCATAACGATACTTTTGATAGAGGGAGAAGAATTCTTGGATATTCTGTTGGCTCAATGTCTTATTCCCCGCTTAATGCTTTCAACCTGTCGACGAAGATGTTCAGCACGAGTCTTTCCAACCTCGAAAGGAGAATAGTGACCCAGAAAGAGAAAATACGTGCTGCGGAGTTGTTCCGCTGCCAGTCGTGTATCAAGATAGCGTTCGTGATAGTTGAAGGAGCGAGAAACGGACGTGCTAATTACGAGCACAAATGCAATAAAAGCGCCAACATAGCCCGGCCAATCAGCATTTGGCGTTGCAATTTGTACAATACCAAAGATGGTTGCCAGCGAACTACCAAAGATGAGAATGATATACGTCCAACGATAACGGTTCTGCTGGAGAATAGCTTCATTATCCAGTTCTCGAAAGGCGGGCATCAATAGCTGGTCAAGGGTAGCAAAATCCGCGGCAAGATTAGGATACTTACTTCTCTCCTGAGGTGGAATAAGATGCTGAACGTCTTTTGATACGGGACGAAGCTTCGGAAAGCGTTTGAATACGACCACCAAAACCTCCATACGTTGAAATATATTCAATACACAACCGTATGATAGCATCTTGTTCAGCGTTTGAAAAGCTTACCTCATCTCGGGTATAGGCACGATCTGCACACGGTCATCGTCTAGCTCCATACCATCCATATCCTCCTCCACAAACGCACGCTTGACCTCAATAGGCTCTGCCTTGCCCACCAGATAATCTATAATCGTTCCCAGCACATACAAGACGATGGTAAAGAAAATCGTTGGTATGGTAACGAGAAAGAGCGTGGAGAAAATGCTCGTCATCGCCACATACGAGTACGCGCTAAGATATTGGGTTTGTCTAATAAAAGGTATAATCGGTAAAAGAGTAGAAACATAGAGTATGGTCGCCACAACACCTACCGCCGCAATAACCCATGCACTCAACTTACATATCCTACTCGCCGTACGCATTTTAGAAACCGATTTCGGAGTCGTCATCTATACTGTTCCGTTTCTAGGACTCATTGATGTTGTCATTTCATTACAGCATATACAAAGTTGTTTCGTTACGTCAAGGTCATCGTGGAATGTAGTTCATGCAAAAATGCCGTTATACTAAACACTTCCATTCGTCTATGTATGTGAAATATACACTTTATGTGGAAGTGGATAGAAATGGTGACTTTATGCAATCTACCTTAACCCTCGCGTCTTCTCACTCTGTTACTACGATCTCAAATATAATCAGCAAACCCCAAACACAAACTACTATAAAACTCTCTGACTCACATACACGTCTAACACGTTGGGAACTGCTCAAAGAAGCACAAAAATTGCTACCAGACGAACGCGTTGCGTTTTGTATGCATCGCACCAAAGCTAGCAACGTTGATATTCTCTATAATCCCCAGCATCAATCGGCCCACTATGGTGGTCTTATGGCCTGTGGTTCCGTGTGGGTGTGTCCAATCTGTGCCGTGAAAATTTCCGAGCGTCGTCGTGTCGAATTAGAAAGGGCTATTAAGGTATGTGTAGATAACGGAGGTGCTGTCTACCTCGCGACCTACACTATTTCGCACAAACGCTTTGACAACCTGTCGACGCTCTTGCAGTCTTTTCTAGCGGCCAGGAAAAGGATGAAGCAAGGACGCAAAGCACAAGAAATACGCAAGCAATTTAGTGTGCTAGGAACGGTCAGCGTGCGTGAAGTCACGTGGTCGGAGCAAAATGGGTGGCATCCGCACTGTCACGAACTAATCTTCTTCGAGAAAGATATTGATGCCGAGGTATATGCACAGGTAACACGCGAGCAATGGCAAAGAAGCGCGGAACACGAAGGCTTAAGCATGAATGAGCACGGCTTCAAATTAGATAGAACTTATGGTACCGTTGCCGACTACGTTGCAAAATTTGGACGCGAACCTGCAAGAACGCCGTGGAGTGCCGCAACCGAAATGACAAAAGGCCACTTGAAACGCGGACACGGCGATGAACACCTAACACCATTCGCAATGCTTTACTATATATCGCAAGGACACAACGAGCTAAAACCAGTATTCAGAGAGTACGCCCACTGGTTCAAAGGTAAACATCAACTTGTGTGGTCAAGCGGCTTACGCGCACTGCTCTTACACAACGAGGAAGAGAAATCAGATTTAGAACTGGTAGAGGAAGCAGAGGAAGAGGCAATATTGCTAGGCCAATTAGACCGTGAGCAATGGCATCAAGTTGTCTTGAATAATGCACAAGGGAAATTATTGGAAGTGGCAAGAAGTGGAGATTGGCAAATGGTTATAGAATTTTTGATAGGTATAGGGATTTGTTATAGCTCAAATACTCTTGGTGAAACTACCAGATTGGTTTCCGCAAACAGTTGAGTTAGCGGATAATGTGAATGTCAAGCCGAACAGTGAGGCTTAGCTTTGGATAAGAGGCTGTTTTCCGCTTCCCTTTTCGGTTACGTAGCTTTCGAGTACGACTAGTGTTTTTGGTAGCATGATGTTGGTTGATAATCGTGATAATGGTGTCGATTAAGCTACAATGTGTTTGCACAATCTGTAACCAATTTTGAACACAGTAGGCAATGACAAGGTGTAACATGTGTAGTAGCATAATGTTTTCCTTTCTGTCCGAACTTTAGTTCGACACCATCGAGCGTGTATCCACCGCCCGTTCTTTTTTGTCCGTCGACAATTGTAATGCTCTTAAGTGTGGGAATGCTGGCAACTGCTTTGTGGTGTGTTACTTTATCGATGGCGTGCGTGTGTCAACCGTCCGTTCTTTTTTGTTCTTGGCGGTTTGCACTCAGGGAAGCTGCCGCGCACCCTCCTGCGCTTATTTTTTGTGCTGTAGATACTCTGCGACATTGAAGAGTATCTACAGCCAAACTTGTACCTACCTGTTACTTGTGTCGGAGTAGAATAATGAGCGAAACTATAGCCACGGTAGCACCCAGTATTGTAGAGATGTCGCTGCTAATCGTTAACCAGAAAAGAACTTCTTGCATGATGAACTCTCTTTCTTTTGTTTGATAGCTTGGGAGCATTGGGATGCTAGTGATCAGCCATTGCCCCTTCACTGAAGAAAGCAGGATGCGCTCCTGCGCTTATAAAAAGCTAGGGCGTGTTTAGTTTTAAGGGATTGAGGTCTTGGTACAAGCGCGAGAAAAGTTTCTTACAACAAGTGGTGCTAGAGGAGTATGCAACAAAATATCGAAGTATGCTATTATCTTAGCAATAAGAGTACCTCATGTCAGAAAGATTGGAACTATGGCTTCCCACCCGTATTCGCAAGCAGTCCTAGACAGAATAGAGCATATCGAAACAGCCCTACAAACAAAGCGTGGTTCTCAATCGCTGCGAGAGCGAATGGGACAGCTTCGCATTCCTGGGATAAGCATCGCGGTGATTAATGACTATCAGATCGAATGGGCACGTGGGTATGGAGTTCGGGAGATTGGAACGGATGATGCGGTGGATGTCCAGACGCGCTTTCAAGCCTGCTCGATTAGTAAACCTGTAGCAGCGGTTGCGGCACTGCGTTTGGTCGAACAGGGACGATTGGACCTCGATACGGATATCAATACCTACCTCACATCGTGGAAACTGAACTCAAATGGAACATGGCAACCCAAAGTGACGCTACGACAGATATTAAGCCATACGGCGGGCATATCCGTTCCGTGGGTTGCTGGCTATCATCCAGCACAAGATATTCCAACCTTCTCCGAGGTACTCGATAGTGAGCTACCATCAAATACTCCTGCCATTCGTGTAAACACACTTCCGGGTTTACGCTTTCGCTATTCAGGTGGGGGCTATTGTGTACTCCAAAAACTCCTCATGAGCATAATGAAACAACCATTTCCCCAGCTGATGCACGACTTAATATTCAAACCGCTTTCCATGGGACATAGCACGTATGAGCAACCTCAGCTTGCAAGCACATGGAAGAATGCAGCAGCAGGGCATCGCGATAACGGTAAAGCTGTCGCGGGCAAATGGCTTATTTATCCAGAAATGGCGGCGGCAGGGCTATGGACGACTGCCTCCGATATTGCCCGTTTCGCACTCAGTTTGCAAAAGGCAAAAGCGGGCGAGCCGAACCAAATTCTTTCCAAGAAAATGGTAGAAGAATTACTTACTCCGCAAAGTAAAGGAAACGAATTTGGGGATATAGGACTCGGCGTGTTCATCAAAGGCCAAGGGAACAAGGCACGTTTTGGTCATTCAGGCGACAATCTAGGCTATAAGTGCCGCTGGATTTCCCTTGTGCAAGATGGTCATGGTTGCGTAATCATGACAAACTCCGACAATGGAGAAGCGTTAATGGACGATGTATTTCAAACCATTGCACATGTATACCAATGGCCTGAACTTGTCACCTCCGATGCACCTACTGAAGAAACATTCGCTGACTCAAAAGATTATGAGTTAGTGGATGAAGCACATCCTGACCTTCCCTTTACAATCACAAGAACAAACAATACTCTATTCTTACAAGCGCCTAATCAGTCGCCTATAGAACTTGTGAGAGTAAATGACACGACCTATTTATTATCAGGTCTGGATGATATGGTCATACTAACAAACCCTATATACGAAAGCTAATGCAACAATGACAAGCGAACAGCTAACAGCGGTCACACCAGCAGATTGGGTATCAGGTTCAAAACAAGGTCAATGGAGCTATGACGCTTATGCAG
>CAXTCR010000284.1:0-4968 GCA_964242555.1 uncultured Ktedonobacteraceae bacterium
AATCGGCAAGATGCCATGTCTCGCCCTTTTCTGTCTTGAGTGTAAAGTCTGGTGCTGTGTCCCCTACCTTCAAGGTCTTTGTCTCAGTACGATTTTTGGGATCCATACGAGTTGTATCCTTCCTCAAACAGGAATTCGTGCTACCCAGAAGGGATACACGGATTTCGTTACTAGCTTTACTTACTATTCGTCATGCAGTGTGTGCAATTGGGGCTAAATAAAAAACAAAGGCACACACAGCAAATGCAAGGGTGTGCTTCTGCTCGGAATTGTAGCACTGGCTCAAAGAGCATGTCAAATAGAGGGGGGCATACAGTTGCTGCACGAACACGCATATTCAAACGAAAAAACAAAGATATTTCTTCTGCGCATGCAAGAGGCTTTTCTTGCTCGTCGGGGGGCCACCGCTTATATTCCCATTACATTTGTTGTGATTGTTATGTTTATCGGGGCATCATGGGAAGTGTTTATGCCAACGACCGACCCAGCCCGTTACGAATGCTATGCATTAACATTCTGGCTTGGGGGCAGTGCTGTACATCTTTTACCAACACTACAATGCTCTTTTTTGCATGCTGGTTCGCAAGCACCATTCTCTATGTTGCCCATTGAGTATCCACCGCTCACGCTTGTGCCTTTTTCGCTTGCACTGCTGGCTCCACTATCATACTACCAACTGGTATTTTCATTCCTTATGGCGCTGACAGCGGTGCTCGTCTACTGGCTCTTACTGCGCTATGGGCCACGAGGGGCCGGGCTTATTTTCGCGCTCTACCTGCTTGGGGGTGCCGTAGCAACCGCGCACATGCGTTTCGATTTGTTGCCTGCGGCCCTTACACTAATCAGTCTGATTGCGGCTGAGAGGAGACACTGGATGTCGGCATATGTGGCGCTGGCATTCGGTGTGCTACTGAAAATTTATCCGATATTGTTACTGCCGGTCTTGTTCATTGCTGAGCAGAAAGCGGAGCAACGCATGGCTGCTCTGCCACCGGAACTACTTTCTCTAAGAATGCTTACTCGCTCTTTATGGAATAGCTTGTGTGAGATGCGGCAGTGGCGATGGATGCATGTATTGCTCTTTATAGGCGTGATAGGGGGAGTAACGGGCTTTTTTGCGCTTTTGAATTTTCGGGGCGCGATTGAGACACAGCTTGCGTACTTTGCGCATAGGCCGGTACAGGTTGAGTCAAGTGGCAGCACAATATTATGGTTGACGACGTTATTTGGCGCATCGCTGAAGATTACAAATGAGTATGGTTCCATCAATGTCGTGAATTCGTTCAGCAACATCATCTCGCTCATAAGCACGGAGTTACTGGTTGTTGGCTTTGTCTATTGTCTTTTCATGCAGTGGCGGGGGAAGACCGATGTTGTGCAGACGGGGACAGCGTTGATATTTGTGTTTATCGCTACGGGGAAGGTGTTTAGCCCCCAATATATTATCTGGCTTATTCCACTGCTGGCCTATGTTGGCGCGTTTGATGTGTTCTGGTTTTTCTTCTGGGGACCTGCGGCAGTACTGACAACAATTATTTTTGCGTATTTCTATACGCGTCCGATCGAGCCTTTGAGCATTCCACTTACGCCGGGCTTTTTTCAAACGATAGCGGTCCGAAATGTTTTCTTTATCGTTGTGACATTGGCATATCTTTTTAATTGGTTTGGTGCACGTGAACGGCGTCTTCCAGCTCTTCTGGCAAATCGGAGGTAGACCTGAAATATGTATACATGCTATCAGAAGCACTATACTCTTGATAGCATGCATACATATTTGGGCCTATCTCTGAGGATGTTTTATGCGAAACGATCAATGATATTTGGACGATGCCTCGTCCGTAAAGTAGTAATCGCCGTCGAGGTCCGCCAGGAGACCTGGTTGCTCGGGATGCCATCCCAATCGCTGTTGAGTCAGCGCACTCGATGCGGGGCTATCCAGTGAGAAGAATCCTCCAAGGAAACCGAAGTGTGCGCCTACTTCCTCGACAGGTATAGAGTCAACTGGAACATTTAAGCGACGGCCAATGACTCCTGCTATCTCCCGCACCGGCAATCCCCCGTCGGCAACTGCGTGTAGCATTGATCCTGCCGACGCCTTCTCAAGAGCTAAGCGGAACAGATGAGCTGCATCAAGGCGGTGCACAGCAGGCCAACGATTCGAGCCGTCGCCTGGGTATGCCGAGACGCCTTTGGCGCGAGCAATGGAGATGAGGGTTGGAACAAAACCGTGATCGCCCTCACCATGCACTGACGGAGATAGCCGCACAACCGATGAGCGCACGCCGCGCTTAGCTAGCGCAAATGCCGCGTTCTCTGATGCGATGCGGGGTGCAACTGACCCAGGATCTGCCACATCCTCCTCCGTTCCAAGACGCCCTGGGGCCAGTGATGCGAGCAACAATATTCCTGAGGTGACTACGAATGGCTTGCCGGAGCCTTCGAGCACATCGCCGATTGTCTCAACGGCCTGTAAATCCGCTTGAGCTGCTTGCGCAAAATTTGAGAAGTCGTGTTTGAAGGCGGTATGAATCACGCCATCAGAGGCGGCAGCTCCGCTTCGTAGGCTATCAAGATCGTCAAGCGAACCACGGTGCACCTCTGCACTAGTAGCGGCAAGCAACTTGGCATTTGTATCTGAGCGAACAAGGCCGAGAACTTGATGTCCGGCTCCTAAAAGTTCACGAACGATGGCAGAGCCGACGTATCCAGTCGCGCCAGTAACGAAAACTTTCATATGAAATTTCTCCATTGAACTTAAGGTTAACTGTAGATGCGAGAAACAAGCTATTGATTTCGCAGCACCTTATCTGTTGCTAGTGTATAATAAGGAATGTGATTTAGCGAGAGAAGAGTTTATCCTAGAACTAATACTTCCTGTTTACGCTTACATCACTAGGCGGAGAATGTTGCATGTCTACGAATCGTTTGGAAACCGACCGTCATCACGAACTAGCGGAGTTCTTACGAAGCCGTCGCGCTCGCATAGTGCCAGAACAGGTTGGATTGCTGGGAGGAACACGAAGGCGTACACCAGGGTTACGACGGGGGGAGGTGGCTCTGCTTGCTGGAGTAAGCTCTGAGTGGTATACGTGGCTTGAGCAGGGAAGGGATATTCACGTATCCGTGCAATTATTAGAAAGTTTGGCGAGAGTACTGAGGTTGGACACGAACGAACGTGTCCATCTATTTTTGCTCGCACTGGGACAGCCACCTCCAGTAGAGACGTTTTTGCCACCAGCAATCAGTCCAACACTACAACAGTTTCTCAATAGTCTTGGGAACACTCCAGGATGCGCTGTCGATGCTCATTTGACTATTGTGGCGTGGAATGCAGCCCACTGCGTCGTTTTTGGCGACCATGCTAGACGACATGAGCAAGAGCGAAACTTGATCTGGCGCTTCTTTACTTTTTCTGCGGAGCACCAGAGAGGCGCAGAGTGGGAGAAACTTGCGCGAGTATTGCTTGCACAATTTCGCGCTGGTTATGGTCGTTTCATCAACGATCCGTGGTGGGCTACACAGATCGCAGAACTGAACCGTCTCAGTCCAGAGTTTCGCGAGTTATGGTCCCGTCAGGATGTACTCAATTTGTCAGAAGGACGGAAAACAATGCATCATCCGCTTGTAGGGGATTTGACCTTTGATTTTCTCTGGCTCCAAACGGTCGATTCCCCTGATCTTAAGCTGCTCATTCATACGCCACGTAGCGACTCTGGGACCACCGAGAAAATCGAGCGGCTTCTAGCTTGTGGGTCTGAATGGAAGACGCAGAATGTACAGACAGATTTGCCTTCGTGATATGCAAAATAGGACAATGAACGTAAAGAAGCCTATCAGTGCATGGCATTGATAGGCTTCTTTTGTGAGGGATGCATTGGGAGCGTTATGAATAAAAGCCAGAACGTGACCAATGCAATTCCTACAGCACGCGATGAATAAAGGTACCGTCAGGACGTGATCAATACAGTCTCTACAGGTGACTGGCGTTATGAATAAAGATTGTTATAGGCGACCGCTGACCATTTCGCGCTCTGGTTGAGTGGTTGGCGATGTGCCTTGTTTCCATGAACGATACCATTTGACGCCTTCGGCTACGCCATGCTGGATAGTAAATTGTGGTGCATAACCAAGTTCACGACGCGCTTTTTCGATGGAAAATTGCTGATCGCCACCTTGAAGTGTGATGCCATAGGTTGTTAGTGGAGGTGGTGCTGCGTCTCGGCGTCCCAGTGCTTGCCAGAGTAGCTCGGCGCTTCGACCAGCGGTGTAGAGGGCGGAGAACGGAACTCTTAGCGAAATGTGTGCTGTGCCTAGAGCATCGGCGATGGTGTTTAGATATGTTTCCTGGGTTACGCGCTCATCACTGGCAAGCGTATACGCTTGGCCGATTACTGAGTTATCAGCGTCTCCTGCTTTGATTAGTCCCTGCGCTACATCACGAACGTAGACTGTCGGCACGATGTTTTTGCCGGACCCGATAAGGAAGAACTTACCGGACTGGACGCGCTCGACATATTTCGCGAAGCTTGCGGTATCGCGGGGACCATAGATCCAACCGGGGCGGACGATGACGATGGGTGCGCCCTGATCTTTTACGAGGTCGGCGATAAGCTTTTCGCCTTCGATTTTTGTGCGGCTATAGGGGTTGTCTTCGGCGTGGTAAGGGGCGTCCTCAGTCACGATACCATGTAGGGAATGCCCATAGACAGTGATGGAACTGGTATGCACAATGCGTTGTACACCAGCATCCATAGAGGCATGAATGAGGTCCGAGAGGCCGTAGACGTTGATGGTCCGATATATTTTCTCTGGTCCCCATGGTCCTGTTTTCGCGCCGACGTTGTAGACGCGCTCAACGCCTTTTACCGCTCGTTGCAGTGAGGCCATGTTCGTCAGATCGCCATAGACGATTTCTACACCTGATAAAGAGCGTAAATAATCACTATCCTCGATGGGGCGTACCATTGC
>CAXTCR010000285.1:0-4945 GCA_964242555.1 uncultured Ktedonobacteraceae bacterium
TTTAGTGGTTGACCCTCTATGCTACGTACGCTTGACCTCATCTTCACTTCCAATTATGTAGTGTCATAATGGACACGTGTACATGCTTCATAGGAAAAGAGTATCTTGCATTTCTGCGTTTGTTAAGATAAACTATGAACACGTGTACACTTGACAAGGTTTCTTAGGGGTAATACTACAGCAAGGAAACAAACACTGCTCATTCCACAGGTAGGAAGGTATCGTATGGCAACGAGTGAAGAAGTTGCTCAATTAGCAGGGGTATCCCGTGCGACGGTTTCACGGATACTCAATGGCTCAGCACGCGTACGCCCTGATACATATGCGAGAGTTCAAGCAGCAATCACCACCCTCGAGTACGAACCAAACGTCGTGGCGCAAAATTTGGTGCGACAACGTGCACGTGTCCTCGCGATGAATATTTTTGCTCGCGCCGGTGATCTCCCGCTTTCGCACCTTGGACGCACGTCGCAATACTTCTACCTCTATCTACTTGAGAATATCGAACGGGCGGCGATTGCAGCGGGGTACGACTTATTGTTGCCGTCGTACACACAGGACAAATCGCCCTCAGCGTATCTGAAAACGCTTCAGACGCGCCGGGTAGCGGGCTGCATTATGTTGCACGCGACCGACGAGTATGTACAAACACTCATTGCGGCTGACCTGCCAACCGTATTTCTCGATAAAGAAGGTCAGGGGAGGTGTGCGACCTACGTGAAGTCTGACAGTATTGGCGGTATGTATGAAGTAACGCAACATTTACTTGCCCTTGGTCATACACGAATTGCGATTCTCGCCGCTCCTCCGAATGATCTTGCAGGCATTGAACGACTGTACGGGTATCAGCGTGCGCTTGCATACACTGGTATTACGTCGGATGTAGGGCTTGTGCGTCAATCTGGCTGGAATGTTGATGAGGCATATCAGGCGACGAAGATGCTGCTAAGAGATCGTCGTGATTTTACAGCGATTGTTGCGAGCAGCGACTTTATGGCAATCGGGTGTCTTCGAGCGTTGCAAGAACAAGGGCTACATGTGCCAGAAGATGTTTCGCTGGTTGGCTTTGATGATATTGAACTGTGCGAGTATACAACACCACCGCTCACCACAGTGCGACAAGACCGGACCGCGATAGGGCAGGGGGCGGTTCAAAGGCTGATCGCGCTTATAGAGGGCGTAGAAGAAGCACCACCACTTATTGTTCCTACCCAACTGATTGTACGTAAATCTACCGGGCAATGCCCAAGGACGTAAATTACTCATGCCATACATTACTTTTTTAGGTGCGGGAAGCACCGTGTTTGCACGCCAACTTATGACCGATATCCTGCAGATTCCGGGGCTAGACGAGGGAACTTTCGCGCTGGTCGATATTGATGCGGAGCGTCTCGAACTCGCGCACCAGATCGCCGAGAGCCTTGTCGCACGCAGTGGCAAGCGATGGAGAGTACAGGCCTCGACCGATCGTCGTGAGCTATTGGCTGGCAGCGACTTCATCATCAACTCCATCGAGGTCGCTGGGCTTGCCAATGTGCGTCATGACTTCGATATTCCGATGAAATATGGGGTCAACCAGTGTATTGGCGACACAATTGGGCCGGGAGGCATCTTTAAAGCGCTGCGTACAGGTCCAGCGTGGCTCGATATCCTGCATGATGCAGAGCAATTGTGTCCACAGGCGCTTGTACTCAATTATACCAATCCCATGTCTATTCTCACGCTCGTGGCACTTACAGGAACGCAAATGCGTACGGTTGGGTTGTGTCATAGTGTACAGGGCACATCAAAGCAGATCGCTGGCTACCTCGATATTCCCTACGAAGAGTTGACCTATCGCTGTGCCGGCATCAACCATAATGCATGGCTCACAGAACTGCGCTACCGTGACGAGGATATGTATCCCCGTTTGCGAGAACAGGCAAAGAAAACTGAGATTTATGAGCAGGACCCGGTGCGTTTTGAGGTCATGCGTTATCTAGGAGCATTTGTTACAGAAAGTAGTGGTCACTTTTCAGAATATGTGCCCTACTTCCGTAAACGACCAGATTTGCTCGAACGCTATATGCGGGCAGGATATCTGGGCGAGACGGGTTTTTACGCGAACAACTGGCCCACGTGGAGAGAGCAGAATGACGCCTCAATTCGCGAAATGCTCGCGGGAACACGTGAAACACCTCTTCAGCGTAGTCACGAATATGGGTCGTATATTGTTGAGGCAATAGAGCTACGCCGTCCAAACGTGATTTATGGCAACGTACGCAATACTGGACTGATCGATAACCTGCCCGATGGCTGTGTAGAAGTGGCGTGTCTGGTTGACCAAAATGGCGTGCAGCCCTGCCACTTCGGGACGTTACCTGAGCAACTGGCAGGACTGAACCGTACACATATGACGGTGCATAACCTGATGCGTGATGCCCTGCTGAAACACGAGAAAGAGGCGGCACGCTATGCCCTGATGCTCGATCCGTTGACGGCGGCTGTGTGCTCACCTGCCGAGATCAGCGCAATGTTTGATGAAATGTGGGAAGCCGAACGTCAGTACCTCTCGGCGTTTGAATAGTTCAAGTGTGTCTTGATGCTGACAAATTGCTGATTAAAGCTCAGCAATTTGTCAGCATTAAGACATTCCTTATTTCTTGCCCCATTTGTAGATGTAGGCACGAGTATCCATTTTGCGCTTCATACCGCTGAGAGCCATGTAGCGCACGAGGCCGAAGATGGGACGTTCGGGCGCCCATGGGCGATCATGTTTACCACCAATAGCCCATGCAATGCCTGCATAGCCATTTGCGTCACGCCCATCTAGCTCGTACTTGTCATTGAGATAGACAGCGTAGTCAAAAGCTTCTTCAGGTGTAGAGGTCCACTCAAGAATTTTCTTGCCCCAGTACATGCGCATATAGCCGTGCATGCGTCCGGTTATCTCCATTTCGCGCTGACTGGCATTCCAAAGCTCATCGTGCGTCCGTGCTTGCTCCAGTTCGTCACGAGAGTACACCCACTCACGCGGGTCGCTCTGGTGCTTCTTGAGCGTCTTTTTAGCCCAATCGGGACATCCCTCAAGCGTGTCATAGTGGGAATTGTGCAGGGCAAAGTTGATCGCTAGTTCGCGGCGCACGATCAACTCTTCTAAGTACGCAGTGCGCCCGCCAGTTGCGTCAATGACAGCACTGCCGGTCGACTCAGGCACATACTGCTCTATTTCCCAGGCCATTTGTTGCACAGAAAGATGTCCATAGTGCAGGTAGGCGGAGAGTTCACTTGTTTCGGACACCTCTGGTAGATTGCGGCGCTCGGCGTATCCAGGAAGTCGTTCTTTGATAAACACGGAGAGGCGCAGTTTGCCCTCATCCTGTCCACCGTGAAATTGCTGCGATGGCTCAACACTACGATCGATTTGCAAGAGTGAAAGGTAGCTCAGCGGGTTGTCAGCATTGCCTGAGTCTATGGGTGTACGCTGTAACGGGTGCTCTACCTGTGCATCGACGATTGGCTGTAGATGGTTGGGGAGCAAGCGCTGCAGTTTAGGACGAAGCGTACGTGCGGCAAACTCTTCATGAGGAAAGTACTTACTGGGCACAACGACATCGGCATCAACACAGGCAAAGGGAACCTGCAATAGCTCTTTCAACGTTGCACGCCAGGAGCGAGGTGTGCGCAGTTCAGCTTCATCACTGATTACCGCCGCGACCTGCAGTTCCTGTACAAGCTTGACAACCTCTTCGGGCGGCGCGCCAAAGCGAAGTAGAAGAGGAGTACCACGCTTTTGCAGGTGTTTCGCGGCAACCCCAACACCCTCAAGCATAAAGGTATAGTGGCGCAGGTTTGCGGCTGGATAGTGGGTGAGCACGAACAGCACGAGCACGGGAAGGTGTAGGGCATTGCCCAGTGCAATAGCAGCGTTCAGCGCTTGATTGTCCTGCCCACGCTGGGCACGCTGCATCCAGTAGAGCACGTAGTGCCCCCCTTCGGCAGTAGTACCGGGACGATAAACCTGTACACGGTCATTGTCTGCAAAGAATGTTGCAATGTCAATCATCATTTACCTTCCTCTTTTTTCTTTGTATCAAAGACGCACAGACAGGCTATTTCAGGTTACTTATTATTGGGGGGACTACACATGGCAGCAGTGCAGAGCAAGGAGCAATGATGTCCTTGTTCTGCACTGCTGTACAGGGGGGAAGAGAGGGTTAGTCTTAGGCATGGCGTTGGCACCCTGACGATCACCATCACCTACAACGCATAGTATACTTATACAGCCTTTATTCACGGTTTCCTACAACTTCAATATATTTGCGATAGCAAAAAGACACACGATCACCACTAAAACAGTCCAAAAGACTATTCAAAGAAGGAGAGTACCCATCATATTCTTCTATAGAAAAATGTTTGAAGCTATTACATAAGACATGCACAAGGAAACTTTTTTTCAAAAAACATATGTTTCATATATTGCTTAATAGCAATGTATTCTGTCTCACCTGAAAGTAGTGAGTGTGCACAAGCAAATAGTCGCTCAAAGAAACGTAGAGGACTGTTGCTTTGAGCAGCTATTCTGCAAAAAAAGATAGTAGATAAGCTATTACAGCACACGAGTCGGTGTGATACGAATAGCTTGACTATAAGTAGCCTTCATTTGCTCTGGTGTGAAACCAAGATACTTCATACCCTCACCATATTTCTTCGTGTATGCTTCAAAGGATGCGCTCACCTCATCGGAAGTAAGCAATGTTGCGGTACCTTCAAGCGTGATAGGGTCGGCTCCATTGTTCGTGTTGTCAAATGCTAACACTATGTTTGTATTCTTTTGGAGATTGTATACCTTCTGATTTTTGGGTTTGCTCAAAATCAGTACGGTCTCACCTTCCCATAGGAACCAGACAACGACCGAGTGTGGGCGTCCGTCGGGACGAACAGAATTGAGCCAGATAACCTCATC
>CAXTCR010000286.1:0-4920 GCA_964242555.1 uncultured Ktedonobacteraceae bacterium
AGGAGGCCAAGCGTGTACCGCTCAAAAGCCCACTGGATGGGAACGAATTGATGGAGATGTTCGGGCTTGGTCCGGGTCCATGGTTACGACCCATCAAAGAACACTTATTGAGTCTTGTAATTGACGGCGCGCTTGCATCCGATGACAAAAAGGGTGCGGCGAGCATTGCCCAGGAGATGTTAGAGCAAAGTAACAAATAGTACATACTATGGAGATAGCGCATATGCCAAGCGAAGGACCAGATACAGAAAAGCCCGGACTCAATGGAACGGGCAAGAAGATTCAAGCACGGACAGTTCCGGCACCTGCATCAACCAACTCGCCTACCAATAAACCAGCCCCCTCTACAGGCAAGAAGAAGGGCAAGAGTAAGGGTTCGGCATCACGTATAGGTGGGACAGCGGTACCAGGGGCGAAATCAACATTGGCCAAACAGGTTCCACCAACAAAAGATCAGGCCCAGCAACAGGCAGAGTATTCGAACCGCACGATGCGCAGACGCATGGAGCAGTTAGGGACTGGACCAGCAACAACTGAGGAGCGAGGGCAAACGCTTCAGGAGCGGCGGAAGAAGCAGATTGAGCGCCGCAAAGAGAAACTCGAGGAGAGGCGCGAACAGTTACGCAAGTCTATGCCGGGTGGAAAGCTAACACTTGGGCGCAGGAACACCTACTTCCTCATCGCAGTTGTGGCTGCAATTGTGGTATTGATTGTGGTGTTTCTATTGCTGCGACAGTTCCATGTGATCGGGTAGAATGCCAGTTTTTATTGGAGTAATTCGGCAATGATATTAAGCAGTTTGTTTATATCGACTGGCTTGCTCATGCCTACGATGCGGCGATGCCCAATGTCATGTTGCAAAACGCCAGCAGTAATGAGGATTGTTGGGATGTGGGCGAACTGTGGCATGGCTTGCAAGGTGTCGTAGAGTTCGAGGCCACTCATAGTTGGCAGATAGTAGTCGAAAAGAAACAGGTCTGGAAGCATATGCTCGACAGCCTCAAGTGCTTCTGCACCGCTTGTTACAAGAATAGGGTTATATCTTCGCTCCTCTGTAAGCGTTTGCACGAACATTTCGCCGATAGATATGTCATCTTCAACAATCAGGATCGTTTTCAGTGGTGCCTGTGATGGTTGTACCGTGTGTTCCTCATGAATAGTCATGTTCTTCCTCGTAAACACTAGCGCGATTAGCATAGCAAGCGTGTACTTTTGTAGTACGTGTTTAAGGTAGAACAGGTTTCAGAGTGAGATGAAACAGAAATTCATGATTGCCGTCACGACCAGTAATAGGTGAGTCAGTTATATTCTTTACCTCAAAAGGTGTATACTGGTGCGTCCACTCACGTAGTTCTTGCAGCACGCGCTGGTGTACAGCAGGGTCGCTGATGACACCATTGCCACGATCGACCTCTGCTTTACCAGCCTCGAATTGCGGCTTGACGAGCGCGACGACCCATGTTTCTGGAGAAGTGACGAGAAGCGGGACGAGCGCGGGTAAGACAAGACGTAAGGAGATAAAGGAGACATCGATGACCGCGCACTGCATCAATTCCGGCAGCGAGGTGAGATGACGGATATTGGTGTGCTCCATCACGATTACACGCGGGTCGTTGCGCAGGGTCCAAGCGAGTTGTCCATGTCCGACATCAACGGCATAGACGTTTGCGGCTCCGCGCTCCAATAGGCATTGTGTGAAGCCACCGGTCGAGGCACCGACATCAATGGCGACGAGTCCGGTTGGATCAAGTCCAAAGGCGTCAAGGGCTTTTTCGAGTTTGAGACCGCCACGGCTGACGAACTTGAGTTCGGGCGAGACATCGGCGATACGGCAATCGGCATCGAGAGGAAGCAGGGTACCAGGCTTGTCGACCATGCGGTTCCCTACGTAAACCTGCCCAGCCATTATTAATGCGCGTGCTCGTTCACGGCTCGGGGCGAGTCCACGTCGTACGAGTGCTACGTCTAAACGTTCTTTGCTTGTTGGCATGTGTTGTCTCTATTCTCTGTTTGTTGTTTGGGTAGGACGACTTCATCGCGTTTTACGGCCAATCGATATGCCGTCAAGGACGTGATAATGCGTATTAACAAATTACATCGGTAATTACACAACATCGGACGCCCACAAGGGGCGACCGATGCTTACCCATTATTTTGTAAACATGCATCATCGGTTCCTACGGGTTGTGATAGACCAGCGCACCAGCACCTATGAGGCCAACGTCCTGACCAAGTTGTGCGAGGGTGATGTGGGCGGCTTTACGCGGGACGACCATTGCGCGCTGCCCAACAATGCGTAGGGCGGGTTCCAAGAGCAGAGAACCCATTTGTGTGACACCGCCGCCAAGAATGATCCTTTCAGGATTGTAGATGTGGATAATGTTGACGAGGCCAACACCAAGTGCCTCTGCCGCTGTCGCGATGATCGATTGAGCGAGTGGGATACCTGCGTTAGCACCGAGCGCGACAGTGCGTGCAGTGACGTGCGTGGGTGAATGGGCCGCGACATCCTCAGGTGTGCTGGCCTTGGCGTTTTCCCTATCAATGGGTTGGTGTTGGAGCGCAAAGGACAGCAGATCTGTACCTTCTCCACGCTCGATTGCTTCGTTAGCGGATCGAGCAATAGCGGTGCCAGATGCAATGCGTTCAAGACATCCAATATTGCCACAGTTACAGCGTTCTCCGCGCCAGTCGATACTCATATGACCCAGTTCTGCGGCGGTACCGTTCGCTCCCTCTATAAGTTCTCCGTTTGCAATAACGCCCCCACCGATGCCAGTACTGATCGTCATATATACCATATCCTGACAACCCTTTCCCGCACCAAACATGTACTCACCGAGGGCGGCTGCATTAGCGTCGTTATCGATAAAGACGGGTACGGGAAATTGCCGGTGAAAGAGTTCGCGCAGAGGGACGTTATTCCAACGAGGCATATTGGGCGGGTCGTAGACAACTCCGGTGCGACTATTGAGAGGGCCAGGAGCGGCGATACCGATACCAGCGATGTGTGCAAGCGAGACCTCGGCTTTCGCCAGTGCCTGTTGTACCGCTTCAAATATACGTGGTAGGACCCGTTCTGGCGTAGGATTTTCGCCTGTGAGCAGGCCGACACGTGCGAGCAGTTGATCGCCACGAAGCACGGCAGTACGGATTTGCGTACCACCGATATCAACGGCAAGCACGAGCGGGAAACTTCCGGGAATGGCGTTCTCGGTTTTCATGAGTTACGATTTCCATCTAACATGCATAGTACAAAGGAGCGCACGGCTGTAGTGTTACTATAACATATGGCGGGAAGTACTACTATCTCAATGAAATATTACAACACTTTGCGTTGTTTTACGTAGTAGATATGGAGGTATAAAAGAGTATGATGCAACAACAGGTAGCACAGGCACAGGTACAGCCGAAGCGGTTTGAACTCCTCTTTCATATTATAAAGACATTCCGGTTGCTGGGAGCGCTGCTGACAGATGGACGTATCTCGATTTTCCGCAAGTTTGCGTTTCTTGGTTCGATAGTGTTTTTGCTGGTGATCTTGCTTTTTCCTGACCTGTTAAGCGAAGGAATTTTGAGCGCGGTTTTGCCTGTACTGGGAACGGTGCTTGGCGTCCCAGTAGATGCAGGGATGGATTGGATGGCGTTCGCGCTGTTGTTGGTCAATTTTATGCGCTTCTTCCCCGATGATGTCGTTTCGGAACATTATGTGCGCATCTTCGGACAATAAACTAAAAAGAGAGAAACAAGAAGAGAGGCTGGCAACGAGTATACTCATCGCCAGCCTCTCTTTTTGTTTGTAATCAAATAGTGATTTTGTCGTTTGCTTGCTGGGGACGGAATTTCGCCCCATCATTGACGAAGACGAATGTTTGGTCCTGTGTACGCAGGTGGATGTGGATAATCATGTCCAATTTGTGATGGCCGGACACGTCGCGGAATTCCACAGTTACGGGAGTCAAATCGCTGTTGTCACCGACAATGTAATAAGGGACAACATAGACGACGGATTTAGCGGGATCGCCACCCATCCATTCAGTAACAATGGCCTGACGATTGTAGTTGATAGCGATAAAGTGGCTTTTGTGTGTGGAGCTATCATTGTGACCAACGACCGCATCCGTCTGGTAGGTGCGCGGGTGGCCATAGGTGATGTCCTCGTACCTTTGCTGTCCCCATGCGACAACGAGAGAACCAAATACCCAGAGGACAAGCATCGCGACCATGCCTACGCCTAAAGGCAAAAGCCAGTGTACGCTTGAATTACGCTTTTTGAGGCGTCCTGTAGAGGCACCAGTAGATGGAGAGAATTGCTGTGATGTGGTGTGACGAGCGGGTTGACGAGGTTGAAGAGGGAGGTCTTGTGTACCGGTCCGACGGCGTTGAACAGGAGTGGTGGGAGGATTAGGGGGACTGGGAAGACGGGATGAGGTGTCGAAGCGCACAGCACTGGTATGTCTGCGTTCCGGCTCTTCAAAAAAATCATCCTCATCAGGATGAATATTTCCCTTCGGACCTGTATTGCCCCTTACCGCTTGCGTTAATGAAAGAGCATTTGGACCTGAACCAGTGGTCCTACGTCGCCCCTGTGGATAATCATCACTCTGCGACATGGCTCTCACTTTCTTTATTGTGCGTTCAAAACGCTTCACTTACACGACATCCAAAAACAAAACGCAGTTACAGACAATAATATTCTTTTCTGTACACGATGTCAACAATATATGCCAAATTAGCCGATCTTGTTTCACTGTACACTAGAGTATAACACAACCTACCAGTATTCCGGAGTATTCTTACCCTAAATTACTGGTACGCGAGCCTCTGGTCATCTGTAATCTGCTGGGTCTACTATGCTCTACACGTTGAGAATGGGCAAAAAGAAACAAGATATGCGGTTCTCAGTCTGCACCCCTCGCA
>CAXTCR010000287.1:0-4911 GCA_964242555.1 uncultured Ktedonobacteraceae bacterium
GCAATTGATGCCATCAATATTCTTAAACAGCGCAAGATACCACGCATCTCCTATATTGGTATTCTCGCCGCGCCCTATGGCGTACAGCAGCTATCGCAACAGCATCCCGACATCGACATTTATATCGCTGCCCTTGACGAACGCTTGAACGATGTTGGCTATATCGTGCCCGGCCTCGGTGATGCTGGCGACCGGCAATTCGGCACCTTCTAAGCTACAGAGAGAACAATTATTATGCTTCCAACGCAACCACATGAGTCTTCTTCGGATGACCTGCCACATGTATCACGAGTAGAAGAGACGCCTACAGTGCCCACACCTGCCGAAGAGACAAAAACGGGTGAGGAACAAACATCTGCTCCAATTACGGAAACAACACTGCCGCCAGAGGCGCAGGGAGAAACCAATGGAGGACCTTTGGGATGCTGCCTAGGCACTGTTGTTGGACTTTTCCTTATGGCATTACTCTTGCTCAGTTCTTCTCTTCTCTTTTCTAATGGCGGTCTACTTGGCATTACCACACTGCCCGTCATTCTGCTCGGTGCAGTTGTGTGCGGCTACCTTGGATGGAGGGTTGGGAAGCGTGTCTATAAAGAATACGAACCGCCTGTGGTAAAACGCCAATATCGCGCAACTCCGGTGAAGAAACGAAAACGGAAAGTCGTGAAGGCTCAGAAGGTTCAGTAGGAATGTTGTGCTCTACGCGAAGAACTGATCAACCGAAACAGGCAAGTTCGGCACAATACGTGAAGGCAATGTATCTTGTCCTTGGAAGATGCCGAGCGAACGATACTTGCCATCTTCCAGGACAAGTACCTCTACAGTACGTGTAGCTGTCTTCGCAATCCAGTATTCTGGTATACCAAAACGTGCATAGATATCGTACTTCGTCAACCGGTCATAGAGTGCGGTGCTGGGTGAAGCAAGTTCAATCACAAGATCGGGTGGACCAACGACCCTCTTTTCTTGCACCCTGTCGAGATGCTCTTTTAGCACAACGAACACATCTGGTTGAACTACAGTGTTTGGAGCAAGTACAACATCGGAGGGTGAGATACGTACTTTTCCTAAACCTGCAAACTCAACATGAGGTAGGAGATAGTAACCGAACCGTAACGTCGCATCTTGATGAGGTCCATCAGGGGATGGTGCCATAACGAGTACTCCACTCACAATTTCATACCACTCTCCATCGTCCGAAAGGGCCGCATACTCATCATAGGTCCACTCGCCTTGCTTTGGTCCAGCAACACTATCAGCAAGCGTAACCATTGGCACGCTTTCATAGGTTGTCATATCGACCTCACCTTTCATTGTTTTCATCGCGCAGTAGATTGTGGTCTGTGACTACTATCATTATATCAGAGATGCATGTTGTATAGTAGATAGTGAAACCGTCCCTAGCTTTCAACAGAAAGGCCACCTATGATGCTGCCTCTCACCACTCTACAATCGCTCAAGACCCTGCTACCGCAAGGCCAAGTATTTACCGACGCTGCCACGCTGCTTACTTATGAGGTTGATGCTGGTATAGACAAGGGTCAGCCGGATGCTGTGGTGTTTCCACGTACAGCCGAAGAGGTCTCTCACATTGTGCAGTGGGCGGCAGAACACAATGTTCCCCTTGTGGCGCGTGGTGCTGGTACGGGTTTATCGGGTGGAGCGGTCGCCGATCGTGGAGGCATCATCGTCGAATTTGCGCGCATGAACCGTGTGCTAGAGCTTGATACGCTTGGACGCAGCGTGGTCACGGAACCCGCGATGATCAACCTGCGCCTGGATGAGCAGGTCAAGCAGCATGGCCTCTACTTTCCGCCAGACCCTGCCAGTCAGCGAGCCTCGACCATTGGCGGCAATGTCTCTGAAAACTCTGGTGGTCCTCACTGCTTCAAATATGGCGTCACTACAAACTACATCACCGGACTCAGCGTCGTGCTAGCCGATGGGTGCCAGCTACACATTGGTGGACGTGCATTGGACTACCCCACATACGACCTGTGTGGCCTTATCACGGGTAGCGAGGGTATGCTTGCCCTGATTACCTCCGTTTCTGCACGTCTCCTACGCAATCCGCCGGGAGTCAAGACAATGCTCGCTATCTTTGATAGTGTCGAGGGAGCAGCCGACGCTGTTTCCGCGATCATCGCCGCCGGTTTGATACCTGCGACGATGGAGATGATGGATCAGAAAATTACGCGCATGGCCGAGCCTTTTGCGCACGCGGGCCTTCCACTAGATGCCGGCGCAATCCTGATTATCGAGGTAGACGGCTATCCGGCGAGCCTCGATCCACAAATTCTCGAGATCGAGGCAATCCTCAAGAAGCAAGGTGTGCGCGAGGTCCGCATTGCCCGCAATGCGGAGGAACGCTACAAAATCTGGCTGGCACGCAAGAGTGTTGCTGGCGCTATTACGCGCCTGACGCCATCCTACTACACCGTCGATATCACGGTTCCGCGTAGCCGCTTGCGCGAAATCCTGGCTCAGGTCGATCCTATTTGTGAGAAGTATGGTTTGCGTGTTGGACACCTGATGCATGCCGGGGATGGCAACCTGCATCCAATGATTCTTATCCCAGACCCGCATGATCCAGAACTTATGGGGCGTGTACATGCCGCAGGACGTGAGATGGTTCGGTGCTGCGTTGAGATGGGTGGCAGCTTAACGGGAGAGCACGGCGTCGGCATTGAAAAGCGCGAGTTTATGTCGCTCATGCATAATGCCGCCGAACTACAGGCGATGCAGGATATCAAAGAGGCATTTGACCCACACAACATTCTCAATCCCGGCAAAGTCTTCCCAGTCGTCCAAGAGCATGAACCCTCGTCCGCCAACTGTAAAGAACGAGACTCGTTGGCAGGAGCCAGCATTCCTTCGACTTCTCCTTTTACGCCAACAAGCGCAGAAGAGGCCGCACGTGGTCTGCTCGCCCTCGCGCAGGCAAAGCAGAGCGTACGCATCAGTAATGCCGCTTCCAGTACGACTGACATAAGCCTCACCACTTCGGGTTTGCAGGGCATCAAGGACTATGCCCCCGATGACCTTTATGTTACTGTTGGTGCTGGCACACCCCTGACTGACATCCAAGCATTTCTCGCACAAAGAGGAAAATATCTTCCACTTGCCTCACCATGGCCGGATACAACTCTTGGTGGCCTTGTCGCGGCAAATATCAATGCTCCCTTACGTATGCGCTATGGTGCTCTACGCGATCTTGTGCTCTACACGACTGTCGCGCTACCTGATGGACGCGTTATTCGTACCGGTCGGCCTATTGTCAAAAACGTTGCGGGCTATGACCTGACAAAAATTTTTGTTGGCTCGCATGGTACACTAGGGCTACTCAGTGATGTCACGCTCAAATTCTTCACGAGTCCCCGTGCCAGACATACCCTGCTGGTAACTACCGATACCATTACGGACGCGCTGAACTGGGCTAGAGCATTACTGCCGGTCGCGCTCACTGCGTCCGCCATTCTGCTCTGCAAGGATGCTACAACTGATTACCGCTACTCTGTCTACTATACTGCCGAGGGTCTATTGGAGGACGTGCAAGCCGAACTCGATCAAGTGCGTGATGTTTTGCGGGAAGTAGGTGCGCCACCTGTGCAGGAGGTGCAGACCAGCGGTACAGATGTTTGGGCGTCTATGTTGGCAAAGGGTACAATTGCACGCATTGGCGTACCTGCCAAAGACCTGTCGGCATACATACAAGGAAACTTAGCGAACATCGAGCAAGAACGTTTTGTCGCCGATATGAGTAGTGGGTGTTTGTACGCGGTAAACAGTAAGGGCAATGCTGGAGAAATGCAGGCGTGGCTAGCGGCACTTCGCCACCCCGCGCTACTTCTGGGGGGCTATGGCTGTATCATGCATAGTGATACGCCAAATGTTGCCTACTGGGGCTATCAGTTTCTCCTCTTCGCCGGGATAAAGCGTTTAAAGCAGCGTTGGGACCCGGCAGGTACATTGACAATGCCCCTTGACACTACTTTCTACGCGGCGTAAGATGAGTTAGCATTTTACCAGACACACCTCCGCATCCGCTAAGGAGCCGTTCGTATGTCGTTTCAAATTTGTATTAAGACGGAAAAATCATTACAACAACTCGCGACGGAAATTCGTAACCTGTTCTCTTTACCTCCATTTAAGGAGCATGCGTTTTCCGGCGAACCATACTGCCAGTTTGACATGCTTGGTATGTTTATCCTCATTCAACGTATTGATGAGGAGGACCGCGACCAGGAGGTCATGCATTACCCCTACGGCTTTGACCTGCAAATGTCTTTTACCGATCACAACCTGAATACAGATGATATAGAGTACCGCTTGCAACCATATTATGCGCAACTCCTCACATTCCAGTTGGGGCTGGAGACCGCCTATCATGAGAAACAAAAGATTGGTCAGTTTTGGCAGATACGCTATAATTTTTTAAGCAAGAACCCGAAATGGAAGGAAGCTATTTTGTACGGCGAGGAGGGTTGGGAACCAGCAGTCCTTGCCGGACAACCCAGTGCGTGGCGCAGTATGCATCCTGGATTAGAAGGTAAAAGATAGCAAGATTATGTCTGAAACTGTTCCTCAACCACGTATTCTACCTGATGAAAACATCCAACTGCCATCACAAGCAGAACTTACTGGCGTTGCTGATATGTCCACCCTCTTTCGTGTCATGGGGCATCGTCCGGAACTGATGGGGCAGACTGCGCAACTGCTGGAAACCGCCATGCGCGGTGGAACGGTAGAACCGCAACTGAAAGAGCTGGTGGCGATACGCGTCTCGCAGGTCAATGCCTGTTTCTATTGAACGGAGGTACATACCGCCTTGGCAAGGCGGATCGGTGTAAGTGAGAACCTGTTGGATGCGCTCTATCACATAGATGAACATAGAGACGCGTTCACTGCACG
>CAXTCR010000288.1:0-4887 GCA_964242555.1 uncultured Ktedonobacteraceae bacterium
TCAGGTTTAAGCCGAATAGCCTCAGTATAGTCCGCAAGCGCTTGCCCATACTCCTGCTGAGCGTAGTAAACGGAGGCAGCAGCATCCTCAGGCTTGAGCCGAATAGCCTCAGTATAGTCCGCAAGCGCTTGCCCATACTCCTGCCGCTCAGCGTAAGCTAGTCCTCGTAAAGCGTAGGCCCAAGCATAATCATCTTTTAATGTAATTGCTTTGGTGGACTTTTCCACACTCTCAATGTGCTTTTTTTCTTCATTAAGCTTGTAAGCATTTTGACAACATGTCCTGGCAATCGCTTCTCTCAAATCGTCTTCTTGCGACAAATACTGAAATGCTTTGTCGTACCATACTAACGCTTGACGCTCATCACTATCTTGATATGCTTCGCCCAAACGCCACCATAAAGCAGCCTCCAGTTCTACCCGTTGGCTAAAAGGCGAGGAAGCATTCAAGCGTTTTTGCTCTAACAACTCGAGTAACGCTTCTAATCCTTCTCGCTCACCCTCTAAAGGATACCTACTAGATTTGTATACTAAACTGTCATCCATCCACTCCAACCAACTCTTATAGGGAGAATGCAGATGTGAGGCGAAGAAGTTTCCTACCTCTGCTGCAACTTCGTTGATATCACGCTTATAAATAGAGGCGGCAATCATAAACGGCAATAAGTAACGTAGACCCTCAACTCCATCAAGCCAATATTGTTGCTCCACTAAATCGAGGTATACATCGCGCCACTCTTCGTCTTGTAGACGGTCTTTCAGCCCTAGGTAGTTGCGCTGCTTTTCCAGTTTCTCCAAAGCTTCTTCATGAGCTTTTTTGAGCCGTTCGTTAATCGCATGAACATCAGGTTGGTCACGGCGTTCGAGCAGCCAGAGGCGGAGATATTTGCGCACCTCCTGGTGCAGGGATGGCTCACCTTGTTCCGTGAAGATGAAGCTGTAGCGGCGGTGCAAGTGCGCTAGTGCCTCGTCAAAACGTGCCGGGGTTTTGGCCTCTTCATCCGAGAGGTCCATCGCGACGGCGAGGATAGGACGTTGTGTGTTTCGACGCAGCATCGCGAGGGCGTAGAGTTTACCACGCTCGCTTTCATCGATGCGCGTATGTAGCAGGTAACGCGTCACCATCTGGTCAATCATGTCGCTCCGATGCTGAACGTCCTCTGTCACTTGCCTGATATCGTTGGTCTCACTGTAGAGCGCAGCGGCAATATTGACGGCGAGTGGAATACCATTTGTAACCTCTAAGATACGTTGTATATGTGTATCTGTTAATACATTGAGGGAGGGTGTACACGGATAGAGCTGGCATACCTGCTCGAAGTATTCTTTCACGTTGCTGGCGGTGAAGGCACCGACATCCTCAGAATTGAAGTTGACCGAGAGGCTACGGTTGAGCGTAGTAATCTCTCTATAGCCATGTTCAAGCGCGATACTGCGCTTACGCTGTCCTGGACCAGACCACAGATTGTCACGACCCGCGATAACCCAACCTACTCGCGAACCTGCCGCGCCCATAATAACGCGTAATAGTGCGTCGGCCTCGTCGATCTCTTCATATGTGTCGAAGAAAATAAGTAGAGGATGATTGAGGGCAAATTTTTGCAGGTCGCTACCGAAAGCGATTGCGAGCCGACGTGCAGGGTCCAGCAGATAATCCAGTTTGTCGCCGAGGCGATGTTGAAAGCGTTGATAGAGGTTTTGTGCCTGCTCGCCCGATAGTTTCAGCAGAGCATTAGCACCGCTCTTTACGACAGTATTGTCAACTAGTAGTTTACCGACAGGAGTTGGCACAGTGCTACTCACCGCAGTTGCTACAACCTCAATAGAGGCACCGCGTATATCTTTGAAACGGTCATCTCTGGGGTCACGCGTCACCTCTTCCAACACCTTGATGGCATCTTCTTTGGCCTTCTTGACGTTAGCCGCGACCTGCTGAAAGGTGCGGAAGTCCTTTGGCTCTTTCTTGAACCTAGGTGCAAGTTGTGTACACAGCAATTTGCAATATTCCAATGGGTCTATGCTCTGTCCTGGGGCCGGATTGTAGGCAACGCGGCGTGTGCCATCGAAGGCGTTATCCCATTCGATGGGTTCGCAAATGAAGAAGCCGTTAGAGTCGTTTGCGCGTTTCGCCATGCCGAGATAGCGATACAGCAGCGTACTTTTGCCAAAGCCACCACGTCCATACAGCATGACGACCAGCCCCTGCAGCTTGTTATAGGGCGAAGGAATATCGGTCGCGACCTCTTCCGTTGGCTCCTGCGCGAACATGACCTGTTGCCACTGGCCCAGGACGCGCTCGAAGTCCGCTAACTGCTCCTCACGGCCAATAAATATCTGCTTGAAATCGAACGGTTCGTCGCTGTTGTCGGGTTGCCGGTGCCGTATGACCTGAGACATGGGTGTACGTCTCCTTATGTAGAAAGCGGCATTATATTTCCCTAATGATAACGTACTTTTGGATAATTTTCAAAATCCTGTTCTGTAACAGGGGTAGCGATGCATCAAAAAGTCCTTCGTTGTTGTACACAAGAGATGGGTCGTTTATAGTGTGTTCCAAGAACTATTAGGAGAGGGTTTTATGGCACAATTGCCTGTTGCTGATGTTCACCAGCTTGGCGGGGCATATGGACTTGGCGCGCCGCGTGAAGAGTATGGTTTCAAGATTATGCGCACTCTTATGACAGGATTGCTGCTACTGGCGTTTGGCTTTGCGGCCATCGCATTTATTGTTATCACTGAGCAGATATCGTTCACCACAATGGATTTTTCCGCGGTTGATACAAGCGGGAATTTCTGGTTATTTACTCTTATTGGGCTTGGTTTATTCGCAGTTGGCGTATGGTCGTTGGTTAGACTCGCTCTGAATTATGACATGCGTGTCATCGTGTATGAGCAGGGGGTGCTCCGGACGAACAACGGGCTAACCGAGGTTGTGCGTTGGGAGGATGTCCATTCGTTCTTGCAATCGGTGACAAAGCATTATACGAATGGCATATATACTGGTACAACACATCGCTATACGCTCAGTCGTTCTGATGGAACAGTGTTCAAATTTGATGACACGATTAGAAACGTGGAGGCATTAGGAAATACATTGCAGCGCGAGGTGACACGAGTCCTGTTGCCTAGATATATTTACGCCTACAATGTCGGAAATACGGTAACATTTGGTCCACTAAGCATAAGTCAGCAAGGGATTAGTAACGGGAAAGAGATGTTGCCATGGAGTCAGGTCAAGAATTTGCAGGTCAAGAGAGGTGTGGTGTGCGTCCAAAAAGAGGGCAAGTGGTTTAATTGGTCAACCGTGGGCGTAGCTCGTATTCCCAATTTTTACGTATTCATGGCATTGGTTGATTATGCGTCGAAAGGCCAAAGGTAGGTCTTATTTTGCCCTTCCATTTGCGCCTATCTATATGGTATACTTCACCTAACGTCACGTCTTCTTAAACATGTGGCGTTGAGAGGCCGCGTTGACTCCCCCCTGATTATGGTATCAGTTGCAACGAGGCACCAAGCGATAGCTTCAATTTTTAGAAGGGTAGCAGGGACGATCCTGTTACAGAAGCGAAAGGGGTATTCCTTCATGGCTCGTGTTGCGTTTGAGCATGTCTACAAAATCTTTAACAAGACCGAAGTCGTCCACGATATCAGTATCGACATCAAGGACAAAGAGTTCCTGGTTCTCGTCGGACCCTCCGGTTGTGGCAAGAGTACCTGCCTACGTATGGTGGCAGGACTCGAAGAGGCAACCTCCGGTAATATCTACATTGGTGATCGCGTCGTCAATGGCGTCGACCCCAAAGACCGCGACATCGCGATGGTGTTCCAGAACTACGCATTGTATCCCCACATGACCGTTTTCGACAACATGGCATTTGGCCTCAAGCTGCGCCACTTCCCCAAGAATGAGATCAACAAGCGTGTGGAAGAGGCCGCAGGTATCCTGGGACTGGATGCACTCCTCAAGCGCAAGCCGAAAGAGCTTTCCGGTGGACAGCGCCAGCGTGTCGCCCTTGGTCGTGCAATCGTTCGTGAAGCACAAGTCTTCTTGATGGACGAGCCGCTCTCCAACCTTGACGCCAAACTGCGTGTCGCAACGCGTGCGGAAATCATCAAGCTGCACCAGCGCATTCAGACCACCGCTGTCTATGTTACGCATGACCAGACCGAGGCCATGACGATGGGTGATCGTATCGCTGTCCTCAATGCTGGCATCATTCAGCAGCTTGGAGCACCGCAGGAACTCTACGATCATCCCGCGAACCTCTTCGTTGCTGGCTTCATTGGCTCACCGGCCATGAACTTCTTCCCTAGCGCAAAGGTCGTCACTAATAACGGTGTCCGGGTTGTCATCGAGGGGGTTGGTCAGGTTCCCGTACCTGCACTGTATGCCGACCGCGCAAGAAATGCGGCAAATCGCAATCTGACCTTCGGTATTCGTCCTTCACACCTTGAAGATGCCGCCGTCGTTCACGAGAGTGCTGTTGAGGGTGTTGAGAACTCGACACTTCAGGGTAACGTCGACGTGGTTGAGAACCTTGGTAACGAGCTGCAGGTCTATCTGACCGCAGGTGGACGCACTGTTACCGCTACCCTCAGCCCGAAATCTAACGTTGCTCCGGGCAAGCCTGTCCGTCTGTTCGTGGATAGCGATCATATGCACCTGTTCGATACCGATACCGGCGAAGCCATCTTCTAAATCCATAGGTGTTGTGGGAGTAACACTTATTGATAAACGAAATGGGTAGAACGGACGCCCACAAGGGGAACGTCCCTACTATACACACAACGTGTATAGTAGGGACGTTCCTCTTGTGGGCGTTAATTGAAGCCAGCCAGGGCGCCCGCAAGGGGACGCCCCTCCCATACAGACACCCGTTGCCACTGC
>CAXTCR010000289.1:0-4831 GCA_964242555.1 uncultured Ktedonobacteraceae bacterium
TGTCCATTGGACTGTACAATGCTCTCGGGTAAGGTTGGCGCAGGTGTTTCCTGGTGATCCAGCTCTAGTTCCTGAAAGAAGCGTTGTGCTTTGTTGATCGACAGTTGTGTAACCTGAACAATGTTGCGACCACCAACCGTTACAGCAAGGGTTTCAGGCTTGAGACGAGCACCGTGACATTCGGGGCATAGGCGCATCGACATGTACTGCTCAATCTCTTCGCGCACACTCTCGCTCGTTGTTTCTTTATATTTCTTATCGAGGTTCGCGATCACACCCTCAAAATGGACGCTATAGGTGCGCGTGCGACCATGCTGTGGCGTATAGCGAATATTGAGCGCCTCGGGTACGCCATACAAGATTTTGCGCTGTACATCGTCGCTCAATTGCTCCCAAGGCGTGTTCAGATTGAAATTGTAGCGTTCCGCCATTGACTCGATAATCGCGCCATGCCATTGACTGTTATTAACGACCTTCGCGTAGGGCGAAATGGCGCCCTCGGCAATGCTCAAGTTAGGATGGGACACGATCAGCTCAGGGTCGATCTCCTGCTGCATGCCAAGCCCGGTACAGGTTGGACAGGCGCCGTGGGGACTGTTAAAGCTGAAGGTACGGGGAGCAATCTCTGGCAAGCTGATGCCGCAGTAGACACAGGCCGCACGCTCCGAGAACAAAATCTCTTCGCCGTCGACCACGGAGACGAGGACAACACCGTTGCCAAGCTTGAGCGTGGTTTCCAATGAGTCCGTCACGCGTTGACGGAATGAGGGATCGATATCGTCATGCAGGACTGATGTGATTGTTGGCTCTTGTTGTCCGTCTTCATCTATATGAGGTGTTCTTGCAGCATTGACATCGTAAAGGGCAGGGCGTTCCGCGACTAGTTTTAGCTCCGCGTTCTGGGACTCTGTTTCTTTCACCTTCTGATGCTTACGAATGACAAGACGGTCGACGACGACCTCAATCGTGTGCTTCTTTTGTTTATCAAGCTCGATCTCGTCGCTCAGGTCATAGATGGTGCCATCGACGCGCACACGGACATAGCCGGAGCGCCGCATATCTTCGAATACGTTCTTGTATTCGCCCTTGCGTCCCTGCACAAGGGGAGCGAGCAGGAGAATACGTGTGCCATCGACAAGGCTGAGAACAGCGTCAACTATTTGTTGGATGGTCTGCTTGCTCACCTCGCGTCCGCACTTGGGACAATGTTGATGTCCAATACGGGCATAGAGGAGGCGGAGATAGTCATAGATTTCGGTGACGGTACCGACAGTTGAGCGTGGGTTATGGGTCGCGCCCTTCTGATCAATGGAGATGGCAGGCGAGAGGCCGTCGATATGGTCGACATCGGGCTTCTCCATTTTATCGAGGAATTGGCGGGCGTAGGCCGAGAGCGACTCTACGTAGCGGCGCTGGCCCTCGGCAAAGATGGTGTCAAAGGCAAGACTGCTCTTGCCTGAACCGGAAAGGCCAGTAATGACCACCAGCTTATCGCGTGGAATGGTCACATTGATATTTTTCAAGTTGTGCTCACGCGCACCGCGAATCACAATTTTATCTAATGGCATTGTCGTGTACCGTCCATTATTTTATGAGTAGTAAGATAGGAGCGTAGGCATGATAGTGCTGTTGGCATAAGACCATAGGTAGTGAAAATACAAACAAACGTTCCATACAACACTACTATACAAATCGTCTAACGTCAAGAGGCAAGCACGCAGGAAATTGGGTAAAATAAGTACCTTTCGGACACGTGTACGAGCACGAAACAAGGAACTGGTGCGTGTAGTGGATGTTGTAACAACATAAGCCCCCTACGTATAATAAACAACGTCACTATAAGTAATATTTCCTATTCAATAGTGTATAAAAAAGAGGCGCAACAAGATTTGAGACAGCATCGTATACAATGATACAGAGAAATTCTCCAAGAGACGATAGAGAAGAATAGTGATATAGTAGGAGCCAAATCCCATTACACCCGAGGGTCTAATGCTATTACGTCCCGCGATGTAATCCTACTCAACCCTGTGAGTGTATCAACATCTCGTAGCCACAGCGACTGTGTCCGTTTTGTTGAGAATATTAAGGAAGACGCATGGATATAGAACTGAATTTTGAGAAGCGCTATCGTCTGGTGCGCGAGGTAATAGAGACTATCGTTTTAACGCTGCTCATGTTTCTGGTGATTCATTCGGCGATACAGAATTTCAACGTCGATGGGCACAGCATGGAGCCAAATCTGCACGATAAAGAGCTTATTCTAGTGGACAAATGGACCTATCTGTTCCATGCGCCTTCGCGCGGCGATGTGGTTGTATTTGTGGCCCCACCCGCACCAACTGAAGATTATGTCAAGCGCATTATTGGTGTTCCTGGCGATGTGATTACGATCAACAACGGTGCTCCAGCCGTAAACGGCGTGACCTTGAAGGAGTATTATGTGAGGCCAGAGAATATGGGCGCGACTCCTGGCGATCAGACCATAAATAAAATGATCGTGCCACCCGATGACTACTTTGTTCTGGGTGACAATCGTGCCGGTAGTTCGGACTCACGTACATGGGGACTGTTGCCTAAAAAAAATATTATTGGGCGTGCAGCCCTTGTGTACTGGCCACTTGGACAAGACAATAATGGATTGTTGCCTAATGTCTCCTCCGTCTACGCAAAAGTAACGCAGGCACAAACGGTCTCACCTGTTGGAACAAATAGCGGTACTGATACTATGCTTGTAGTAGTCGCACCGGGTTTATTCGTGATATGCTCTAGGTATCGGAAGTGTAAGAAGAGGTAGTTCATATATTAAGGAACAGCAAGTCGTGAAGCCAGAACAGGATTTTGAGAAACGGTATCGGTTGGTACGAGAAGTTATCGAGACGCTGGTGCTGACCGTGCTGATGTTCCTGATTATCCGTTTAGCCATTCAAAACTTCAATATTGATGGGCATAGTATGGAGCCGAACCTGCATGACCAGGAGCTTATCCTGGTTGATAAATGGACCTATCTCTTTCATGAGCCGGCACGGGGAGATGTCGTGGTCTTCAAAGCTCCGCCCAACCCAGCAGTGGACTATATCAAGCGTGTGATTGGTTTGCCCGGAGATGTGATCACGATTAAAGATACAACGGTTTACGTCAATGGGGTCATGCTCACCGAACCATATATACGCCCTGAAAATCAAGGCAATCCTTATCCCTCGTTTACGAACCGGATTATTCCCCCAAACACGTACTTTGTGCTCGGCGATAATCGCAATGGCAGTTCCGATTCGCGTGATTGGGGATGTCTGCCGCGTGCAAATGTGATTGGACGTGCGGCTTTTGTATACTGGCCGCTTGGTCAGAACAACGATGGCTTGTTGCCAAACGAGTCAGTGGTCTTCAAGGGAATTCCCGCACCGCCTCAGACGAACACTTCCGACATCTGTCAGATCAGTCCAAATAATAGCATGGGAACTGCAAACGCCGTTGTGGACGCCAATATGCTACTCCTGCTAGGTATGCCGGGAATGTTTGTTATCTATACGAGGCGTAAACAGAACTTTCTTAGCCTCAGGAAACAGTAATGTCGATCTCCTGATCTAATAAGTGAACGTTTGTTATGCGGTGATTGATGCGTTTTTGCGCATCCTCTAAGTGTGAGTTCAATAGCCGGGTAACATCATCTGGAGATAGTATAAAGTGTGCGATACCTGAAATTGTCACATCCGTTGCCACCAGCTTCCCGTTTTGCACTTTCGGGACACTGGTGATAGTGCATTCTTGTCCATATACCTGAAAGTCAAGCAATACCTGATTTGCGGTAATCTGAATGTTTGCGTTATTCACCATAATAGGATTTGTAGCATTGTTGGCAAGTGCTGTATTGAGCGTACTCTCCGCTATAGGTATCGATGTTCCAGGTGGAATGGGTACCTCTACAGGTGGAATTTGATTTACAGTGCTGGTCATAGCACTATCCATTTGTGATACAGCCAGATCGTGTACATATGGACGTAAGACAAACGCCCACACGCCCGCGAGCACAAGCGTGAGCACAAGCAGCGTGCCGAGACATCCCAGGACAGGACCTAACGTGTTGCGCTTGTGTGATTGATGGACCGCGGAAAGCTGTGCTCTTCTCGTAGCCTCGCGAGCCTCTAAAAAGTTTTGTGATGCGGGTGTTGATGGCGGAAAAAGAGGGACAGTCGCGTCTGTTAAGGGTACGATATGTTGCCCATTACCGTTTGGGGAGATGGGGTAGTTCTGTTGGGGCATACCTTGCTGTGGTGTTGCTGGAACTCCCTGTGGATGAAAGGGCGTTTCTGGGGGCAACTGGAAATTTGCAGGCAGTGTAGAGAGCTTTTCGACAATTGGACCAATACGAACGGTGTTTTCCGAGCCTTGCTCCTCTTGGTCGGTAGCAGGGGCATGTTGAAACTTGGTTGCCGCAGTGGGCAAACCACAATTGCGGCAGAAACGTGCATCTGCCTCTAGCTTTACGCCACAGCGTACACAATCCATCGTTCACTCCACGGTTTCAAGTATGCTCATCCTGTTGTGTTCTGTCGTATTATATGCCAAGAAGTTACAGATGTCTATGAATAAAACGCTCTATAATACTACTTTTATCACCTTCTGCAAACACAACTAGAACTCGCGTTGTAGGATCGCATCCATCGAGGAGATAATTTTTGCACGCATGGCTGGATCGGTGCCCAATGCGGTGGCCACCTGTTCGATAAGGGCGTTTTCTTGTTCTTGCGGGAGGGTATACCCATATTGCTGGTGGATGGCAACCGCGGCGGCACTGCGGACCTTCTCGTCATCGCTCATCTGGCGTGGTGAT
>CAXTCR010000290.1:0-4822 GCA_964242555.1 uncultured Ktedonobacteraceae bacterium
ATCCTCCCGCTCGACATCTGCGCCCCATACCCCTGCGCGCCACGTGAGGCTCGGGAGGCAATGGAGCGCACCCATCGTTGGGAAGAACGGGCGCTGCTCGCAAAAGAACGCTACAATCCCGCCCAGACCCTCTTCGGCATCGTACAGGGTGCCTTCGAGCCTGACCTGCGTCGACAGAGCGCGGAAATCATTGGCAACATGCCCTTCCCCGGCCTCTCCATCGGCGGTCTCTCCGTTGGAGAACCAAAAGCCATGATGTGGGATATGCTCAACGTTGTCACGCCCGCCCTGCCTCGGGACAAACCACGCCATCTGCTCGGCGTCGGCTCGCCCGAAGACCTCGTAATGGGCGTCGGCCTCGGCATGGATATGTTTGATTGTGTCCTACCCACACGCGTCGCCCGGCATGGCGGCCTCTTCACACGACAGGGACGCGTCAGCGTCAAAGGCGCACGTTTCCGTACCGAACATAATCCCATCGAGGTCGGCTGCGACTGCTACACCTGCCGTAACTACAGCGCCGCCTACGTGCACCATCTCGCCCGTACCGAAGAACAACTCTACTACCGTCTCGGCAGCATCCACAACATCCGTTTCATGCTGCGTCTCGCGGGCGAACTGCGCGCCTCCATTCTAAACGGAACCTACCCCGCATTTCGCGACGAATTCCTGGCGTCCTACATGCCCGCCTCCGAATCCGTCCGCGAAGCCCAACGCGAAAAATGGAAGCTCGCCCGCGCCAAAAACTAAATGTACGGGTCTGATGTATCACACCCCGTACCACAACACACTCGCGTCGTTCCCTAGGTACAGGTCTGATGATGCCGTTTAACAATGTAATCGGGATATCTGTAGGGACCGATGTATCACGTCCTCTTCGCGGTCTCAATCGGGACAAGGACGTGATACTGCTGTTTCACGAGTACATCTGGATATCTTTTTGGCGTGTCGTATCCCTATGTATTCGTTAAAGAGCATTATCACACCCCGCCTACAACACATTAAGTAAGAACGAGCTGTAAGAGGTATAATAGGTCAGACCAATACAGAAAGTGAGTATCAATGTCCACAACATCATACCGCTTCATCAGCACCGAACCACTGCCCGCCGCGCTCAACATGGCGGTCGACGAGGCCATCCTGACCCACTACCTGCAAGGCAAGGTTCCTCCCACTCTACGCACATTTCGCTGGACCCAGATCTCCATCACCCTCGGTCGCTTTCAAAATGTCGAACGTGAAATCGAGCAAGAGCGCTGCCAGCAGCAGGGCGTCGCGCTCGTTCGTCGTCCAACAGGTGGCCGCGCCGTCTACCACCACGATGAGTTCACCTACAGCCTCGTAATTGGCAAACGCGAAAACGTGCCCTCCGGAGTCGTCGCTGCTTACGCCTATCTTGCCCAAGGCTTGCAAGCAGCTCTCCAACAACTTGGTATCGCCTCTGAACTAAGTGAGGAACATGTCAGCAAAAATCCCTCCGCTGCCTGTTTCGCCTCATCAACCCAGGCCGACCTCACAGCAAAAGGCTACAAAATCATCGGCAGCGCACAAGTCTGGAAGGATGACGCCCTTCTGCAACAAGGCTCACTCCCCCTCGACGACCGCTCAGCCGAATTCTTCTCATTCCTACGCTTCCCCTCCGAAGCCGCTCGCGCCGAAGCACTGGCCCTCTATCAAACCAAAACTACACCCCTGCACACCTTCGACCGGACAATCACACGAGACCAAGTTGGCAACGCATTTCTGAGAGGGTTCGAGCAGGCGTTACACACTCAATTCGTTCAGCAAGCACTTACGGAGTCAGAATGGGACATGGCCCACCAGCTCGTCGAAGAAAAATATGATAAGCTGATATGGACGCAAGAGCGCATCTCTCTGATATAGATATTGGGCTGATGAAAAACACTATTCCGCAGAGGAAATCCACGGGATCTCGCTTGCCAGCTTGCACAGAGAGTTTGCCACAGTTATAAACACAGATACATTGCTCAAATACACTAAATGATGTACAATAGGCGCAACGAAAGGGTCCACTCAATACACAAAGGTTGCCACCTAGAACATATTCGGAAACTGGATACCCATATAGTAGGGTAGCCCCTTGTGGGCGTCCGTTCCTGTTTTAAGGCGTTTGCAAATATGTTCTTGATATCGTCACGTTAGAAGGAGTAAAATCGGGCGTGAGTATGTCTATCGACACAGCGCGAAAAATACTGGAGGCCAGCAAACAACGCGCACGCGAACTACGTAGTCCCGTCAGCATTGCTATTGTCGACGCCGGAGGCCATCTCGTCCTCTTCGAGCGCATGATGTCTCCCTATGGCTGGGCAACTGGCAATATCAGTATCGCTAAGGCGTGCACTGCTGTCATGTTCAATCAGTCCACTGACGCCATCGCACAATGGGGAGCGGGCATTCCCGGTTTCGCCTCAAGCATGGCCACGATGACCGAAGGCAAATTTATCATGGCCGCTGGCGGCTGGCCTATCCGCTCCGCTGGCGCAACTATCGGCGGTATTGGAGTTAGCGGCGGGAACGCTCCAGGTCGTGACGATGATATAGCCCACGCTGGCCTTGCCGCGCTCGATTCACCTATGGTACAACCGGCACAACCAATCTCACCACCATCTATCGTGTCGCAATCCCTACCATCAGTCTCGCCTGCACAATCGATGCTACCGCCTTCTTACACAAATCCCTCCTCGTCATATTATCAGCCTTCGTCACCTCAGGCTGATGAAGACAGTACGTCAACATTCAAGAGCGATCCTCCTGGTCAATCATCCATCACCAAAGATATCGGACCCGGTCAAGATGATCCTTACAACAATAACGCATTCAATTCGTACAACCCAGACCGTTCGGGAGAACAAGCATGAGTCAAGAATATTCTAGCAGCAGACGCACGAGACGCACGGCACGCGCCCAGCGCAATAAGCCCGTTCTCGTTACCTCCACCGATAATATCAGTTCAGGAGAAAACGGCGAGGCCGAAGCCACGACCACGACCGCGACTATCACAGAGCTAAAGCCTCTTGTCGTTCCTGCTCCAGAACCAATCAGTAAACCACCCCGCAAGCTTCCCGGCTTCTTCTCAACCGTGAAAAAGGGCGAGGATGACACTACTGCAAAAGAAACCAAAGAAGCCGAGGTTGCACAGGCCCGTCTCTCCCGCGCTACACGAGGTAAAGCGCCCATCGAAGCTTTCGGCACCGTTCCTGCTAAAACGAGTAAGAGTCCTGCTGTTGAGAATAAGACTACTTCTTCTACAACTCCCGCAGCTAAAACCACACCTGCCAAGCCTCCTAGCCTGTTTAAGACCCGCTACATCATCGGCATGGGCATCTATCTGCTTGCCGCCGATTTCCTTGGAGTCTATGAACAACGCCTGCTCGCTTCTCTCGGCCTGGAAAAGCGCTTGACGCAGTTTAATCTTTTTGGTGGTGTCCTCGTTATAAACACATCGACCGTCGTGTTCCTGGCCTCGCTCGTCATTATCCTTGTGCTCCTGGCTCGGTTCGACCTCATTCCTCGCAATCTCGGTGGCGCCGCCCGTAACAACACAGGAAGAACAACTACGACAAGAAATAGCGACACAACGACACAGGGTGAGCGCGTCACACCGCCAACCGTACGCCAAGGCGTCAAAGGGTCCGACGACTCCCTCTACCAGCAATATCGCACCAGCCAACGCCGCAGGAAACGCTAACAACAAAACCCTATCTATATGTACATAGTATCCCTCGCTTTGGGATATTATGTACATATTTTGCTAATGTTGAGATTTCCGCTTGACTTATTTGCGACAGGTCCCTATAATGAGAATAGAGGCCGAAATACACGGTCAAAAAAACATACGGAATCATACAATGCTTAGCCATATACAACCAGTACAACAAAATAGTTTTTATTATTGGTTTAGCCCCCCAGCATGATGGTGGGCCTTTTAGGCTGAGTAAAAAAACCACCAGCGTGCTGGGAAAGCAGAGGAAAAGGTCCTCTGCTTTTTTGTTTCTTAAAAATAGTGCGGCCCTCGACGCCCACAAGATTGAAAGAGGAGTTTGTTCCATGATTATCACCATTCGCAGTCAGGCCACAAGTGAAGAACGTTCACAGCTCATGACACAGGTATGTCGCATCACAGGCAGCCTGCACCCCATCACAACCACCGTCATGGACGGACGCGAACTTATCGTGCTGGATGGCGCATCAGTCGACCATGAAGCACAGACACTCCTGAGTGATCAGGCTGCGGTCGACCACATCACCCGCGTCAAAACACCGTACAAGCTTGTGAGCCGCACATTCAAATCCGAGGATACCCACATCACCGTGGGCACAGGCCATGACTGTGAGGAGGTCGTGATCGGTGCTACCATGCCCGCCATTATCGCCGGTCCCTGCGCCGTCGAGAACCGTGAACAGCTCCTTCACATTGCCTCTGCCGTAAAACACGTGGGTGCACACATCCTGCGTGGCGGCGCCTTCAAACCCCGCACCTCTCCTTACCAGTTCCAGGGTCTGGGCCTCGAAGGACTGCACCTGCTGGCCGAAGCACGCGAAGCCACTGGTCTGCCAATTATCACAGAAGTCATGGAGCCAGACCTCGTCGATACCGTCGCACAGCATGCCGACATCCTACAGATCGGCAGCCGTAACATGCAGAACTATCCTCTCCTGCTGGCCGCTGGACGCCACACCGCTAAACGCCCTGTTTTGCTCAAGCGTGGCCTCTCCTCAACCATCGAGGAATGGTTGCTCGCCGCCGAGTACATCGTAGCCTCTGGCAACCCGAACGTCATCCTCTGCGAACGCGGCATCC
>CAXTCR010000291.1:0-4804 GCA_964242555.1 uncultured Ktedonobacteraceae bacterium
CTTGTTCCGACTGCCAACGCTCTTTCAGCTCTGGCTCCGCCCAGACAGCTTCCTGTCGCACCAGCCAGGAAGGTGGACGATACATAAGGTCCGGTGATGCTGTTTCTTCGACATGTCGGATGATGTCTAACGCATGCACGGTGTTGCGAGCAACAAATGTTGGCACGCGTAGAGGATGCTGTGGAAGTGACTCAGTGCCTAAATCGACAAGTACCGTCCGGCAATTGGCGCGGTTGCCAGCCTCAACATCGTCAAGAATGTCGCCTACAAACCAGGAATGGGCAAGGTCTATGTCGAGGTCCTGGGCCGCCCGTAACAACATGCCGGGTTGTGGCTTACGACATTCACAGCGTATCGAGAGGCCCTCAACGACTCCCTCGGGATGATGTGGACAATGATAGATACCATCCACCTGCACTCCCAGTGTCGCGAGTTCACCCGTCAAGTACTCATGCATACGTTGCAGGTCGGCCTCAGTAAAATAGCCACGCGCAATGCCAGCTTGATTGGTAATGACGATAATACGAAAAACATGTCGTTGCTGGAGTAAACCCAATGCGGGTCCAATGTTTTCATAAAGACGAAGTTGTTCGGGGCGCGATGGATAATGTGAAGAATGAACAAGTGTACCGTCCCGGTCGAGAAAGAGTGCGCGCGAACTCATATCGACCACTCATCTTGTTCCGACTGCCAACGCTCTTTCAGCTCTGGCTTCGCCCAGGCAGTCGGAGGAGAAGCCTCTTGTTCCGACTGCCAACGCTCTTTCAGTTCTGGCTTCGCCCAGGCAGTCGGAGGGGTAGCCTCCCCAATTGCGTGAGGGTGAACTGCGTCAGATGTTAGAGATGCCTTTTCTTCTTGCACCGACAGCGTTGTCTCTACAATATCGCAGAGAATATGGGTAATTATCATGTGCAGTTCCTGTACAAGCGCGGTGTCGCTTAATGGCACCTTGAGCGTCACATCTGACAGCATTTCAAGGCGACTGGGTAGTCCTCCCGTAATCGCTACTACGGCCATCTGATGTTGGCGTGCTGCTTGTGCAGCATGTAAGAGGTTTTCTGACTGACCGCTAGTACTAAAAGCGAGCAGCATGTCATGAGGTTGACCAAACGCGGAGACCTGACGTGCAAACACTTCTTGATAGCCATAGTCATTAGCAACAGCGGTAAGAATAGCGGTATCTGTTGTAAGAGCAAGTACCGCGTAGGGCGCACGGTTCCGTTTGAAACGTCCGACTAGCTCTGCTGCGAAATGCTGTGCCTCTGCCGCACTTCCACCATTACCGACAACAAGTATCTTATGACCACTTTGCAACGTCATGACAAGCTGTGAGGCAATATCGGCAAGCATGGGTGCATGGGCATCTAACTCTCTTAAAGCAGCATCCAGCGCTGTACGCCTCATGGCGAGTGCTTCTACAACAGTGTCGTAAGATGAGCTATGAATCGACTGTGGCGGGAAAGCAGAAATAGCAATAGCGGGGTCTTGACCAGATATTCGCATATATCTCTTCTCTACAATAAACAGACTCACAAAATTATAGCATACAACTATATCAACGTAAAACGATGATCCTTTGTAAGCAATCGAAAACACTTCTTTCTTAACCCTTAAATAGTAACAGACGAGCTTGTATTTACACAAGTCAGCAATAAAACTGCTAAGTGTCCTCTAAGTTCCACCTAATCTTTCTCATCATAGTTTATTCCTACCATACTGCATTTCTCGCTTCTATGTACTACTGTAGCAATCGCTCTCTACAAAGGAGACGTTCAATTATTATTCTTTATCTATTTCTTATGAAAAGCAAATTACATTAGTGAGCCTGTAAGACTACGTTAACACAAGTATTGACGCTAACATGCTGAACAACACGTACTATAAGAGAAGTGGAAGATGTGCCAGGTTACAGGAAGATATCCCCTATCCATCCCTAGGAGTATACATGCGTACAGTACTGATTTTAAATCCAATAGCTGGTTCGTCTTCGATGGCGCCGCAGGAAAATCAGCAAGAAACGATAGCGCAACACCAAAATGAGATTGAGACAGCACTACGCACTCACAATATCGAACCAGAAGTCTGGTACACCACGCCAGATGATCCCGGTAGTGGTCTAGCAAAAAAGGCTGCTGCTGAGGGTGCTGATGTGGTTATCGCAGCTGGTGGCGATGGAACTATTCATGCTGTCGCGAGTGGCTTAATTGGCACGAGAAGTACTCTTGGCATTATTGCACTAGGCACAATGAACAATTTGGCCCATAGCCTGAGTATTCCTGACACTATCGAGGGAGCGTGTGCTATTATTGCAAAGGGCGAGACAAAGAAGATAGATATCGGCAATATCAACAACCATATTTTTCTCGAAGTTGCTGGCATTGGCCTGGAGGCTGTGCTTTTTCCTGCCGCCGAAGAGATTAAGAGTCGTGGCTGGCTCTCCACGGTTCGCGGTGTGTACGATGGTCTAGTTTCGCTCTTCGCCTTTAAGCCTGCACGTGTCAAAATTTCATTTGATGGACATCGTAATCGTCCATACAGAGCTTTGCAAGTGACGGTGTGTAACTCGCCTTACTACGGCGTTCGCCTGCAAGTTGCCCCAGGAACATTGATGGATGATGGCCTATTGGATGTTGTCATCTACAAGAACTTTAGTAAACTTGAGTTTATACGGCATAGCATCGCTATTACACAGGGCAAGCGTATCTTGGAACCTAAGATTACACGCAGAAAAGTCAAAACTGTGCGTATCGCTGCTGATTATCCCGTCGCGGTGCATGCCGATGGCGTCGTACACGGCCATACGCCCGCGCTTATCTCGGTGACACCAGCAGCATTAAGTGTGCGTGTACCTATACAGGTAGCTGAAGGCCCAAACGTGGTGGACGGAGTAAAGAAACGTCGTCAGCGTTACACCCGTAAGAAAAAAGAGTTTCAATCATCAAGTACGATAACGACAGAAGAGAAAGGGACGGTCAATGTCAACTAACCCCAATAATTCTTCATCACCGTCAGACTCAATAGATCCGCTCGCTGTGCCGTTGCCGCCAGTAAACCTGCCCGACATAGCGACCGAGGCACAACGTGTGGCAGCGGAATCATCCTATTCAGGTCGCAGGGCCGTTTCGCGAGGCACTATGTTTCTCGCGTTCTACCTCTGGTTGCTTTCAGGTGCTGGTATCCTTTCGTGGATAGCCCAACGTACAGAATTCTTTCCAGGGGATATGTCTATAACGGCTCGCCTACAGAGCCAAAAAAATCCCTGGTTCCGCCGCTTTATGTACTGGGTATCCGAGATCGGCTTCTGGCAGTGGTCTGTGCCTCAGACTATTGGCGTTGCAGGCATTTTCTGGGCGCTCCGCTTCCGCTTAGAGGCTTTGTTTATTCTGCTTACCACTTCTTCTAATATCCTGAATGCTATTGTCAAACGTGTTATTAAACGTCCCCGTCCCGACAAACAGCTGGTAACGGTTGTGCGTGTGCTTAATGAGCCTAGCTTTCCCAGTGGCCACGTCATGCACTATACAAACTTCTATGGACTACTCATCTACCTGCTAGCAACCAACTGGAAGTCCAGCCGCCTACGCAATACATTGATTGGGCTATGTACCGGCATGATTGCCACTGTCGGTCCCTCGCGTGTCTACCTTGGTGCCCACTGGCCTAGCGATGTGGTGGCGGGCTACCTCTATGGAGGTCTCTGGTTTGGGGGCATCATCTCGCTCTACCTGCGGGTGAAGGCATGGCTTCATCCACCCAAGGGGACGCAGATGATCATGCCTGACGAACTCGTCAAACCACTCCAGCAACCCGGGAGTGAGCAGGACGAGCCTGCGTAAGATGAGGCAGGATGCCCGTAAGGGGAACGTCTCTACCATATACAATGTTCCGTATATGGTAGAGACGTTCCCCATAAGCGTTCCCGTAAGGCTCGAATGGGGGACCAGAGCGCCCGCAAGGGGACGCCTTGGTTCAACCACAGACCTCCCTTAAGCTTCAATGAACGCCTATGGGTACGTTCCCCTCGCGGATGTCCTGATTGCTATTGCTCCTTACTTGGCTAATCATCCAATATGTGCAAGTGATTCAGCACCATTTTCGGGACTGATCGCAAGTTCTTCCTCAGTTGGCTTATATGCATACTGATCAGCGCGTCCTCCAGGCAACAGGAACATCAAACCGAGGCCGATAACGGCAAGCACAAACATCAAGCCAAAGACCCAGAACAAACTTTGTGAGAGGGCGCCCTGTAGTTGTGTTAGAAAAGCGATTGGCAACGATGCTCGCAGGTCAGGTGTGAGTAGGAGATTGGCGGGCGCGATATTTTTCGGCAGACGATTGGCAACCTCTACAAACTGTGCAAAGATAGGTGCGAAACGCGCAGCCATTTGCGCGTTGAGGATTGTTCCCATAATCGCTACACCGACGGTGCCTCCCATTGTGCGGAAGAACTGGGTTGTCGCGGTCGCCACGCCACGCAGGTTCCAAGGTACAGCGTTCTGAACCGAGAGAATAAACACTGAGCTGGCAAAGCCCAGTCCCGCACCAATCAGGACCATTGACACTACGATAAAGGCCAGGCTTGTCTGTGCGTTAAAGAACATAGACATCGCAACGCCCAGCGCCGCCAGAAACATGCCAGCTACAGCGGTCACACGATAACCATAGCGGATCGCAATTCTTCCACTTATTGTCGCGGCAATAGGCCACGCGAGCAGAAGGGGTCCAAGTGTGATACCAGCACTCGTTGCTGTACCACCCAGCACACCTTGCACAAAAAGCGGGACGTAGGAAGTGATACCAAACA
>CAXTCR010000292.1:0-4791 GCA_964242555.1 uncultured Ktedonobacteraceae bacterium
TGTTATTGTTAACGGGCTTTCTGTTTACATGGACGTACAGCATCAATGTCTTTATCCTCCACATTGCTCCCGCATACGCATTTCTAGCACTCACATTACTGCTCCTGATTGGAACAATTGTCGTACGTCGTTACGTTAGTGCCGCGTGGTCTAACCCCTTAGATATAGTTGTGCTGGGCGAAGCTGTACTCGCGCTGCTGCTTAACTTAAAATCTGGTATAGATGCGAATCTCGCACTGTTATTCCTCTTCGCCGTCCTTTCCTATAGTGTAGTGTTGTATCAGAGACGCAAAATCTTCCTCTTTATTCCACTCGTCTTTCTGCTGCTTGCCTTGCCAGGATTAGTGGAACGTCCACGCGTCGCGCTCCTACTTGCTGTCGGCTTCCCTATTCTCGCCTTAGTGCTCGCTAAAATAGAGCAAGCCCGCACTGGATATGCAAATAACTCAATCACTTCGCTGTTCTCATGGCCATGGCCGATTATGGTGGGCGGGCTGTTCTACGGTATTGTTGTAAGTGTTTTGGAGAGCGTTGCTCCTGTAAGCATTGTACAGGCTTGGCTAGGCGTCCCATTTCCAATCGCTCTGGAATTAGCTATTCTGACGATTGTATGGTATGCAGTCGCGATACTTGTACGTCAACAATGGCTGCTCATCGTAGGATTGGGTTTCGCTGTTGTTGCCCTACTCATACCATCAAATCCTCTATGGGTCCTTGCAAGTATAGCAGGTGCATCTTCCTTGACCGCCGTGTGCATGGGACGAATTGTCCAGAAGCAGTGGATCGCACCGCTGTACTTCATAGCCTTCCTCGCTGCCATACTCGTAGGTATGGAAAGCTACACAGGTGGGCATGCAATTCTTGCATTTGTTACATGGACGTTGCTTGGTTTTGCCCTACTCTGTTATGTAATCGGCGTTGTGGAAAACTTTATGCCCGCTTTATGGCTTGCATCCCTGTTCGCTATATGGTCTGTCCTTGATGCCGCCGTTCTTGGCAATCTGTATTATCCGCCCGTTATCGCGCTCGTATGTGCCGCAATTGGTGTTTGCATTGGCAGTCTTACCTTCGCTCCGACATTTTGTCCTTTGCAACGAAGTAAATTGCGCTCGTTCTCACTCCCTTTGTACATAACCGCTTTAGCTTCAGCCATACTAACTGGTGTTTTAGGTATGTTCAACGGCATCAATACTCCATTTCCAACCGCTGTTCCTGATGCGTTGTTGCTCTTTGCACTGGTTGCCTACGCTGTACTCGTCTTCGAACGTCAATCGCGTTGGCTCTGGCTTGTCGCGGTCTTCGCATTCTGGGGCATGGTGCTTGTTTTGCGACGGAATGCAGATGTGTTCAACAGCTACAACGCGCAAGTAGCTTTCCCAACATACTACCTGACAGCAGTTGCGCTCGTTACAGGTGCAATTGCGCTCGTTGCCGGTCGTCTCAGTAGAACAAGAGATGTCGCACCATCACTGAGACTAGGCGTGTTTGCCTGGAGTTGGCCATGGTACTGTACAGCGCTGTTTGCCGTTGTCTTGACGGTCATCTGGAATACAGTGATGGAAGGCATGCAAGCTTCAGGTGTGACCGTGTACGGTAGCTTGTTTGCCTTCATCCTGCTAACATTTGTGGTAATGTTTGTAGAGGATAGACGCGAACTGTTCGTCCTTCCTATTCTGCTTATCCTGTGGGCCATCGTAGAGACACATTGGGAACTGTGGCAACAATTAGGTGTGTTGGGCTTGCTTTTCTTCCTGGTCTTCGCAATGCCCTACGTCTGGCAGTTCTTCCCAACAGGATCACAAAGCTTGCCCCAGAGAATAGGGTACATCCTCCTAGGCTTTATTGGTCAGGTTGGCATTCTCCTACAAATCTTCGCACAAGGTGGCTTATCACCAAACGAAGGCATATTAGCACACATTGGCATTGGTGTGCTTCTCCTCCTTGCGGTCCAGCTCTTCGTATATGGTTGGGCGCAACAGGAAAAGCAGTATTGGACATTCTACGTCGCTGGTCTATTAGTCACGTTCGCTATTCCATGGCAATTAGCAACAGTTGGATTAACACGTATTGAATGGCTCACATTGGGACCTGCAACTTACCTGGTTGTTGTTGCGCCATTTCTCTCGCGCAATGAGCATATTCCGTATCATGCTCGCCTCGGACAACTCTGTTCGATTGTTGGCGCATCCCTGCTGCTGTTGCCGACGCTCTGGTCAAGCTTTAGCGAGCTAAATATCCAGCCAACCTTAATACTCACTGGTGAAGCGTTAGCTCTCCTGCTACTTGGTGTCGCGCTACGTACACGCTTCTTTGTTCTGAGCGGGGCTGCATTAGTGATTGTGAGCGCGATGCATGCACTGTTTCTGCCATCGCTTGGCCTACCGCCTTCACTGGCACTAACAATTATGGGAGCAACACTGCTTGCACTAGCAACCGCACTGAGCCTTGCACGTCATCGCCTACAATCAGTTTGGACACGGCTCGATTAGTGTCGCAAAATATTGCTTCTCTTCGTTCGTAGGATATAATAGACCGTGAGTCGTCTACAGACAACTCACGGTTCTTGACTCTTTACGATGCAAACAAGAGTAGAGAAGAGTATCACCCTTGTTAGGTAGATGGATAAAAAGTGAGATACTTTGAGGGGAGAACACACCATATGAACAACAATACCGATCGATGTAGCCAGTTACGCACTCTTCAGGATCAGCTTGTCAAGCAAATCAATACGTTAAAAGAAAGCGTGCAAAAAATGGAGCGGGAGGGTGTCGATTCTCCTGTTGAGTCACTCAGCATTATCAAGAGTCTTGAGAAAACACTGAATACAACACTGCTCGAACTACAAGATTGTCCACCCGAGACAAGCGATGCCCCTGCTTCGACCCTACAACAGCAGGCACCCGCGTCTATTGCGGCGCAAACCGTTCGGCGTTGGTTTCCCGATGCCGATCAACACGACGATGACGAGGGCGACTCGATTATCGACGAATACTAGTACGTTACCTCTAACAACTCCTAATGTGAAGACTGGCAGGCAGTCATTACCTGCCAGTCTTTTATTTCAGGGTCTGTAGGACCAATTCCTTCTAATGCATCTTTGTGGTATGATGGAAACCGTTTATAAAAGATACATTTCCTATACTTTCTGACCAAACTCTTTCCCTGATAACTACTTATAGCATCTACTCTTTTGCTCAGAAAAATATATTTTATACTCAGCAGAAATGGCTGTAGTAGCCGATTCGTTCTGCACGTTTGAGGAGGGACTTATGGAGCTTTCATTGCGGCTTGACACGTTGCGGTTGGTGGAGATGCGCTACCTGCGCACACGTGAACGATATCGGGACTGGCCCCCCTTCCAAATGCTGGCTGCCTCGCGTCAAGCGAGAGTTATTACATATATGACACGCGATGTTGTAGAGCAACTGCACCAGCAAATTCTGGCAGTTGAGGCCACTGTTGGCTTAGACGGCAACACCAGCAGCGAGGACGATGAGGACTATGACGATGGCAATACGAGCAACGGCTATCATACTGAGGAGAGTGAGCAAACTGACGATTTAAAGTCATCCGAACGCGAGAGCAGCGCCTTCTCCCCTGCTTTTGCCCAAGCTCTAAAGCAGCTGAATGAGCTTGCACGACAACGTCTCCCCGAGTCAAGCGGAGGGCAAACAACGGGTGAATTGGGTAACGCGTCAGAGGAATTGGGGGACGATGAAGATGCTCTGGAACAATTACAGGATGCGTTTGTACAAATGATGGAGGTCGTGCGCGAACTCGCGGAAGAATTATCTACCGACGCCCTCAAACTCACTGGACGCTTCAAATGTGCGCGCACCAACATCGAGTTCGTGCCTCGACCCGTCGAAGATGACGACGATGAGGACGACGAGGACGAAGATGAGGATGTCGAACTCGAACTTGAGCGCGAGGGCATTATGGAGATTGAGTTGTCCCTCATTCTCCAACTTTTTGAAGAGGGTCGCTCACGTGCTGACGATGTTCCCGCCGTAGAACTACAACTTGATGTGGACGATTTCGAGCGTCTTCACGATACCCTTGATTTCGCCCTTGAGCGCGACCGCGGTGGTCGTCGACGCCGTTCCTCATAGAAAGGCTTTCACCTAACATGGCACGAGCAATTACGATAGAAGATCTGTACGGAATGAAATTTCTTAGCCGGCCCCGTATCTCACCCGATGGACAACGAGTCGCGTTTGTGACAACGACCATTGATGGGGAAAAGCATGAATATAAATCAGCAATATGGATTGCGCCTGTAGATGGTGGCGAGGCACAACGCTTTACCTCTAGCACAACAAATGCCAGCAGTCCTGTCTGGTCGCCAGATGGTCGCTGGTTAGCATTTGTATCCGCACGCGAGAGCGAGGCAACGGGCAAAGACGCGAAAAAGCAGGGCAAAGGCAAACCACAAATATGGTTGCTTCCCACAACTGGCGGTGAGGCGCGTCAGCTAACATTTATGGAACATGGTGCCTCTTCACCCGTTTGGTCTCCCGATAGCAAACGCCTGATCTTTAATGCCGAAGTCGGCCCCACAGACGAAGAGACCGAAGAGGGTAAGACACTCCCAAAGGTCCGTGTAATTAATCAGCTCTGGTACAAACTTGACGGCGTTGGCTTTATCTACGAGCGCCGTACGCACCTTTTCCTGATCGACGTGAATGGTGGTACTCCTCAGCAACTTACCGACGGCGATTGGGATGATACCGATGCGGCATGGTCCCCCGATGGTAAACAGATTGTGTTCTGCTCAAACCATGCCGAAGA
>CAXTCR010000293.1:0-4753 GCA_964242555.1 uncultured Ktedonobacteraceae bacterium
ACATGCTCCATTAGATAGAGGGCGAGATCACGATGCTTCGAGTTTAGAATGCTCCCCTTATAGAGCAGCGTGAGCAAATGTACCATTGTCGAAGGGTAGATCAAGCTGTAGCCCCATGCATATGGATTTGGCGAGAGGCCGGTGACGTTGATCTTCTGCATATACTTTGTAACTGCTGGTGCGCCACCAATAATGCGATAGTAGAGCTCTGAGGCCGAGTTATTGTTCGAGTTCTCGATCATAGTGGTGAGCAGACTTAGCTCATGGCTTGAGGGTTCTCTATGCTGACCCTCGATCATATTGAAGAACGTCAACATAATGGGCACCTTCATCGAACTCGCCATAATAAACTGGCCCGTTGCGTTATAGTTGTATGTGCGGTCGCGCGTTATATCGTAGACAGCGGTGTTCATGATGCCATAAGGCGCATCTGCAATAGTCGGCGTCTTCGCCGCAGGGATTGTACCATAGGCTTCATCTGTGATAGTATCCGCCTTCGCCACAGGCATATTGACTCCTTGTGCAAATACTCCTAAAAGGCTTCCCGTACAGAGCGCGGTTAGCATCAAAATAAGTTGTACGGTTCTTCTCATCAGAGATTGTACGTGTGTTTGCGTGTGCATGACGATACCTCCCGCAAATAGCTACAAACTTCATGATATACTGCTGCTATGGAGAACACGTTAAGTATACATGAAAAATTTCACGACGCGGCAGAATTGATGCAGTATGCCCACAGGATAGTAGTACTTTCTGGTGCTGGTATCAGTACAGAGTCCGGTATTCCAGATTTTCGCAGTCCTGGCTCGCCGTGGGAGAAGAATCCACCAACAAGCTACCGTGATTTCCTGGAGAAGCCGGAGGCACGTCGACGCTACTGGGAGACACGTCGAAGTCTTTACGCTCAGGTAAGCGCGGCACAACCGAACGATGCCCATAGGGCACTGGCGGAACTGGAACGTCGAGAGAAGTTGAGCGGAATAATTACGCAGAATTTCGACGGCTTGCACCAGGATGCGGGCAATGATCCTGCGCACATTGTGGAACTGCATGGCACGTCGCGTTTTGCAGGGTGTACGCTGTGCGGCAGACGTTCCTCGATGAGCGAGCTGCAGGGGCGAATAGATGCCGGGGAGATTGACCCTCGCTGCGAGGTATGCGGGGGATTGCTGAAGGCGGCGACAATTTTGTTTGGGCAACGTGTCCCCGACGAGGAGTTAGCTCGCGCAAAGGCTCTCACAGAACAATGCGATCTCTTCCTCGTTGTCGGCTCCTCGCTCAAAGTTATCCCCGCAGCAACCCTGCCACGGCTTGCGCTCAATCGTCACGTGCCGCTGATCATCATTAACTTGCAACCGACAACGCTTGACCCGGCAGCTGATGTGGTCATTCATGAGAAAGCTGGCACGGCATTGCCTGCTATTGTCGAGATGATAGAATAATTCTGTCCTTCCCAAAAACAGAAACAGTACTTAAACATGCCCCAAAAAGACACGTTTAAGTACTGTTTTGTTTACTGCTCTAGTGTTGCATGAACGCGAATTTCGAGATTGTTGCGCAGCGCGTTCGAAACGGGACACGTTTGTTCTGCTTTCTGGGCAGCTTGTTCAAAGGCGGAGGCATCGATGCCAGGCACGCTGCCTGTAACGTTGAGGTCCATGCTTTGAATCTTGAGTCCACTGGCACTCAATTGCAGGGTGCAAACAGCGTTTACATCGAGTTTCGAGGCAGGGGTGCCGCTCTGTGCAAGGCTATGGGCGAGACCCATTGCGTAGCATTCTGCATGGGCTGCCGCGATCATCTCTTCAGGGCTGGTCTTGCCATCAGGCTGCTCTGTACGGGAAGCCCACGTGACAGGCATATTTTTTAATGCGCCACTGCTAGAGCTGGTGATTGTGCCGTGACCCTTGATGAGGTCGCCCTCCCAAACTATTTCGGCGCGACGTTCTGCATTTGGCATGTTTATTCGTTCCTCTTTACGAAATTGCTCACGGCCTCTGTGTGAGACGGTGATAGACTACAGTTCGTTGTATGCAATTCATTGTCGAGCATACGGATTTATAGTAGCATATGTAAAAGGTTTACGACAAACACAGGTATAAGCAATGAAGTGCTCCACGGTGGACGCGGTGAACCTGATCCCTACGAAAAACCGGGGGCATCTCGTAGGGATCAGGTTCACTGTGTCCAAAACCGATGTATCGGATATATCCTTTGGATATGTTATAGTGCAAGATAGAAGTATTTTTTATTGTTAGCAAGGATCATGTATGCAGACGAGACATGTTGATGCGGCTGATTTTAACATTCGTCCACTGGAGGGGAATGCCGAACGAGAGGCATATTTGCGTCTGGGGCTTCAGACGTTTAGCCCTCATGCGGACCCTGTGGAGGCGCTTCCAAGGTGGCGTCGTTATATAGAAGGTAATCCGGCATTTCAGCCGCACCAGTTGCGTGGAGCTTTTCTAGGAGAGACTTTTCTGGGCGGTTGCCATGTTGATGCGCGTGTACTGCGTATTGGCTCTGCACGTTTGCTCACCTCGTGTATTGGTGCTGTTGTAACGGCTCCAGAGCATCGCAAGCAGGGAGTGGCGGCGGCACTGCTGAACGATGTCGTGCGGTATTCGATGGAACAAAAGCATGCCCTGTTGCTGCTGGATGGAATTGGAGATTTCTATCATCGCTTTGGCTTCATTGACATCTTCGATGGCGCACACCACACGATTGAGAACACGGTTATCCTGGCTCAACCGCGAAGTCCTTATACCGTGCGGCAAGCGACGTTTGAGGACATTCCCGCGTTGTTTGCGCTCTATAAGCGACATTATGGGGCGTACGCTGGAAGCTTTGAACGTGATCTAGCGTTTCAAGAGCGGCAGTTTCATCATCGAGGGACGCTCAAACCGTTTGTAGCGGTCGATACGCGAGATGGTGTGCAGGGCTATTTTATGCGCTATCGACGTGGGGATAGTATGGGGACGTATGAGGTTGCGGCAAATGACTGGGACTCCGCGCTTGCGCTTTTGCAGAAGAATGCCCAGCTAGTGGCCGAGTCTTATCAGGGTGAAGGAGAGGCAGAGGTTTCTTGGCCATTGCCGGTGGACTCAGAAACGTACTACCTGTTGTCTGACCATCTCCCACTGCGTAGTCAGGTGAGGCAAACACCTGATGCTGACTGGATGGCGCGAACGGGCCATTTGCCAACACTCATCGATGCGCTCTTGCCGTTGTGGAACGAGCGCTGGCAACGCTATAATGCAGGTCGTTCAGGCGCACTCGCCGTAACGGTCGAAGGGGAAACGTTTTTGCTGGGGGCAGACGGCATGGCTATACATTTGCTTGATCCAATGACCAGTAGCGCGCACGCAGCGCGGCAGGTGACAATGAGCCAGCAAATTTTTACACAAGTGCTCTTTGGCTACCGGCCTATCTGGTGGGCAGCAAGACAGGTTGGGCAAACTATTGGGGAGGACTTGCATGGCGTGCTCGACATTTTGTTTTCTCAAACACATACATGGATTGCGGGCAGTGATGCTTTTTGATCGATATCACATTCCGTATTAGCATGGAGGGCACACCATGAGCATTTTTGACTCTATTGGGCAGAGAATACGGCGTCTTTTAAAGCGCGATAATGGGATACAGATTGCGTATGGCCAGAGGGCGTTTCAATATGGTGAGCTTTACCTGAAACAGGGTGAGCGGGACGAAAAGCTCCCCGTTGTGGTACTGATACATGGAGGTTTCTGGCGGGCGGCGTACAATCTTTCTTTGATGCGGGGACTTGCACGCGATCTGGCGGGGCAAGGTATCGCAGCATGGAATATTGAGTACCGGCGGGTGGGGAATGTCGATGGAGGTTGGCCGGCGACAATGCTGGATGTAGCACAGGCGACCGACTATGTACGGACACTGGCACCGCAGTACCGATTGGACGATACGAGGATTGTGACAGTGGGACATTCAGCGGGGGGCCATCTCGCGCTCTGGGTTGCGGCACGACATCGCATTGGCGGAGGCGAGTTAGCTGCGCAAGAGCCGATAAAGATTACGGGGGCGGTCAGTCTGGCGGGCTGCGCTGATCTTGAATATGTAGCGCAACTGGGTCTTGGACGGGACGCGGCAATAGAATTGCTAGGAGGTGATCCGCAAGCTGTGCCCGAACGCTATGCTGCTGCTTCCCCTGCGGCCTTGTTGCCGCTGGGAGTACCACAGGTGCTGGTGCACGGCACACGTGATGTTCATGTGCCGTTTAATGTGAGCCAATTTTATGCGCAACAGGCACGCGAGGCAGGTGACGAGGTAACGCTGCTGGAACTGCCGGGGGCCGATCATTTTGTGGTGATCGATGCAACCTCAGAGTCATGGACGCTTACGATGAAGGAGATCCGGCGAGTTCTCGCAATTTGAGTACGGTATTCCAGTTGCGAGCCGTACCAATAGTTCCCAGTTTTTTGTCCAGCAGTGCGTTAGTGAGCTTTGAGCGTCCAATGCCTTCCGGGTAGTAGAGATAGGCTTCTTTGCCGTGGATAACGATTTCTTCGGGACCGTTATGGGCTTTGTGAAGCTCTTCGAGTGCATTCTTAGCGGGCAGGGTGGCGAGAAACAGCACAGCGATCCATTTGGGGTCTTTGTCGGTCTGATGCTCAAATATATTGTGCGCAATAATGGCTTGCAGGTCTGATGCGGAACGAACGATGACGTGGCTAGTGAAGCCAAATTTTTCCGCAAAGGCTCCCTGGATGTCCCTTTC
>CAXTCR010000294.1:0-4742 GCA_964242555.1 uncultured Ktedonobacteraceae bacterium
GCAACCAGACCAACAACAATCCAGAATAACAACGCTGTAAGCATTTTACTAAACTCCTTCTCTAAATCGTATGTCTTAAACTATACTTGTTTGCAAATGCTGCGTATCTATTTCTATAATTGCACGTCCTTTAAAAAGAACTATATGCATTTGCTGTCCATAGAATAACCCACTTTTATTCATATATCAAGACCTTAGAAATACTCTAAGATGCGCTTAAACGCGTACTTATGTTTCTTATTCTATGTACAAATGATAGATAACCTTACCCGCATCTAAGCTTACTTTTGGGGCTTTAAGAAAGCTAATCCTTAATTTTCTTATCTTTTATTTGGTACGTCACCGAATATGTAACCGTATACAAAGTACTTGCACATGGCTTTTCCCAGTAAAACATAAACAAAAAGTAAGAAGAAAGGGCCGGTAAGCTTCAAACTTACCGGCCCTTTCTTCTTGCTTTTTACGCTGCTCTATGCAAAAGCTTCAGACTCGACAGCTACCTTTGCGTCAAAGAGGTCCCGTAAATACTTATTGAGAAAGACTCCCTGCGGATCAAGCTTGGTACGGATGCGCTGGAAATCATGCCAATGTGGGTAGAGTTGCGCGAGGCTTTGGGCGTCCTGCGAATGTTCTTTAGCCCAGTGTGGTCTTCCCTCGTAACGACGAAAAATAGCTTCCATATGCTGGAAATACGCCTCATACTTCATACCACGATACATGGGGACAGCGATGTAGGCTGACGCACGTCCATAGGCCGGGCTGAGCCAGATATCGTCCTCACGTACAAAACGGCACTCCATCGGGAAATGCACATCAAAGCGATAACGCTCGATACATTGCTGTATCTCTCGCAGTACCGTTGGCAGGTGCTCAGCTGGAATGTTGTACTCCATTTCCTGAAAGCGTACCATTCTTGGTGTAGAGAAGATGCGATGACTGTAGTCCACCTCGTCTATAATCGTATTAGACGAACCAGCAAGCTTGCTAAAGTGCTTGCTTACCGGTGGGAAGAGGCGGCACATTTCCGAAATGATCCAGTATACTCCATTCTTTATCACAACCTTGTTGATAAAATTCTTCAAGGCACTCTGCTTGCTCACTGGCTCCGTAGTCTCGTTCAGGAACTTAAGTTGTACCCAGTCAGTGTATGGTGCCCATAAGAACGAGAAGTACGTGTTCTCTCGCTTATATCGTTCCAGGTTATCAAAGCACTCGCCTAACCGTTCGCGGCGTCCATGCATGTGCAAGCGTTGCATTGGCACAACCCGTAGCGTGACATAGGCGATAACACCCAGCACTCCCAGCGATACCTGCGCGGCCTTAAAGACCTCCGCATTCTGCTCAGCCGAGCACTCCAACAACCCTCCATCGGCTGTAATAAGCGTCAAGCTTTCTACTTGTGTGGAGACAACGCCGAAGTCGATGCCCGTCCCATGCGTTCCGGTGCTGACGGCACCACTAATGCTTTGCACATCGATATCGCCCAGATTTTCTTGCCGGAGTCCATACGCGAGTAACTCTTTCCCCAGCCTGCGTAACTTGGTGCCCCCGCGTACCTTTACTGTATGCTTTGAGAGATCGATCTCCTCGATCCCTTGCCAGTTGTCGAGCGAGAGCAATATATCGTCTGTCTCGATCAATGGTGTGAAAGAATGTCCTGAACCAATAACACGAATGGACCGGCCACTCTGTGCGCTCTCACCAACAATTCGTTGTAGTTCTTCAAGACTCCCCGGTTTGACCACTTGCCGTGGCGTAAATCGTACGAAGCCCGACCAGTTATGCATAGTTCTGGCCGTCCTGTTGGAACGTCTATGCATTCTGATGCCGCTCCCTCTTCAGACTGAATACGCCTTTGATCGTGAGACCAAGACTCCATATCGAGTATAGACCAATAGTTGTCATGAGTAGTATACCTATTGTGTGTGACAAGAATGACATGCCCAGCACAGTATTTTTGTTGAAGCCAAGCAGCGAGCCGAAAATCAGTGTTTTCGCTGCCTCACTTGTTCCAACCTGTGCAGGCGGCGTAGGGAGAATAGAGAACATTGTAAAGACCGAGTAGCCAAAGGTTGCTATGCCCAGACCCATACTATCTAAGCCGACCGCTTGTGACAACTGCCATGCAAATACGCCTTCCGCTAGTATCGCTAGTGCTGTGAGCAACGCGGCGGGAATAAATGATTTGGGCTGTTTCAACCCTTCGATGAGCGAGTCAACAAAACCCATGCCAAAGCCTTCTATCTGTGTCCCAATCTTCCCAGGCAAAAATTTCAGGAAGAAATGAATTAGTTGTATCGCTGACTCGCGTTTCCACCACGTCAGCCCCACAACAATCATCAATGAGACGAGGATGCCCGCAACAAGCAGCATAACAAGCAGAAGTGTTATGTTCATATGTATGCCAGGAATAAGAGGCATGATGGCGATGATCACAAGTACCGGCATTAAATCTAACGTCTTGTCCATCGCGACGATCGGTAGTGATTGACTGACTGGTACGCCCGCTACTTTTTTGAGCATGATGCTCTTTGCTACTTCCCCCCCCTGCACCGGCAGTAAAAAGTTGATGAAGACGCCAATCCAGTAAATACGTATGACCTTGGAGACACTCACGTTACTGACCCGGTTCAAAAAGAGTTTCCAGCGCACACCCCGTAGCGTGAATGCAAGTGCGAAGCATGCAGCACCAACGCAGGCATGAAGAATGCCCTCAGGAGTTTTTAGATTTTTCTCTAAAACTTCAATGGTATCTTGAAAGTTGATCACACGGACAAGAAGCAGAATAGCAACGATGCCAATCAGTATTCCAAGGATTAGCTTGGACGCGGGATGCCCCAGCAGCGTTTTCCACGCTGGTGTTGCCTTAACCGGTACCTGTTTAGGCGCGACCGATATCGCTGCCATAACAGGCTGCGTGCTCAATCGCTCAAAGATTTCAGCCTGAGATAGATTATGAGATGACTGCTGTGACGTAGTGACTTTGTTTTTTGTAACTTTGACAGCTGGCACAGGCCGAGAAATCGACTGCATGACTCCGCTAATTTGCATCAGGCGCACCGTGCTCATGTTGCTGAAATCTAGCTCGTCCTCTAGCTGCTCGTCTAGCTTATCGTAGTTTATGCGCGACCATTCAAATGGCACCGCGATTTCGTCAGCAGGCGTGTCACGTACAAACTGTGCTGTCCCATCCATCCCATGCCGGTTAAGCGACTGAGCAGTGTTTTGATATGCGTCAATGCTAGGCAGGTCATAAAATCTTCTGTTTTGAGAAGACTCGGAGAAAAGAGACGCTTCTTCGTTCTGAGCACCAGTATTTGGTGCGCTAAAACGACCAGCAGGCACTTGAGCAGGTGTAGAAGGCATTTGCTCTCTTGCCGGTGTCTGGGTAGCAGTCGCAGCGCGCCCCTTATGTTGACCGTCGTTTTCCTCTTTAAAGGGTAAGAAAACAGGGGGCCTCAAAGCACTTGTTGGTCGACCATGCGCACGTGGGGGGAGTGCTGTATTGGATCGCTCATCAGACATTGGCTACTTGCTCTCTCTCTACGCTCTGAACTTCCTGCTGCTGATACCACTGCACGGTCAATCGTACGGCTTCTCGAATGGATACCTGCGGCACAAAACCTAGTTCTTTGCGTGCCTTTGCAATGGAGAGGCGACCATCCTCACCAAGAATCTGGATACCGTGTCGCGTGGCAACGGGTGGAATACGATAGTTACTGAGGGCCGCGATACGTTCGGTCATATATGCAGCAACATACAGTGGATAGTAGGGAAGATGAATGCGCGGTGGCGGAACTCCCAACTCTTCTGCTATAGCGCCAAAGTACTGCTTTTGTGTCAGCGTCTGGTCGTTACAGATGTTGTAAATGTGGCCTGCCGCCTGCTCAGAGTCCAGCGCCAGCAGCAATGCCTGCACTACGTCGGTAACGTATACAAAAGGAATACTGTTATTCCCGGAACCAATAATAACACCTTTTCCGGCACGCTGGCGCTCGACAATACGACCAATGTTTACCGTATCACCAGGACCAATCAATGCACTTAGCCGCAGGATGACCGCGGGTAATCCCTCTTCACGTATCATTCGCTGCACCAGAGCATCGCCCTGAGCCTTTGTAAAGCAATATGGGTCATCCAGTGGCAGTGGCAAATCATCTTCAGTCACTGGCCGCCCCACCCCCATGCGATATATCGCCGATGTGCTTACATGTACAAAACGATGGACTCCCGCCTGCAATGCCGCTCGACAAACATTTTCAGTACCGGTAACGTTTACAAGGTAAGAATTCTGTATCGGTCCCCACTTCTGCTTGGTCTCCGCCACAAGATGCACTACCGCATCTACGCCCCGCATAGGTTCCGAGAGTGTTCCCTGCCTACAGATGTCGCCTCGAAAAACAGGTATATTGCGCTGTTCGAGCCATGTTGTATCGCCCGTGGGAGATGATAGTGCTCGTACACTGTCCCCCCGCTTTTGCAGTGCCATGACAAGGTGCCGTCCCACAAACCCATTGGCACCCGTTACCAGTATTTCCATGAGGCTAATTACTCCCAAATATTTTTATATATACTTTAGTGCAGAACAAGCATGCTTTCTTTTACAACACTATAGCATTTTCTCTTTTTGTTAGTTAGATGATAGGACTTTAGTATAAAGATAGATGAGTTAATTCAAAAATATGTGGTATGCGCAGATGCTTTTGCCCGCACATACCACATATTTACCCTATCACAACTTA
>CAXTCR010000295.1:0-4713 GCA_964242555.1 uncultured Ktedonobacteraceae bacterium
AAATCATGGATGGTCATCGGACCTTTGTTATACACAAGGGCCTCCGGCTCATACACGAGTGAAAGCTGTTGTGCCGCGATTGCTGCTTGAATGGATATCTCATCCACAGCAGTATCGGTTGGAATGCTCCCAATCGTATTGCGAAATGCAACAACCTCACCCAGTTTGGGACTACGTCGCGCCATGCGGTCATGAAGGGTCCATAGTAGATGAACCGCATGACCAACAAAGGTGTCGGAATCGTTGACTGGTACGGGATGCGCGCCCACCATGCCGACCTTGTCGTCTAAAAAGTGGGTACAGAGCTGTTCCAGTGTGTCGTGCTCGGGAATGATATCGGCACCCACCATCACAAGTATCTTGCTGCGTGCATGCTGTAAGAAGAGATTGATTGCAGACGCTTTCCCTTCGCGCTGTGGTTGCACAAGTAGCTGGATGCGCGGTTCCGTCGCCATCATTGCCTCTACCACACCCACCGTGTTATCTGTACAACCACTTGCAACTACAATGATTTCATTCAGAGCAGTCAGAGCATGTGTTTGCTGTAAGATTGCATCCAGTGTTCGACCAATGTTCGCCTCTTCGTTGTAAGCCATAACGCCAACACTGTACTCGATACATTGCGTTGAGAGGAGCGATGATGGGAGTCGAGCCTCTAGGGGTTCCGGTAGAGGCATAAGCTCCAGTGTTTGTTCTTCGATATTGCTGACCAAGGGTGTTCCTCCTTCTATGTTTACTTATCTCTATCGTCAGCAACAGCCTTCACCTGAACAGATTCAACCTTGCAGAAAATTCTCTGCAATGTGCAGCGCACATTTAGGAAAGCATTTATGAAGCGATTGTAAGAAGTGCGTGATAAGCAAAGCACTTTGTAACCAAATAGAAACTCATGAGGAGGAGGAAATGAAGCGGCTTAAAGTAGTGCGAAGCATTGTCTCGTCAAAAGGACCAGTGAATATCGTGCGGATGTAGCGATGGCCATCGATAATGTAAGACATAGGAACCGAGGTAAAGGGATAAAGGTTGCGTGCCCTATAGTGATTGTCTACGAGAATTGGAAAGGTGAGGGCGAGACGCTGTTGGAGAGCGGCAACAGTTACAAATTTACTTACCCCATCTATGTTGACTGAAAGAACAGCAAATGGCTTGCCAATAGATTGCTGGTATGCATAAAATTTCTGTATCACGCGAAGCTGCTCTATACAGCTAGAACAATCGATATTCCAGAAAGAGAGCAAGATAGTTTTACCAGGAAAGTCGCTTAGGTGTAAGACGCTTGTTCCATCAAGCGTGTCGAGCGAGAAGTCAGGAGCCAAATCACCCACTTGAAGCGCTCTTGGTGTTGTTGAAGGAGTGGGAGTAGGCGTGTTTGAACTATGTGGAGATGCAGACGTGCAGCTTATTGTACTGACGAGAAGAAATGTCGTCAGGAGTAGTGGAAAGAGTAGATGAAAGGTTTTGACGAAAAACGTGTTTCTCATAAGGTGAATATAACCACTTTTGAACAAAAAAACAAGCTATTTTGTGTAGTATAGTACTCAGCGGTTGCTCGAAAGAAAACACATTCCTAGTAGCAAACATACACCATAGCACTGAAAGGTATACAATGGAACCACTTGTCACACTCTACGAACGCGAATCCGTTTCTGCCGATACATTGCCCCCACAACTTGCAACTCTCTATGGTGGCGGCTTTGCATTACCGCAAGCTAAGCCAGAAGGGCGACCGTACGTAATAGCGAATTTTGTGGAAACGATAGATGGCGTCGTAGCGTATAATGCGCCAAAACAGACGGGTGGAGCGGCAGTTAGTGGTAACAACAAACAAGACAAAATGGTGATGGGCCTATTGCGTGCTTATGCTGATGCTGTCATCATAGGCACGAGTTCCTTGCGCGAGGATGCGAACCACTTGCATATACCAGAAACAATCTCTCGTGACAATGCCGATGCTTATGCGGAGCTACGCACCCGTCTAGGCAAGCGAGCTACCTTACCCATGACCGTTGTGCTTTCAGCTAGCGGTGACATAAACTTCGCGGACAAAACATTTCATAAATCCGGGTTAAAAGTCGTTATCATAACCACCGAGGACGGGCAACATGCTTTACGCCAAAAGACGGTGCCGCAAGGTGTTGACATACATGTAGTTTCATCGCCCTCCACATCAGTAAGTAGCGTCTCTCCTGCTAGTGCCCTGAAACTGCTTCGTGACGAGTACAATGTGCAAGTTGCTTTATACGAAGGTGGACCAAATTTGTTCTCATCGCTTTTGAAGGCACAAGTGGTTGATGAACTCTTCGTAACAGTCGCACCACATCTCGCGGGGCACTCGCAAGACACACGCCGTTTTTCATTGGTAGAAGGCTATGCATTTCAGCCCGATCAAGTGTGGGCGACACTGATGAGCGTGAAGCTTACAGGGAGCCATCTGCTGTTGCGCTACACATTTTAGGATAGTCTATAGCTATCTGCTAACGATAATACCAACTATAATGGGAAGTAGGGCAATTCCATTGCTGAGAACATGGGCTGCTAGCGTGGCCGTTGTATTCTTTGTACGTGTTGCAAGTAGAGCAATCGCTAGTGTCCAAACTACTAATGCAGGCTATTGCCCTAGAGGTTCTGCTCTTTCTTAGCCTAGCGCATTGCTCTGTGAGGAGTCCGCAGAAGCATTGCCTGTTGTGCTCTTTATACCCTCATCCTCTTCAGTTCGCTCTGTGACATCAGGTGTCTCATCTCCACTCGCAGGTAGTGGCACACTCCGTACCTCGCTGCTTGCCGTGCCGCGATGACGCAAGAACAGGGTTATGCTTGCTCCAATCACCATAAGCGCTGTGATAAGGTGAACCGTATTGAACGGTGTGCCGGGAAAGAACCATGAGTCGGTACGCAGAAACTCAATGAAGAAGCGACCAAGCGGCGACCAGATCAGGAACAGCAAGAAGACATCGCCCTCTTTGAGCTGCTTCGCGAAACGACGTGATATCCATAGAATGATTACGAAGCCGAGCAGATCCCACAGCATCTCATAGAGAAACAGGGGATGGAAGCGTACACTCTCAGGATATTTCGTCAGGTCGTTGTAGGGTGGAAGTCGGTGGACGGGATCAATTTGCAAGCCCCACGGTAGCGTAGTAGGTGGCCCATACAACTCTTGATTGATAAAGTTGCCAATGCGCCCTATCGCTTGTCCCAGGAGCAGTCCAACGCCAACGCCATCAAGATATGGCAGCAATGGCAGTTTACGGTACCGTATGAATAACAGCAGCGCGATACCACCAAAGATAAAAGCGCCGTAGATATGAATACCACCGCGCCATACCTGCAATATCTCAATTGGATGGGCAAGATACTCATCTAATCCACCGGGACCACGAGGCGACTGGATAAACACATAGTAGAGACGGGCACCGATAATTGCGGGTATCAGTACCCACATCAACATGTCCCATATTGCACCACCATCGTGTCCATGTCGCGAGATATAACGTCCCGCAACATAGGTGCCCAGAAATATTGCCAGGGTCATTGTGAGACCGTACCAGTGAAGCGCAAATGGACCAATCGAAAACACTATAGGACTAACTGGAGGATACATATGCAATTCCTATTCTATGTAACCTAAATCGCGTAAGCGACGGTATACCTGTGGATCGTCAAACTCTTCTGTCATGCCTGTGTCTGTAGACTCAATGCTGTTGAGAAACGTATGCAAACGCTGCTGTAAGTATTTGGTCTGTTCGGGTAGTATAGCATGGAGGTCATGTTGCTCAAAAGGATCGTCAAACATATCAAATACTTCCGCATTCGTGTCGTCTGTCTGAATAAGCTTATGGCGTCCATTCCAGAGGGCATAGCGCGTCTGGTCATAGTGACGTAGCTCTACCAAATCTGGGCGGCGATGCTCCATAATATTTAACAAGTTTTTCGGTGTCACACCCATTGCAAAGATGGTGCCATCATCAGGGTCGCTCTCGTCGCTTTGTACCAGTGAAAGTGCCTGCTCCTGCTCCGTACCAAGATCAGCCGCAGTGAGCGCGGTATGGAAAATGCGGCGCGTCGATACAACCGAGTCAACTGTCGTGCCACGCGGAAAGTCCCCGTTAGGATCGCGAATAATCAACGGCACATGCACCAGTTCGTTATAGAGCGAGATGCTATGACCCATCAGTTGCTTCTCTCCTAGATGATCTCCATGGTCCGCGCAGATAATAACCACTGTGGAGTCGAGTACACCGCTCGTCCGCAACTTCTCCAGAAATGCTCCTACTAGCTCATCTTGGTGCGCCACCTCTGCATTATACACACCATCAAGCGTAGCTTTATGCTCAGCATCTATGGGTTTAATAAGTGGAGCCAGCCAACCAAAAACGTCGCTATTGAAGTGCCGCAGATAACGCTGTTGAGCCTTATCTTTTCTTAAGCCAGGAGCGAAACGTTCAATATATTGTAGTGGCGGATGATAAGGTGCATGCGTGCCCATCAGATTGATAAAGCTGAAGACCGGTTGATCTTTCTCTAAACCTTTGCGCTCGATATGCAGTTTCGCCGCATCGTTAAGCGTCTTGGGAGTGTTGCCCTTAAACTTGAGCGCTGTCTGCCAAATAGGAGCCAGCAAGGGCGAGAACGAGAGATCGAGCAGGGTGTCCGAGTGGGCAAAGTAGTCTTGAGCCGCTGTAAGACCTGTCGCAAGGAAGCGTTTGAAATGCC
>CAXTCR010000296.1:0-4680 GCA_964242555.1 uncultured Ktedonobacteraceae bacterium
TACAAGTGACGTTACACAAGCAACATTGCTCTAATAGATGGCTCTATAATGAGTAGTTATGTGGCTTCTTTTTAATACGAATGAAGTATACTAAGTGGTTTCTAATTTTCGGAAGGGCAAAGCCACGCGATATCGTGTATAGCAGTGACAGTAGTTCTGCCCCTATCATGCCCTGACACATACAAGCTCTTGTATGAATTAAACTCTTTCTCCGCTCTCATCCAACTCTTGACGATCAACGAAACGCTTCTCATTGAGGTTATTATGCGCTGGAGAAACCAACTCCTCATATCCCTCCACAACTTGCTCTGCGAGCGGACTATTCGGCTCCTCTATTGGCTCCACAACACGCCACGATCGCTCCCCCGGCGCATCCTCTGGTGTCAGCACATCTATACCCACCAGATTCATCACCAGCATATTCTCTTGTGTTAGGGATTGATGCGGCACATACGAGTAAAGCTCCGCATCGGTCTCTTGCAGTTGTTGCGCAATCTGTTCCGGGGTGTGTCCATACTGCACACACGCATCCCGAACAGTCTTGAGCAAATCCTCATCCGAAAGCGCAAAGATTGCATCGAGCAAATGCATCAAATTCACACCTCGATTGAGCATCACCAGACGCCCATGCTCCAACCGTTTGAGCAAACCTTTCTCGCGCTGTTCCTCATCAAGTCCCTGCATCTGTCGCGTAATATCACCCAGCGGCAGCATGTCAAGCCACCGGCTAAGAAACTGGACCACGCTCGCCGTATCACCCTCCTGCCAGCCGCGCAACAATTCCAGACATTGAGCACCTTCATACTCCTTGTAAGTCTTCGCGACACTCAACAATCGTCCCTTCCGCTCACAAACCCAGCGCGCATGCAGGTACCGCACCCCATCAGCAGCCGACAACGACTCAAAACGCCTCTGCCCATGCATCTCCTGCAAAAAGCGAAAACTCGCCTCAAACTCCTTGCGCATCGCAGCAAAAGCCGCCAACTTCTGCTGGACTATCTCGGGAACATCCTTTGTCTTCTGCCTGTGCTCCATCATCTGGTCTCCTTATCGCTCTATCTCTAACGCTACACATAGCACGCACGCATTCACAGTTTCGTTGCGATAAATGCGATACACCGGCTTCGGACGCCCTGAAAGTGGCCCCACGAAAAAGATCAAGGTGGTCCCACAAAATCACCGCTTTCGTAGGGACCACCTTCAGGGCGTCCGAAACCAATTCATTGGCTATACCCTCTTCAACATCTAAACCACCAACAATCGTACAATCCCCATTGACAACCACCCCATCACAGAGTAGAGTTCTAAATGGAACATATCTCACCACAACGCATCTTAGAAAAAGGAGACTCACCTATGAATGCAAATACACAGGACAACCCCGGAGTTATCGCACCACCGCCCCTCATCTACATGGGTGGCTTAGCACTCGGCCTGATCCTTCAACGCCTCATCCCACTGGAGTACCTCCCAACTCGAGTTCGAGTCATAGAACTAGCCTTAGGTACTGCCTCTACCGCCGCCGGTCTAGCAGTCGGACTTACAGGCTTCCGGCAAATGCGCCTCGCCAATACCAACATCAACCCAACGCAACCAGCCCACACCATCGTTACCAGCGGGCCATTTCGTTTCACGCGCAATCCCCTCTACCTCGGCATGACCCTGCTCTACACCGGCATCATGCTGCTCATAAACTCCCTCTGGCTCATGCTTATCTTTCCCGCAGTCCTCGGCCTAATGAACTTCGGCGTCATCGAGCGCGAGGAACGCTATCTTGAACGCAAGTTTGGCACGCAATACCTGAACTACAAACAACGCGTACGTCGCTGGCTATAAAATAACCCTGTAGGGACCGCTTCAGCACGTCCTGCTCGCCTTTCGATACACTCACAACGACGAGCCGAATCAGTCTCTACCCCAACCAAAACTATCAAACCATCGTCCCTCACGATAACATCCCCATTCAGATGACCTGCAATCACACTATGCTGCCCATCCGCATAGCCAGTATTGTATCGTCGCAACAACAATACCTGCTCATCCCGAATAAGAAAAAGGTGAACAGCTACCAACGCCTTAAATCTCATCTCAACAAAATTCTCCTCTACTAACATTTCACTTACAAGCTTGTAAAAACATCAGAGTGAAGATTATGAAAAACATTGTAACTCACTTTACGATGGGCTAAAATGATGAGGGAGACGTTGTTGCGATGCTTCATGTAGGAAAGGATGCCAATCATGAGTACTCCATCATTCTCAATTGAAAATATCTCTGATACAGCCCTATGGGTGGCCTACTACCGCGCGGTCGAAAGCGAACGCCCAGACGCTCTGTTTTCCGATCCCTACGCGAAACTGCTAGCCGGGGAGCGCGGTAAAGAGATTGTGCAAGCATTGCCACAAGGAGCATCAAATTCCTGGGCAATGGTTGTACGCACAAAGGTATTTGACGATTTTATCCTTCAAGCAGTCGAAAAGTATAGCTGTGATACAGTCCTCAATGTAGCCGCAGGCCTTGATGCACGTCCATATCGACTTGCCCTTCCCTCCTCGCTCCACTGGATAGATGTTGATCTTCCCGATATTCTGTCCTACAAACAAAAGTTACTGGTACAAGAACAACCAAATTGTTCACTAGAATTTGTTGCCTTAGACCTTGCTGACACGACAGAAAGGAACGCTCTATTTCGCCGTATTAACGACAGGGCAAAACGCGTTCTTGTCATAATAGAAGGCTTACTTCTATATCTCACAGTTGAACAAGTTAGTTCGCTTGCCAGTGACCTACATGCACAACCTAACTTCCATATGTGGCTCACTGAGTTCATTGCACCTCAAGCACTAAAATATATTCAACGTTTGTGGAGCAAACGACTACCAGAAGGTGTAAAGATGCAGTTTGCCCTGGAAAATAGCGAGACATTCTATCAGGAACTCGGCTGGAAAATAGCCAAATTCGCCTCAACTATGGAAGAAGCCCATCGACTCAAACGAGAAATGCGTCTAGGATGGTTTTTCCTCTTCTTAATGAACCTATCTCCTAAAGAACGCAGGGAATACTACTACAAAATGAGCGGTTTTGCTTTGTTGGAACAAGTTTGAGGCTTTACTTACATATCCCTTTCTTTCTCTCATGCCTGAGACAGGTTCGTCCACTTCCCCTGTTGGGGTACTGGTACAAAGGTCGCAAACGTGTCTAAAAGTGCTGATGCCGTCTCCTCATGCAAAATAATAGTTGTATGAGCCGGTGAAATAAACCCTTCGTCCGACGAATGTTTTATTAATGCAAGCAATGGTTGGAAGAAGCCCGCAACATTCAACAAACCAACTGGCTTCTTGTGCAAACCAATTTGCGACCACGTGATCATCTCAAACAGCTCATCATACGTTCCAAACCCACCCGGTAACGCGATAAAGCCATCAGCCAATTCCGCCATCATCGCTTTACGCTCATGCATACTGCCTACCTCATAGAACTGCGTTACCCCTCTATGTGCGATCTCCCTCGGAAATAGCGCCGCCGGCATGACACCAATTACTTCCCCATCCCCTGCCAGTACCGCATCGGCAATCACATTCATCAATCCAACATGCCCACCACCATACACTAAACCCAAATTCCGCTTCACAAGCTCCTGTCCCAAAGCTTGCGCCGCCTCTGTATACTCTTGCCGTGCTCCAAGATTCGAGCCAGCGTACACGCAAATTCGTTTCATAGCACCCTCTCTCGCATTCTCTATTTTGTCTACATCCTTATGACGCAATGCACATATCCAAATAAATTTTACAAGAACATCCATTACTAGGGTAGGGATCGGTTTACCACGTCCTCCTCCCCGGTAGAGACCGATTATGCGTGTTTACGAAATAACGTGGTAATCAGAGACGGACACACCGTCTATAGTAGGGCTAGCCCCTTGTGGGCGTCCGTTGTGTGTTCTTGTTACGTGTTATTCCTCAATTGTGGGCGTCCGTTATGTGTTATTCCTCCGAGTTATCCTTGAAGATTGATGAGGGCACCTCCGCTATTGCCAGTATTCAAGGCCGCATCCGTTTGAATAGCATTTGTTAACGTAACACTCGCTGACTCGGCAACACTTCGGTTAAGTGCGCTCACAATCCCGTTTGTCGCCGTCTCAGTAATACCAAGCGGGTTGCCAATGGCTAAAACCTCTTGCCCAACCTTGAGCGTTGAGGAGTTTCCGATCTGCACAACCGTCATATTTGCAAAGGTATACTCTGATGTTACAAGAGTATGGTATGGGGAACATTGAAGAAAGATGAGAGATTTCTCACGAAGAAATAACAAAGACGCAGCCAACACTTCCACGCTTGCAAGCGTGGAAGTGTTGGCTGCGTCTTTGTTATTTCTTCGCTTTTTTCTTATGAGGCGCGCTGGTATAGTGATGCCGGACCGCAGTTATTGGACCAGAGAAGATGATGGCCGCGACTACACAGATGACAATAGGTGCGATAAGCGATAGGGCAATCGCAAATCCAATATGCACATGATCGAGAAAGAGGAAGAGATATTGCAGGATAACAAGTGCGACAAGTGCTCCAAGCGTCACAAATGCAATTGCTGCCGTCCAACGTGCACGGAGACGCGTCTCTAGGGTCTTTTGACGTAACTCCGCCTGCTCCCGTACCGTATTCTGCATGCGCAGCAGATTTTGTC
>CAXTCR010000297.1:0-4674 GCA_964242555.1 uncultured Ktedonobacteraceae bacterium
CTAGAAAGCAATCATTTCGGCTCTACGTCGGCTCAGAATTACGTCGTCGTTAATACAGGCCGATGAGATTCGTGTCAAAGGCTGCAAAATGGTCGCCTGGATGGGACTCGCGATGATGGTCAAGACCCGTCTGTAGCTGGCTGGGACGGTCTCGCTCACCCGTGATCGGGAGCTTGCTGATCGCCTCATGCAGCAGGTTCGCCGTTGTGGGCAGGCTCTCAAAGCGGTGTTGGTTGTAACCGATGGCTGGGCAGCCTATCCTGGCAGCATCAAGCGAGCGTTTCGCGAAAAGGTTAAAGAGACCGTAGGGCGAGGACGCGCTGGCTTGGTCGTCTGGCCAGAATTGCACATTGGAACGGTGATCAAGCGGACAGAGAAAAAGCGGGTGGTCGAGGTCACGCGCACGATGTCGCATGGCTCACAGGAGGAAGCCGAACGGCTTCTCCAGCAGTCACAAGGAGGCAACGTGCTCAACACCGCGTTCATTGAGCGCTTGAATGCCACCATGCGCCAGCGGCTTGCCATGTTGACGCGCAAATGTCGTCAAAGCGCTCGCCGTCTGCGTCCGTTGCAAACGGGAATGTACCTGCTTGGCACCACCTACAACCTGTGCTGGCCTCATCAGGAACTCAGCAAGACGACCCACGAGGGTAGAGCGTGTACACCTGCGATGGCGGCGGGGCTCACTGATCACATCTGGAGCATGAGCGAGCTCTTGCACTACAAGGGTGCGCCCCCGCCACGGGTGGAACCCAAGCGACCAGGGCGGCGAAAGCAGGATGCTCAGCCGTCTGTTGCACCACAGAAGCAGCCTGCTCATCGCGCTCTCGTGCGGCTGCATAAGGGGGTCTTGTGCTCAGCCACCGGTTAGTGGGGTTCTACCCCCATCACTCGATACCATGCCAGTTCTGCGATAATGGTATCTGAAGAAGTTTCCTCGCTCTTGCCTTCCTTCGTAGCAGGCGTAGCAGTTTGCTCTGCTGATACTTAACCCTTGACATCGTATCACAGGTTGATGTAAATTGTTAGTGTACTAAATATTAGCGCCCTAAATACTGTGAGCAAACTACAATGCATGTTGACCCAACCGAGAACTTTGGCTATTGGCTTTTCTACGCTCAACGATGTGTAGCTTACGCTTTTGCTGACATGTTACGTGCTGTGTGTGTTGAGCAAGGGAAAGCATACGTTGTAACACCTCCACAATGGGGTGTCCTGGCTTTACTGGACGGAAACAAGGGCATGACGATTGGTACAATTAGTCAGTTGCGTGGCGTTGATGCTCCTACCATTACTGGCATCGTCAAGCGACTCGAACAAAACGAACTGGTTGAACGTCAGAACGACCGCGAAGACCGGCGTGTGGTGAAGGTACATCTCACTACTGAAGGCGAGAATATAGCGCGTGCCCTTAATCCAGTTGTTGAAGCATTCAATACCTCTATGCTTCAGGGTTTATCACAAGACGAGCGAAAAACATTTTTGGAAAATCTACAGCGCATCATCGCCAATCTTACTGATGTTGCCGAAGGGACGGGAGACCGCTTTAGACTCCTGCCTGAAAATTTCCATTTTGACTAAAGCGTATACACATACAAGGCAAAGGACAAGAACGATGAGTACTGAACGTTCCAGTATTTTTACTGTACCAGAATCTCGTAATGCTTCCACAGACGCTGTACCCGCACTTGAAATACGGAACTTGACAAAGACATTTGGGGCTTTTCGCGCAGTCGATTCGCTTACTTTAACGGTTGATCAAGGGCAAGTCTTTGGTTTGCTAGGACCAAATGGCTCTGGTAAGACAACAACCATCAATATGATCAGCGGCCTGACCGTTCCTACAAGTGGCACGGTGCAGGTACTTGGCTATGATGTGCGCCACAATGCGCGTGCGGTGCGACAAATCCTGGGAGCGGTACCACAGGAGACAGCATTGTACGAAGAACTGTCGGCATGGACAAACATGGATTTCCACGCCGATCTGTTCGGTATTCCGCGACGTGAGAAAAAACAACGTATCAATACGATGCTCGAACTGGTGCGGCTTGTGGACCGCAAAAACTCTCGTGTCAGCACTTTCTCTGGTGGTATGAAACGACGTCTTGCCTTAGGGCGTGCTTTGCTTCACGACCCAAAACTCATCTATCTTGATGAGCCAACCTTAGGTGTTGATGTACAGGCAAGACGCGTTATCTGGGACTATATCCTTGAATTGCGTAATCAGGGAAAAACGGTCTTGATTACGACCAACTACCTCGAAGAGGCGCAAGCTCTCTGTGATCGTTTAGCCATCATCGACCACGGCAAACTTGTCGCTGTTGATACGCCGGAGCATCTCAAGCAAACCTATGGTGGCAGTGTGGTCGAGCTAGAAACCGCGCATACAATTGCTTCAGTAGATAAGATTCGTGCTTTAGAGGCTATCAAAGAGGTCAAGCAAGAGAACACCCATCTGACCATTACAACCCAAGGAACAAGTAACGTTGTCCCGCAGATTCTCAATATTGTGTCGCAAGAGGGCCAGATACGAGACGTTAGAATACGTGAACCGAACCTCGATGAAATATTCTTGCGTCTCACCGGAACCGCATTACGCGATTAAGAGAGGAAATACTATGAACCGCGCAATCTATAATTTGCGAGTCATTTGGGCGTGTATGAAAAAAGATGTGAAGGTTGCTCTCACAGATCGCATTTTCGCCATCCTTAGTGTATTTCTGCCCGTAAACTTTTTAATTTTGTTTAGCTTGTTTGTGTTAGCAGGTAGTCAAGCACCAACTGCGGTTGTCATGAACGATACAGGTCCCTATGCACAACAGTTTTACCGTTCGATGGCAGGTGCTCATTCATTTGCTCTGCGCAAGACCTCAGCCTATGAAGCACAAACGCTGATTCAAGCCGGACGTATTGTTGCGGTTGTGACGATTCCATCTGACTTCGATACACGGATCAGGAACAATCAAACTGTCACAGTGGATGTGAATATCAACAACCTCAATACCGATTTCACGGCTGATATTCGTCGTGCCGTACCACTTTCGATTACGTCATTTTATGCCAGGGCGTTTCCTAATATCGTTACGGTTGTACCGCAGGAAACTGACCAGTATAAACAGGATACTGACTACATTCCTTACCTGACAGTTTCTATTTTGGTGATTGCACTGGTCGTTGGTGGCTTGCTGCAATCAGGCACCTCTGCGGCACGCGAGTGGGAAAACGCAACGATGAAAGAGCTGTTGCTCTCGCCAGCAAGTCGCTGGGCAGTTGTAGTTGGCAAGATGCTAGCGGCACTCGTAATGAGCCTTGCATCTGTTCTCATTGTGCTTGGGGTACTCATCTTCATTATTGGAGTACGCCCTCTGCATTGGGGCGAAACGATTGGCTTTACGCTACTCACCCTCACCATCTTCATCGCGCTGGGGATGCTGTTAGGAACGTTGTTGAAACAACGTCAGGCATTCACAGGCCTGGCTTTTGGCACTGCAATACCCCTGTTTTTCCTGAGCGGGGCCTTCGGACCAATCTCGTTTAACGTGCCCGCTATCCAGGTACTTGCGCAATTAACGCCTGTCTACTACGCCATTGTGGTACAGCAGCATGCCTTTCATGGCTTCAACTTGAACACCTACGGTGTAACAGCAAATACACTTATTCTTGTAGGATTCGCACTTGTTCTTATTCTGCTATCCGCACTTGTATTGCGTCGTAGCACGGTAGCAAATTAGGAGCTAATGAAGGAGCCTTTTATCATGCTAGCTTTCTTCCGTTCAGTCTGGGCGATTGTAAGAAAAGATTTACGCGTCTGGCTAAGCAACCGGCGCAATCTTGTGGCGACGGTTGTGCCTCCTATCGCCTTCTTGCTCATTCAGGCACTTGGCGCGGTTGCCGTTGGACGTAGTCCTGTTGCGCTTGTCACGCTGGACTCTGGACCAAAGGGTCAACAGATGCAACAAATCTTTCACCAGGCCGACGTATTCCGCATTACTGATGCATCACCAGAGCAGGCTGCCACCCTCTACAAAGATATTCAAGTTATTGCCATCATCACCATCCCAAAGGATTTCACACAACGCGTTGAGGCCCGCGATCGATCACCCGTGAATGTGCGCGTGAATAACCTGAATCTTGACTTCACAAATGACGTTCGTCGCTCTGTGCCAGACGCTATAACACAATTCTATCAAGCGCAAGGCAGTGATAGTCCCATTAAGGTGATGGTTCATGAACAAGACTTACGAACACGAGATGTGGAGTTGTTTCAATATGCCGTATTGCCGACAATCATCCTCCTGCTCACGCTCTCAGGTCTGGTCACAAGCAGCATTGCAACCGCTCGTGAGTGGGAAACACGCACGGTGAAAGAGATGTTACTTTCACCGACCTCAAGTGCTGCGATTATTATAGGAAAGGTCCTGGCTGGCTTCGTAACAACATTTCTGCTGGGCTTGCTTGTACTACTGCTGGGTGCGGCATTTAATTGGACACGGCCCGAAGGTATCTATTGGCTTACCAGTCTCCTCATTCTTGCGATGATTGCCCTCTTTAGTACAGGTCTAGGAGTCGCATTAGGGGCGGCACTACACAAATCGCAGCCAGTTATTGCCATTTCTATTAATATTGCCATTTACTTATTCTTTCTAGCAGGAGGCATCGGTGTAATTGCCTTTG
>CAXTCR010000298.1:0-4667 GCA_964242555.1 uncultured Ktedonobacteraceae bacterium
ACACAAACCCCGAAGACGGGTGAAAAAATTGTTATGTATGCCACCACATGGTGTGGTGACTGCCGCATGGCCAAGCGCTGGCTCGATTCGCACGGCATTGCTTACGACTATGTCAACATTGAGGAAAATGACGATGCCGCTGAGTACGTCGTGAAGGTTAACAACGGCGCACGCAGTGTCCCAACCATTGTTTTCCCCGACGGCTCCGTTCTGGTTGAGCCAAGCGCCCGCGAACTTGCTGCCAAGTTCTCTGCATAAATTTGCAACAAAAAAGAGAAGGTCATGACGATCAACTTCTTCGTCATGACCTTTTGCTATGATTGTTGATGTATAGCTAGTAGAGCTCCTTCCACTTGTACAAAACAAGAACGTGTAGATTGAATTGGCTCTTCTCACGATACAACTAGAGAGGGCCTGAAAAGGGCTTAAGTGCTATAGTATTGGACAAAACTACTTAACCATATCGTGCAGTATTTTTTGTGCTGATGTGTTCTCCATACGTGTTGTTGCGACAATTAGGCGCGCAATTCGTTCAGCAACTTCTTTACTGCCCAGATAACTCATATGGGCGTTGCCTGCATTAAGTAATGTAAGTGGACTGTTGTTGAAGGCTTGACACAGGTGATCCACAAATGTTGTATTCTTGAGAATGACATCCTCTACCACAACATATTTTCTGTCCTGATCAACCATATCCGGCATAAGCGGATCAAGTGGTGAGGCTAGGGGGTCTCCGGGATGAGCAAAATTAAGCCACGGGAGCCGCTTGTCTTCTTTGCCTAACCGTATCGGAAGGCGCTGGAGAAATTGCTGGAGTCGTGGAGTAATATCGTGTGTATTGATGACCTCATCTTTGCCATTCTTCCTCTCTGTGTTGCTCTGGTCCACGTCCATCAAACTGAAGAGGCCAAGAGGTGAACCCATTGTAGAGATGCTCCCAAGGCGCATCCCTTGATCCCAATTGGGTTCCACGCCATAAATACCCTCGCGAATTGCTTTCACACTTTCATGGCCTGGAATGTCCTCCTGATCCCATCGTGCGCTAAAGAGAATATCGAAAAGTACAACCGTACCCAGGCTATGCGCGACTAGATGCAAGCGGTCATCCGGATCAGGGGTTTGTAGTGCAGAAGCTATTTGTGTAAAAACATCCGTTCTTAACTTGTCTGCAACCTTTGCCCCAACATAACGGCTCATATAGAGCGCGACATCCCCTGAAAATTCCATCAGCACACTACTACGCAACTTCTTAAACCAAAACTTCTCCCATTTTTGAGACGAATGCTTATATTCTTGCAGCAACTGATTTTCAGCTGTGATACCTTCACTACCCCAATAAAGCGGAACTTTTACAAGCTTACGTGTCGGTGTATTCCCTACTTTCCGTGCAACAGATGCTTGAATAAGTCCAAAGAGTTGATCGGCATATGTTGGTGGTTCATTTTGTTCGCGTGTATTGACACCATGTATAAAGACAATATAATCTGTTGCCATGAGCAGTACCTCCTTTACAATACCCAACGATAGTCTATAGCGTACTAAAAGAATAAGCTAACGCTATTTTTCGTTTTCATTGAAGACGTTTCTTTACATCCTTTTTTGCATATAGATTTTGAACAGGAGAGAACCTATGCTTCCTAAGCCAGATCATTTAGCTACTGAATATGGCGAACAATTTCAAGACCTGAGCATGGTCGAAGCTTACCAGCATCGTCCTCCATATCCTGAAGAGACGTTTGAGATTTTGAGTGGCCTTCTCACGGAGCAGCCACGGCACGTGCTTGATATTGGTACAGGCAGAGGTGATATCGCAAGAGGGTTAGTGGAGTACGTTGATAGAGTCGACGCAGTAGACTTCTCGCAACACATGCTTGAGTATGGAAAGCGTTTGCCTAATGGAGATAATGCGCATCTTCATTGGCTTTTTGGATCTGTAGAAGATGTTACATTGGATCCTCCGTATGCATTAGTGACGGCTGGCTCAAGTTTGCACTGGATGAATTGGGAAGTAGTCCTGCCACGCTTACAGAATGTGTTGACGCCTCACGGCTATCTTGCTATCATCGAGCAACATACTCGACATGGTGCATGGCATGATGAGCTAGCCGCGATTATTCCTACGTTCTCAACCAACGTAAAATATCAACCGTACAAACTGGTTGACGAGCTAAAAAAGCGACATCTATTTCAGCAAGTTGGAGAGAAAGAAACGCAGCCGGTGACATTTACGCAATCTTTGGATGATTACATTGAGTCATTTCATTCGCGCAATGGTTTCTCCAGAGAACGTATGAAGCCAGAGATGGCCGCAGCTTTTGATCGTGAAGCGGAGCAAATATTGCTAAAAAAGTATCCAGACGGAAAAATATCGTTTGCTGTTGTGGCAAAGATACAATGGGGCATTCCAATGCAGCCTTGAGGTATAGAAAGAAGATGATATGACAACGCATCCAGCCCTACAAAACGGTCCCATCTACCTCGATTATAACGCAACTACACCCGTCGACCCTCTTGTCGTTGAGGCTATGCTACCATTCCTCACAACGCAATTTGGCAATCCTTCAAGCTCCCATGCATATGCTAGACCCGCTCGGCAAGCTATCGATACCGCAAGGGCACAGGTCGCACAACTGCTCCATTGTGGACCCTCTGAAATTATTTTCACAGGTTGTGGCTCTGAGAGCGATACTTTAGCAATTCGCGGCGTAGCACTCGCAAGGCGAGATCGTGGCAATCACATCATCACTCAAGTAACAGAGCATCCTGCCGTCTTGAATGTGTGCAAAGCCCTCGAACGCTTGCATGACTTTCGGATAACGTATCTCCCCGTAGATGCGCAGGGCCGTGTACAGAGTAGGGATGTAGAGGCCTCTATCAACGATCAGACGGTTCTCATCACGATCATGCATGCGAACAATGAGACGGGGACGCTCCAACCCATCGCAGAAATAGCCGAGATAGCGCACCATCATGGCGTGCTGGTGCATACCGATGCCTCGCAATCAGTTGGCAAAATTCCGACACGGGTAGACGAACTCGGGGTTGATCTGCTAACAGTTGCCGGTCATAAACTCTATGCTCCCAAAGGCATTGGCGCGTTATATGTACGCAATGGCCTACAACTTGAGCCAGCAATCTATGGCGGTGGTCAGGAACACGGACGTAGAGCAGGTACCGAGAACATTGCGTTTATGGTAGGCTTAGGCGCTGCCTGTGAATTGGCGTATGCGGGACTACCGTCGAATCACGCGAAATTACGTTACTTGCGCGACAAGCTTCATCAGTGCCTGGAGCATCAATTTCCAGATAGTCTACATCTCAACGGACACCCCAAAGAACGCTTGCCCAATACGTTGAATATACGTGTAGATGGCGTTGTCGGCGAAGAGGTGCTTGCCGCTACACCTGGGATTGCTAGCTCGACCGGTTCAGCGTGTCATGAGGGCAGTACAGAACCTTCGTCAGTGCTTACCACGATGGGACTTACACGCGAGCAAGCACTTGGTGCGCTCCGTCTTACGCTGGGACGTTGGTCTACCGAAGCAGAAGTGGAACATGCGTCTGTTTTGCTGGCAAAAAGTATAGACGCCTTGCGGTAGAAGCGTTACAATAGAGTGTAGATTAGCGAAAAAGACCGTGGAAAGCGTATTAAAAGTAACAAAAAAGATACTATATACCGCTCGACTCATGGAGGAGAATGTTCATGAAATGCCCGGAATGTCAGGCAACCGTCACAAAAAATGACATCTACTGTAGCCAATGTGGTGCCGATCTTGCTGTTGCCTCGACTGATCTTGTACCTGTAGAGCAGAAAAATCTTCCCGCGCTCCTGTATAACTTACCTGTACCTCGTGGTGTCGCTGCAAGTGTTGGGGCAGTGGCCGTCGGTATGGGGTTAGAGTTGTTACGACGTGGTCTCCTTGCCCGTCTCGCTCCACCTACAAGATCATTGGAACCTGGTCTACCGGCCCTCGGCGGCATAAAAGACCTGTTAATGCCGCAAAACAATAAGAAACTGCCTAGAGGCTACGAGATCCACGAAACCGTTGTGTATATGCACCGTGTAATTCGTCGCGAGGATTAGTGGTGCTAGAAATGTAGAGTTTCTCCTATGGCGCTGGTTGTGCGTGAAAAAGAAGTTCGAGACTTACTGAGCATGCGTGATACTGTAACGGTGCTAGAAGATGCTTTTCACGCACAGGCGCAAGGAGAGGTAAAAAGCCTTCCTCGCACAAGACTGGCGTTTGCCAATGGTGTCCTCGCTATTCTTGCTGCATCTGCCCCCACTTTTGGTGTTCTTGGCTTCAAAACATATACCGCATTTCGTGAAGGGGTGCGTTATGCCGTGTTGCTCTTTAGCGCGCAGAACGGCGAACTGCTGGCAATCATCGAGGCCGATCATCTAGGAGCAATGCGTACAGGCGGCGCAAGTGCTGTTGCTACAAAGTACTTAGCCCGTACCAATGCGCGCACTGTTGGTCTTATTGGTGCTGGTCAACAAGCCGTAACACAGCTTATGGGCGTCTGCGCTGTACGTCCTATCACAACCGTGAAGGTCTATAGCCGCAAGCAACCTGAACGTGAATTGTTTTGCCATGAGATGTCGCGTCTAATGAACATAGAAGTCATCTCGGTCGATGATCCTCGTTCCGTTGTCGAAGACGCCG
>CAXTCR010000299.1:0-4665 GCA_964242555.1 uncultured Ktedonobacteraceae bacterium
TGGTATCCAGTGGACAAAGTGTGCCAACAATACCATTGTACGTCACTACCGCATCAGCGACGGCCAACACACATGGCCCGGCAGTCCCGGCACAACCCACGTCATCAGCGCCAATGTGGTAATATGGGATTTCTTTAGCAAATTCTCTTTATGAACGCATTATGTATGGGCGATACATCGGTTGCGGACGCCACGAATGTGGTCCCAGCGAAGTTTCGTAGGGACCACATTCGTGGCGTCCGCTCGAATACAGTTCATTGTCTATAACGCTAAAACTCATCAGAATAGGAACTGCTCATGCCAACAATTAGTTACCCTTTTGAACGCTATTTGAATGTGCGTATGGCATATGGTGCAAGCTTCTCGCCTGACGCCAGTCAGCTAAGCTTTCTCACTGACATTACGGGTGTTGCAGAGGTGTGGAGCATTCCGATTGACATGCGCTCGACATTCTCCACGTGGCCGTCACAAATCACGTTTCGGGGGGACCGTTGTACACGTGCTGTCTTTGCTCCTAAAGGGAACACGCTGCTTATCACGGGCGATGTTGGCGGCAACGAACGTACCCAACTCTTTCTAGCGAGTGCGGATGGTGCCACATTCGATGCACTGACAACGAAGCCAGAAGTCATCTACGCTTTTGGTGGCTGGTCTCCCGATGGCCTATACATTTCTTATAGCAGTAACGAACGCGACCCACGCTATTTCGATGTGTACGAGCGCAATAGAGAGACGGGCGAGACAACACTGCTTTTTCAGCATGATGGCACAAATTATGCCGCCACGTACTCACCTGACGGGCAATTCCTGCTGATCTCGCGTGATGAGGACAATATACACGGCCAACTGTTGTTGCTTAACCGCACTACAAAAGAGGTACGAATGCTAACGCCAGAGACGGGCACTGGTCCATCGCTCTATCTTGATGCGGCATGGTCCGCCGATAAGCGTGGCTTATATTTACGCACGAACTCCAAACGTCAGTTTCTCTCGCTGGCCTATCTGGACCTCCAGACGCAGGAGCTAAGCTATCTAGCTGATACGCAATGGGATATTGAGCATCTCTCTCTAACAGCGGATGGTTCCACAATGGCACTCGTGACAAACGAGGATGGGTATTCGCTGCTCGAACTCTTTGATGTCTCGAATGGCTGGAATGAGCGTAAATCTCTAACAGCGCCGACCCTACCACGCGGAGTCGTCTTCGAGACGGTCTGGTCGCAAGACGGTTCGCGCCTCGCAATCACGTTGATAACGTCAGATGACTCGGCGGATATCTGGGTCTATGATGTCCGCGAGGGCATTATCAGCCGCGTGACACATAGCGCGATGGGTGGCATTCCGCATGAGGCATTTGTCACGCCAACACTGGTTCGCTATCCCACCTTTGACGAGCGCGAGATACCTGCGTTCCTCTACTTGCCAAAGGACGGAGAGGGTCAAAACCTGCCCGTTGTTGTATATGTTCACGGTGGACCAGAGAGTCAGTCGCGCCCAGATTTTAACAGCGTTCTGCAGTATCTCGCCTCACGTGGCTACGCCGTATTCGTGCCAAACGTACGCGGCAGCACTGGCTATGGGTATGAATATCAAAGCCTCGACGATGTACGCCTACGCATGGACTCCGTAAAGGACCTGCAGTACGCCGTACGCTGGTTGTGCGAAAGCGGCATCGCAGACGCGAAACGTATCGCCATCTTCGGCGGTAGTTACGGTGGCTTCATGGTGCTCTCCGCCGTCACAACCTATCCCGACCTCTGGGCCGCTGGCGTCGATATCGTCGGCATCGCGAACTTCGTCACCTTCCTCGAAAACACCGGTCCATGGCGACGCAAGCAGCGCGAAAGCGAATACGGCAGCCTCGAACACGACCGCGCCTTCCTCGAAGGAATCTCGCCCATTCGCTCCGTCGACAAAATTACGGCCCCGCTCTTCGTCGTCCACGGCGCTAACGATCCCCGCGTCCCCATTGGCGAAGCAGAACAAATCGTCTCCGCGCTAAAGAAACGCAATGTCCCAGTAGAATATCTACGCTTCGAAGACGAAGGACACGGCATTGTAAAACGCGCAAACCGCTTGGTGGTGTATCCCGCGATTGCCCGATTTCTGGATGAGCATCTGAGGAAGGAGATGTAAACGCCAATAAAACGATGCATACGAATTGTAGAGGTCTAATTCTATTTCATCCTGCCCGGCAATCAACCACGTCTGCCAAGAATGAGAACCCCTACAACATTCCTCCCAACACATGTAACGTCCAAAGGGCTTTGCAAGGAAAGATCATCCACTTTGTGTTCGACGTATTTCTCTTGTGAAAGGAGAAGTAAGACACACTATTCCCATTCCCAGGCACAGGACCACCGCTATCCCAAATGCATAGGATACCCCAATCATACTCACGAACATACCACCAGCCAGCCCTCCTAGTGGATAGCCTGCCACATTCATCGAACCACGGATGCCAAATATCTGCCCACGAACGTGTTCAGGAATCAAACGCTGTGTGATGGATTGTTCCACGACGTAGTACGGTGCAGCGGCGAGTCCCACTAAAACCATCACTATAAGAGCAAGCGGAAGGGTATGTATAAAAAGCAAGGGAATGAGCGTCAGACCACTCAATATGAGAATCAACGCAAGCGTGATACCTGGCCTTCGACTCCTCGTCCAAAAGTGACTGATGAAGGTCAACGAGAGGAGCGAACCAATGCTAAATGCAGTCATGAGCAAACCGTACCCGGTCGAACCTGAAATGAGCGTTTTCTGACTATAGATCGGAATGACAACCTCCGTGAGTCCCTGGACAAATAGGAAGAGCAGTGTCAGTATGGAAAGGAAAAGTACCTGTTTCATATTGAAGAGCAGACCAAAGCGGAGGAAACTTCCAAAACGTTTGTTGCCCTGTGCTTCATCTTGGTGAATACGTTGCATACGAGGAAGTGCTAGAAGCGCAATACCCATCACGAGAAAGCTCACGGCATCTATGAAAAGCACAACAGGTGCATTAAGAAAGACGATGAGAACACCAGCAAGGGCTGGACCTACTAATGTAGCAAAATCCCAACTGATTGCGAGGAGTGAATTAGCTCGCTCAAGTTCTGTGTCAGCAACGAGCTTAGGAGTAATTATTCTTAGTCCTACTTCTGTTGCAGGAGAGAGGATGCCAGCGCACAAGGCAAGTCCATAAACCATCCAGAGGTGGAGTGTCCCGAACAGAAACAACAGAGGAATGGCTGCAATAATGCATCCACGGACTACGTTATCCACGACCATAATGACTCGTGGTTCATACTGGTCTAAGAGTGTTCCTAAAAGCGGGCTTGAGAGCACGGACGGAAGTTGGAAGCACAGCACAACGAGGCCAAGGGCAACACCAGAATGCGTTAACTGCAACACAAACCAGAGCAGCGCAACCTGCGTAAGGGAATCTCCCATCCGCGAGAGCATCAGCCCACTCCAGAGGCGTAAGAACGCAGGACGATACAACGGGGACCTACTTATTTCTTGTTTCGAAAGGAGCTGACCCATGGAAACCCTCCTTTTTATGCCTTCTTGACATATGTGCTCAATAACTCGCTCATACTCTCAAGAACTTCAGGACGTACGCTATAGTGGGCATCACTCATGCTCATCCGCACAATACCTGCTTGACGAAGAACTGTCAGGTGGTGTTGCATCGTCGTCTTGGCAACGCCAAATTCGTCAGCGATTTCTTGCAATGTATATCTGCTCGTGGCCAGCTTCTTCACTACACGTAGACGGCGTTCATCTGCAAGAGCCTTCAGCAAGAGAACGAGGCGTGTTGGAGGAGTATCCCTGTCAGCCGTAATACTTTCATCTGCAACAGGATAACAGAACAGACGAGTCTCAGAGCGTTCACCTAGGACACTATATGGGCGCAAGACATAGGAGGGAACGAGCACTACTCGACGAATACCTGGTTCAGGCAGGTATTCCCATCCTGTTACCACTTCGATGAGCCCCTCCACTGACATGCTCCCTTGCAATGCCTGTTTTGCTTCGCTATCACGTGTGAGAATTGGAAGGATGTGCTGCTCTTGCGCGTGAAATACCTTTTGATACCAGCGACGTGCGATATCCAAGAGCACACGTTTGGTGGCCTCTGTATCTAGTGTCAGCAGCCAACGCAGTGTTTTTTGCCAATCAGCATCAAAAGGAAACGATGTTTTCAACAACTGCTGTTGTGCCTCGATATTTCCTTGCGCGGCCTGGAAAATGATGTGAGGTGGAGTGACACGTCGATGTGCTCGCGTATAATATCCCAACAAGTGCAAACGGAGTTCCAATGCATCGGTCTGTTCCAAAAAGCTGAGAAATGTAGGCACATCGTGCGGCTGAGGGCAATCATAGATAAGACCAAGAAGGTGTTCCCAAACCTGATTGGTACGGAAGGTGAACTGCTCGATGGTTGCCAGCAAGTCAGACGAAGCAGATGTACGAACCGCATCAAACCATGCGTTTCCCACACTATATGTCACCTGTCTCTCCATATCGTTAAAGACATACAGCGACATGAGAAACTCATACGCCAAGCTTGCTTCAACAGTAACAGCAAGAGGAACTTGCTGACTCGTTCCATCATATTTCTGGTCAGTCATAGTGCTTCTCTCTTCATAAGTACGGGTATACTCGTTCCAAACGAAA
>CAXTCR010000300.1:0-4652 GCA_964242555.1 uncultured Ktedonobacteraceae bacterium
GCAGGATTTATCACGTGGATAAAGTTATAGTTAGTACCCGTATAGCCTGTGCTGTACACCTGCGTCCCGTCCAACGAAGTAACCGCATTATGTCCATTTGTGCCGGTACTGATCGAGCCAATCACCTTCCCATTGCTCGCGTCAATGACTGAGGTAATGCCATCCGTGGCATCTGAGCCATGCGTCATATAAATTTTCGAGCCATCAGGGGTGACAGCAGGTTGATCGACACCGAATGGGTAGCTGACGCTCCACGCCACGCGATTGTGTACAAGGTCATAGGCGAGCAGGTAGCCATGTGTGCCACCACAATTTGTCCTCCCACAAAAGGAGACGTAGAGCAGACCCCTGCTCGGTGAGACGGCTACTCCACGCTTGCCAGTCTCAGGAATAGAGAACGTCTTGACGAGTGCATGATTGTTGTCGATATCATACACAAATACTGTTCCATCCTCCACCACATACAACCAGTGAGACATTCCGCTCACCGCCGCACTGGTGTTTGCACTCGCATGAGCCTTTGGGGTTACATGTGTACTCACAAGTCCGTAGCCTGCGGCTACAACAAGAAGTAACATAAGGCAAGCAGCAAGTGCGTAACGCGTTCTTAAAATACGCTTTACCATGTTCTTTTAATTCCCTTCCACATCCTCACATCTCATTGGAAGTAGGTTATAATACATCGGTTTCAACAGTTAGAAGAATATACTTCTGAGAGGAGATGCTCAGCCATTGTAAAATTCGCGAAATAGGGACGGAAGGGGAGAAAAAGTTGCGAACTGGTTAAGAACGACTATTTTTAGTTATAGAGTGATAAATTAAACCATACATTTCTATATTATTTATTTCTATAAATGCGTGTATGTTACACGTAATGATGCATGTTGAAACGCTTTTGGGAGACTAATGGGGTCACAGAGTATTGCGGATGCACCAATTGTTGAGGCATCGATAGTTGGAAGAATTCTTAATTGTTAGGGCACCTACTTATTTAGAGGATGCTACATGTTTCTCGGCATGCTCTACTTCCTTTACAGGCACGGTTCTTGTGGTCGTAGAGCGACGACTCGCTAGTAGCACGCCAACAAAGAAGATGACCCAGCCGAATGCCATCAAGACCCAGAAGCCGCTCTCGAAGCCAAGTCCACGCGCAACACTGCCAGCTCCAGCGTTGACCAGGTCGCCTAGCAGGATGAGCACGTTAGCCCAGAGAATGTTACTAGTACGCAAGCCAGCGATACTCTGTTGGCGTCGATACAGCTTTAACCCTGAATAGACCGCCACTCCGACTACCGCAACAACACCGAGGGTATTGATGATAATGACTGTGGCAAGCCAGGGACCAGGGATCAAGATACCTGTACCGGGGCCGACGATGTTGCTCAATTTCTGCATGTCGATACGGGCAAGCAGTATCAGTGCGGTAGTCGCACCACTGAGTAGGTAGAGGAAGGTCAGGCTCCATGTGGTGACGCGTGGACTGGTAATTAGTGCAACACTGCCCAAACCCAACCATGCTGGCGTGAGCACACCCAGGATATAGTAGGCACGGAAGAGGATAATGCCGTTATAGCTTGCGGGCTGCACCTGGAGCATGAAGACGTAGGCCAGCGTCGCGACAAAGGCCATCAGTAGCCCTACAAACCAGTAGAGTTGATACGAGCGGTGGCGGCGCAAGTATTGACGCAACACAACGGCGGCAAATAAACCTGTTACCACTACATTTATTGAGGATGAAATGAGTGCAAAAGGAGTGTTCATACATGTTCCCTTGAGTCCATACTACTATAGAGTAGGTCCTGGCGAAATCGAAATAATTATTCCGTATAAAGTATAGCATGGTTGTGTAGGTCATGCCATAGGAACAAGGATGCTCCCCGCCCTCAGCACTTTACTAATGTTGAGGGTGGGGAGCATCCTTGTTCCTATTGCTAGTGTCCTTTCGTCTGAGAGCAAAGAGGATGGGGGCGCACCACCTGCTCTCAGAAGGGCAGAACACGCTTGACTTTATTGACTACGGTCCAGGAGGGGCACCAAGGCTGGCGATAAAGTACGGACCAGTTGCGAACGGAGCTTTGACATACGAGGTGTAGCTGTTGCAGTTGAATGTGCCATAGCCAACCTTTGTCACTTGCGGATTTGCGCCTGGATCTCCAACTTCATCGTAGATAGGACCAGTTAATGTGAGATCGAAGCCACCAGCGATACGAGTGCCTTTCGCATTATTTGTGACTATACGCCCACTTACGCGTGCTGTGTCACCCGTCATAGCGTCATAGGCGACAACATTCTTTATTTCTCCTATGGAGTAGGTGCTGTTCTGACTATAGTTGCCTTCAAGCTCAGCATATCCGCTTATATTTCTTGGATCAAAGACAGTAGCACGTTCGGCAACGAGGTGTAGGTTATTCTTTGTATCCAGGTATGCATAGCCACACACTAAGTTTACAAGGTCCGGTTTACCATACGATTTTTTCGCAAACTTGTCTACCTCGACGTTCGTGTACAGCGAATTGGCAGCAGTTTGTGGAGTGTTACAGGGTAGGTACCTGTTGACACAGTGAAGCATCTGGTTTTCGATGTGGAAGCCGTTTATTGGTGGTGGACCACCTGCTGCATGGGCCGCAGGTGATAGTACACTTGCGACTGCTACTAAAAGCAGCATGAAAGGGACGAGGACCGCAATTCGTTTCATGGATTCGTTCAACCTTTCCAATATGTTTCCCATCATGAGAATCATGAGTGAGGAAAATAAGACGTACAACTTTTTTTAGAAAGTCATTGACCTCGTCAACAGTAAGAAAGGAAAATTACGGATGTTTGCCCCCATAGTGTGTCGCCGACGTTTGGAATATCCATTTCCGCAGTCCTTCTCGCCATTGACGGTATCTTCAGTGTAACCAGTGTAACATTACAAGATCGTTACGACCCCATCTAATAGTATTACAGCAGGTTACGAGATACCTAAAAGCTAGACGCAAACACAGTACAAAATTTGCATACGAGTTTTATGAACTGCACACGAACAGTATATAACTCACACACAAAAGTTTCAAGGCATAATGGAAGAACAAGTAGGAGATGAAGAATCGATTTGTGCATTTATACGCGTTGATATATCACATTCTCACTGTCTATTGAAAAGCGAGAAGGACATAATGAATCAGCTTCTACATTCGCCTGACTATTAAAAACCCTACAACAGCTAGTAGAACCAAAGCTATCCCAATACTTGTACGCGTCGGGATCGTCTCAATGGTGAAGAGGATCAGTAATGCTTGGAGTGGATTTTGTCCCACAGGCTTATTTGCCTGTGAATTAGGCTTGGGTACGCTCCCGCTATTTGTAGGAGTAGTTACTTGCACAGGAGTTCCTAACACACCACGCGGCAATGTTTGACCGGGTACACTTGTAGCTGTAGCACTACTATGGGCAGTTGTAGCGCTACCCCCTGATGGTATAACTGTACCAAAGAGGGCGGAGAGCAAGAAGACGATGCCAATCAACGCGGCCAGAGTACTTACCGTTCTGACAGCGCCACTAACATAAGAGGGCCAGCCACTACGCCGCGACAGGGGCACAACTGGGGCAAGCCGGGGTGCAGGTCGTACAGTTTGTGATGAGGAGAGAGTCCGTTCAGGAACAGGCAGTACAAAAGAGCGCGGCAGAGATGGTTGTGGCAAGGCATGCAGGAGCGCGACAGTTTCTCGCAGTTCTGCCAGTTGTTGTCGACACACTGTACACTCCTGCAGGTGCAAGTCCGTCTGTTGCTGCTCTTCAGTCGATAATTGTCCATCAATATAGGCAGAAAGCCGTGCTGTTGTTAGATGCTGCTCTTCTGTTGCCACGAACGTGCTCCATAATAGATACTGTATTGCATAGATAGAGGAAAACTTATTCTTTGGTAAGACGATAACGACGGGGTAAAAGTTCCTTGTACTCCTGCAAGTAGGTTCGCAGGCGAGCGCGACCACGTGCTATCCTTGAACGAACAGTGCCAAGTGATACCTCCGTTGTCTCGGCGATCTCCTCATAGGAGAGTCCCTCGATATCGCAGAGCACGACCGCTACGCGTTGTTCGAGCGGCAAAGCTTCTAGCCCACGTTGTATCAGTTCCTGCAGTTCCTGATTAAGCAATGTTTCTTCTGGATTGCCCTCTACTCCCGTTGTAGCGAGCGCGCTAAGTACACTGGGGGAATAAGCCTCATCATCTTCGGTGAGCGCCTCCAGCGACTCTGCGGGCCGTCGTTGCGTGCGCCGCCAGTAGTCACAGGCCATATTCGAGCCTACACGCAAGAGCCATGAGCGAAATGAGGAGCCGCCGCGATAGGAGCCAATACCCTTGAATGCCGCAATAAAAGCATCCTGTGTCACATCAGCGGCAGCTTCAGCATTGCCAAGCATGCGGAAGACAACACCGTACAGCGTTTGCTGATAGTGCAACACGAGTTGATTGAACGCATGTACGTCTCCACGCTGGCTACGAGCGATGAGCAGTTCTTCATCGTCCCGTATGGCCTTACTCATGGGTCTTGCCTTCCTTATCTGACTACTCGGCGTCAGTGTAGCATATTTTGTACGTTTCAGGAAGACAGCCGGTTCCTTTTTTATGTCTCTAACACAACACGTACTTTGCGCGTCAGCTCGTCCAG
>CAXTCR010000301.1:0-4581 GCA_964242555.1 uncultured Ktedonobacteraceae bacterium
TTAGTGACTCTCCCCTCTTTTGTCTTTTTCCTTATTCAGGATTGGTTGCACGTTTGGGAAGTGTCTTGTCAGTTGCATAGATGCGACGGCGATCACCAACGTAGCGTTGAGGCGTTGGACGGATTTCATCCAGATGATATGAGCCGGTTGCATCTGTATTCATTCCAGGAAAATTGGGACCATAGTTGTAATGTCCTGTCTCTGCCGGCGAGAGTGGACCACGAGCGTATTGCGCTACACCTGTAGTTACTGGTTCGCTATACTCAGGTGTTTCATCGTAGAGATTGTCAGGCACTGCATTATAGCCAGCGTCAACCAGCTCTTTCTCACTCATCGTAAGACGAACAAGGCCACGTTTCTCATCGGTTGCGACAATTCTTTGTGGAACATAGTATGTGGTTACGAGCAGACCGCTACGCTCGACGAGAATGTAATTCGTAAAGCGTGCTTCCACTTTCCCAATAATATAACCATCTTTATCCACAACCTGTTCACCAATCTGGAAGCGTGAAGGTGCCTCTTTCTTGGCACGTAGATACGCAAACCTGTCAGTCAATGGTGCCATTGGGTCTTCTAATGCCCAACCCAATATGCCAATAATGACAAGTGGGGCAGCCACAATTGTTAGCCAGGGATTTGCTGGAAAGAAGATTATACCGATCACGGCAAGTAGAATAGCGGCACTAAGTACAAGAGGCCACAAGCTAGGATTCGGTAGGTGGATGTGATGCTGTTCCTCATCATGACCACTTACGTTCTCTACTATACCCTCTTTTTCTGCCAGGGATTTGCTTACCTCTTCTGTGGTAAGATTAGCATTTTGAAGAGAACTATCCATAAGCTCTCGCTCTCCTCTAGGAATTAGAATGATAGATGTACAAAGGTTTTTAATTGCAACATGTGTCCTACACATCTAGCATAACAAAAAACTGTTCAGGATGCAAGCGTTTTCTAAGGCTGAGAGTACTAGCGGCCATCAGTATGCACCCTCTTGCACACTACATCATGTGTAATGTAATAGGTCACTCCGCCTCAGAGTTAACAAACTACTATGTATCTTTGACGCGAAGTGTTATACCAATACTTGTGAAAACTACACAGCTCCTGTGTTGCGCATCAGACCCCCATCAATAAAGAAGGTCGAACCTGTGACATACCCAGATGCATCCGATGCGAGATAGACAGCCAGGGTTGCGATCTCTTCGGGCTGGCCCATGCGATGCAGCGGAATTTCGTTCATGAGGGCTTTCCACTTCACGGGATCGGCTTTTACATCCGCATCAATTGGAGTATCGACGGCACCAGGGCCGATGTTGTTGACCGTGATGTTGTGAGGTGCAAGTTCGAGACAAATGGTTCGAGTTAGCATACGGACTCCGCCCTTGGCACAGCAGTAGGGAACGTTTTGTGGCATGGCGAGGTCTTCATGTACAGAGGAAATATTGATGATGCGACCTGCAATGTTTTGCTTGACCATCTCGCGTGCCGCCGCCTGTGCACAGAAAAAGGTGCCTTTAAGATCAACCCCTAGCACGCGGTCGTACTGCTGTTCGGTAACGTCAAGGAATGGACTATGTATCTCCATACCTGCATTGTTAACCATGATGTCTATTTTGCCAAAGTGTGATACTGCCTGTTGGATAAGCCCCATTGCCTGATCGTATTGAGATACATCGGCTTGGATAACGACGGCTTTGCCATTGTCTTTCTGAATGGTTTGAAGCACCTCTTGTGCTTTGTCCTGAGAATGGGCGTAGTTAATAACAACAGAGGCGCCTTCTTTGGCAAACTGGATGGCGATTGCGCGTCCAATGCCGCTGTCTGAGCCTGTGATAACCGCAACCTTCTGGTCTAGCTGCATGTATGTTCTCCCTATATGTATTTGTTACACAAAACTGGAGCAGGTAGAGGCTACCTGCTCTGCTTGTAACACGGACCATATGAAATCAAGTTTCAGCATGTTGCTGGGATAACATGAGTATAGAGTCTATTACTCTCGTGGGAGAGGCAACTGTTGCTTAGCAGTATTATTGACTCCTTGAGATGTTCCGTCCTGACCGACTGGATGTGCTCGTTCCAATGGCAACTGCTGGTGATGGTATAGACGATTAGAGAGCAAGGCCGTATTCGAGGTCATCGCAACTTGCATCGACTCGATAAGATCTTCCAATTGTTCGATACTTGCGATTATGTCTTGTGTGTTCGCGACTGTACCATTTAAGGGCTGACTTTGTACAATACGCACTTCCTGTAACGCTTGTATCCTCGCAACAAACTGTTGTTCGAGCATAGCAATAGCTGCTTTGAGGGTATCGTTTAGCGCGGAGAAACGCTCATCCAAGGTTTGGTTTACTGCTTCTGCTAATTCGTCTAAAGGAAGTTCAGTATGGAGTTCTAGTTGGGACAAATCTATCGTAGCCTCATCTAAATTAGGTGTAGGAGTAGCTACACTGGCGTTCATTATCCCTTTAATTTGCCTATAGTGTTCAGAGAGAGATTGTGAAAGTGTGCGAGTAAGCTCTTTTTGCGTATAGGACAGTCGTTGTTCAATTTCTCGTTTAAACACCTGCAGCCGTGAGTCAAAGCTCCGCTCCAATTCGCGTCTTTGTTGAGTCAGCTTCTGTTCTAAGATAGCATTGAAGGACTGAATTTCATCGCTCGTAAAAGACATTACTCGTACTCTCCTACTCTCTGCTCTTCTATCTACTGTTCCTCTAAAATGCTGAGATAGTATAGAGGCTTTTACGTAGTTGTGTCAACGAAATAAGTGAGTTGTTTCAATCTTGACTAATTGTATCAGGATTAATAACTTTTCTAGCTTTGCTCTGAATAATTATTTGTATTCTATGACTATACGAACGTTAATACTTACTAGTGTTTGTATAGCTTTATTAGTGCAGCAGAAATGCTTCTACTACGTTCATGAACATATCAAACGTACTGCGGTGAATGTTATGAGTGGCGCCATTGATTTGTACTGCACGACTTCCTGCTGGTAAGTACTCTCTTGCACGGTCCCATGCAGCCTCATCTAGTGTCGTACCAAGTTCTGGATCGGCGCGAATTAAGAGTGTTGGTGCGGCAATTTTGGCGAGCAGCAGGAGTAGATCACCAGATTGCTCCGCTTGGGCGAACACACTTACAACAGCTTCATGTGTTACATCCTGAAGGGCCTCGATCTTCCCATCAATATCCGCTTCTGTCCAACCAGAACTGTTCGCTGTAATTTCAGGGCGTAATTCATTGGCGGGACGACCAATATCTTTAGTATACATTGCGGCACGCTTTTCAGGATCACCATTACCAAAGGTGTAAGCTGGGTCCTCAAGCACAATGCGTTCGAATGCCGGTATGGGCTTCTCAGATGCCGCTCCACTTGCCAGTACAATTGCAGTGGCACCTCCCCAGGAATGCCCAATGAGTGTGGGACGTTCAAGACGGAGTGCTTCAATGAATGCGAGAGCATCGTCGGCGGATTGACGTAAACCATAGGAACCCCGTGAGGGTTTTATACTCTTACCATGTCCCCGCTGATCTAATGCAAACACACGATAGTACTTAGCCAATGCTGGTCCAACACGAACCCAACTTTGAGCCGAGCTAGTAATGCCGTGTAGCAACACAAGGCTTGGCAGGTCTTTCCGCTCTGCTCCCCAGCTTATATAATGGAAACGGCCTGCTGGTAAGTCTATCATTTGTGACTCTGCCTGTATAGCAAGGTTATCCGCCATTGTTATCTCCTATTCTCGAACAAGCAACAACTAAGCTAATAACTAGCAGGCTTGTGCAAAGAGAGTGGTGTCAAATTTATAAAAGTAATGACAATTATACAATTTTGAGAAATGCTTGTGTGACACAATATTGTTACAGACCGTTAGAAGTAGCATAGTCTAGCATATAAAATATTTGTATTTTATGGCTATAAGAATATTATAGGACTGAGTAGCTACATGGCATCCACACAACGTCATATTGTGCCTTCTAAAGACCAAAACAATGAGCAGGGGCAGTATAACTGCACAAGGATGCGTTTAGGACTCCCCTCACATGCACGCGATATACTCCTACTTTTTCTCGCAACTCGCCTCGTCCTTAGTGCAATAACCTATATTGGTTACATCCTTCTTACTGCTCCCAAATATTCGACCTCCGCCGTCAATATCGCTGCGTTACTCAATTCATGGAATCACTGGGATGCCAGCAACTATATTCGCATCGCCCAGTTCGGTTATCAATCGCAGAATGATCTCGCGTTTTTCCCTCTCTTTCCGTTGCTTATCTCAGGCGTGAGTCACGTTTTGGGAAGTTGGAGTTACCTTTTCGTTGGTACACTTATAAGTAATGGAGCTTTACTCGGCGTGCTGTTTGTCTTATATCGGTTAGCACGAGATAGTGCTGGGGAGGATGTGGCACGAAGAACAGTACTCTATCTCTGCATCTTTCCGACATCATTCTATTTTTTTGCTTCATACAACGAGTCGTTATTTCTTTTGTTCGTATTGTGTAGCTTTTTGGCTATACGAAACAGACGATGGTGGCTTGCAGGTGTTCTAGGTTTTCTTGCCGCACTAACTCGCTCTG
>CAXTCR010000302.1:0-4577 GCA_964242555.1 uncultured Ktedonobacteraceae bacterium
GCGTCGAGCTATTCAAGGTTACACGACCCGTAGCGTTCACAATAGGTGTATAGGCCGTGATCTTGCCGTTCGACTTCAAAGTACTAAAGTAGGAGAGATCATCTTGAGTGAAAGGTTGATTCTGCGATGTAACAGCAATATCACCCCCATTTGCATCGCGTACATTGCTATTGAACGCGCCGTTAATCATAAAACCAACCAACTGTAAGGCAACAATTGCCATGACACCTACGGCGACGCAGAAAATCGCCAGTAAGGTGCGTTGTCCACCCCGGAACAGCGAACGTGCGGGATAGTTGAAGTACATTGAGGCTTTCATTACTGTGTAATTCTCCCGCCCGTAGTATCGATAGACGCGATCAGGCCATCAACGATGCGAATAGCACGGTCGGCGTGTCGCGCAACCTCCGGGTCATGTGTTGCGATGATGAATGTCTTACCGGTACGGTCGCGCAGGTCGGCAATCAGTCCCAGCACATTCTCACCGTTACGCGCATCCAAATTGCCTGTTGGCTCGTCAGCAATCACAAATGCCGGGTCAGTCGCCAGTGAACGTGCAATAGCTACGCGCTGCTGCTCACCGCCGGAAAGCTGATTTGGGCGATGCGAAAGACGATGCGAAAGTCCCACAAGCGTGAGCAACTCTTTCGCCCGCGCAGATGGCGAACCTTTGTGCTTACCAACGTACAGTGGTACCTCGACATTCTCCTGAGCAGTCAAGGTCGGAATCAGGTTGTACGCCTGGAAGACCATACCGATCTTGTTGTTACGCACAGAGGCTAAACGGCCTTCGCCCATACGCGTGATATCCACGCCATCAATCAACACCTGCCCATTTGTAGGATTATCAAGTCCCGCAATAATGCCAAGCAGGGTACTTTTACCCGAACCAGAGGGACCAACAATAGAGACAAATTCCCCGTTCAAAATCTGAAAACTAATGCCCTTGAGGATATCGATACGCTCACGTCCAAGTGGTAGACTCTTTGTAATATTGCGCACGTCCATGACAATCTTGCGCTCTGAGTCGAGCTTCGGTGTTGTTGCATACTCCGATCCTTGTAGAGTTTCTTCCATAGCGAACAAATACTCCTTTTCTTCTCTTGTCCTTTTTATCATGAATGGTGTATAAAATTGTTTCTCTGTATATGACGACGTAATATGCTCTATCATGTACAATGAAAGAGTGTATCGTGTGGTGGAATTTTAAAAAAATAATGAAACTGTAGGGGTCTAATTCATTACACCCCCTGACGTATTACAGGCGTTACGAGGGTGTAATGAATTAGACCCCTACAGAAGTTTCTATCTTCTATCAGTTCGTTTATCTTTATTATTAGCTACGTAAAAGGACAACGAAGGTTGTATCCTTGCGGCTATTTATTCCACATATCTATGTTCTAACTGAAAACGGATATGAGAAAAAAGTCGAGTTCAGCATCGTGTATATGCAATATGAGTGGACTATGCTATACTGCATTGGATAATTATGGCATATTGCCACGTTCCTTAAAGTGAAATGGAACGTTCTTTATTGCGCCCTTGAGAAGAAGATGGGCACCACATATTGGGACCGCTTCATCGCGTCCTATCCGGCAATTGACCTCGTTGGGACCAATGTATCACGTCCTATTCGGCAATCGCCAATGTAGAGAGACCAAACATAACGGTCCATATCTTAAGAGTTTGTAAGCTAGTTAGTCATGGTGAGAGGAAATAATAGTTATGCGGCGAGGAACACTCACACTCCTCTTCTTCATTATCTTGTTGGCATTGGGCGCATCATATGTCATCTTCTGGCCTAACAATGATGGCGGAAAGCCTAATACAACATTCCACGGCATTCCCAATCCATTCGTTTTTAGGCAGGGACTCGACCTGCAAGGCGGCGTGCGTGTTCTGCTGACTCCAAAGGATGGGCAAAATCCTACAGTAGAGCAGATCAACAATACTCGTACGCAGATCGAGAACCGCGTCAACGGCGGCCTCGGCGTCAACGAGCCAAGCATTCGCACTCAGCAAACAAATGGTAAATATAGCATTGCCGTTGAGTTGCCCGGTTTGAATGGTGGTAATCAGCAGCAGCAAATCGAGACACTTCTCAAAAGCGGTGTGCTTGAATTCTGGGACACTGGTCAAACTCCTGCATCACAGGGTACAGCATTTGATCCAACACAATATACAACGAGCAATGGTGGCACAAAGCCGCTCTTCGTAGGTAATGAGTTGGATCCCAACTCGCTCAGCGTCGGTCAGGACTCACAAACTGGTGGCACGAGATATGTCATCCTATTTGGTATGCGGGGTGCCGCATACGGACGTTTGAGTGATTTTACAAAAGCTCATATCGGCGACTACCTCACGATTACGCTGGATAGGCAAGTTGTTTCTTCGGCTGTTATCCAGTCACAGCTTCCTGGTTCTGGCCAGATTTCAGGTAACTTCTCGCTCGATCAGGCAACTCAGCTTGTGAACGTGCTTAAGTATGGCGCGCTGCCAGTTCCACTGCAAATTGCGAGCTATGAAACAGTTTCGCCGACCCTCGGTCAAGACGCGATTAATCGCAGTATTCTCGCAGCCACAATTGGACTCAGCATAGTAATCCTGTTCATGTTGCTCTACTACCGCTTGCCCGGCCTGCTTGCAGACCTTGCGCTCGTACTATACGCGCTGTTCTCGCTCGCGATTTTTAAGCTCGTTGGCGTAACCCTCACGCTTGCAGGTATTGCAGGTTTTGTGCTCTCAATCGGTATGGCGGTAGACGCGAACATCCTGATCTTCGAACGTATCAAGGAAGAATTGCGTGCGGGCAGACTGCTTTCTGCTGCTATCGATATCGGTTGGAAACGTGCATGGCCCTCTATTCGCGACTCGAACGTTTCAACCTTAATTACCTGTGCGGTGCTGTTCTACTTTGGCAGCAACTTCAGTGCCAGCATCATCGTTGGCTTCGCCTCGACCCTGTTCCTGGGCGTGGTCGTGAGTATGTTTACCGCAGTTGTTGTAACACGCACATTTCTTAATTTGCTCGTTCCAACTGGCGTCATCAATCATCCCGCGTTGTTCGGGCTTCCTACTGGCTCCATTGCTACTGCCAGCACATTGCTGGCACGGCGCAATAGCGTGGTATAGAGGAGGATGTTGTGTTTAATCTCGTAAAATATCGCTGGCTCTTTATTATCATTTCCCTGCTCGTTATTGTGCCAGGTGCGCTTTCGTTCATTTTCACAGGTCTCAATGTTGGCATCGACTTCCGTAGTGGTGCCACCGTCGACCTACGTCCACAGAAGCAGCTTAAAATCGAGCAGGTACGGACAGCCCTCAAGCCGCTCAATCTCTCCGACCTACAAGTCGTTCTCGGCGATGCTGGCAGCAATGCATCACAAGCTGGCAACAAAATTGTCTGGGTGCGCCTCAATACACAGGTCGATGGTACCGTACAAAATGCTATCACGACAGCTATCCAGAACAAGTACACTAGTGCCGTGAACGTTGTATTTGCCGACATTCCAGGCTCCGATGGTAAGCTCTTTACGCAGGTCACGCTCACAAAATTTCCTACTACTCCCCAGGTAAGTGACATACAGACAGCGCTCGCCAAACTACCAAATACCGGTAGTACAACTAGTACTGCGACAAGTGCTACACCTGTTCCTACAACGGGAGCCGGCACACCTGGCCCTGCTGTCAAGACGACACCTACGGCCACGAGTACTCCAGCTGCAACCGGAACTCCTGTCAATGTTGTGGATGTACAACAAGGCTCCTCGACACAAATCGTAAGTCTTGCAACCACATCGACCGTCGGCACAACCGACCTACCGAAGATTTACGCTGCGCTGCTTAACTCAACTAACTCGTTTGTTGCACTAAATGGCAACTATGAGGTGAGCGCATCCGTGGCGAGCGATACCATCCGTAACTCGATCTTTGCGGTTATTGCGGCGTCGATCCTTATCCTGCTCTACATCTCGTTCGCGTTTCGCAAGGTGGCCCGCCCATGGCGCTATGGCGCATGTGCCATCATCGCCTTGCTCCACGACGTGCTGGTAGTGGTCGGTATCTTCTCCATCCTGGGTTGGGCCTTCCACATTCAGGTAGACGCCCTCTTTATCACGGCCCTGCTGACGGTCGTCGGTTTCTCCGTCCATGACACGATTGTGGTGTTTGACCGTATCCGAGAGAATATGCAGCGCCGCACCTCAGAAAGCTTTGACGAAGTGGTGAATGCAAGCCTTGTCCAGACAATGGCACGTTCACTGAATACATCGCTGACGGTTATCTTCACGTTGAGTGCTCTGACGCTCTTCGGTGGTACCGGTAGTGTGCATAACTTCACGCTGGCCCTGCTCATCGGTATCGTGAGTGGAACCTACTCCTCCATCTTCAATGCTAGCATGCTGCTGGTCATGTGGGAGAGGGGCGAATTAAGCTTTGGCCGTGGCAGACGCGTCGACGGTCCAAAAGTCGCGAGTGAGCGCGAACTTGCTCGCTCACGCGGCTAGAGTACTCCGCCAAACAAGAAGTCAGCACTATCACCCGTTTGACAGTGTTGACTTCTTGTTTTGTATACTGTA
>CAXTCR010000303.1:0-4567 GCA_964242555.1 uncultured Ktedonobacteraceae bacterium
TCTGGGCATCTTGCAATTGCTCAAGTTCCAGATGGTGAGTGGCTAGTGTGCTGAGAGTGCGCGCAATAAGGAAAATGTCACGTGCCTGAGCTTCTTCCAGTACTTCTAAGCAACGTTGATGGGTGAATAGTGCTTGTGTTGGATTACGCATAGCTGCAAATGTATTGCCCAACATAAAAAGTATATGTGTATGAAGATAAAAATTATTTGCTTCTTTAGCAACTGGTATCATTTCAGAAAAAATATGTTCCGCATTCTCTAATTGATGCAGTAAAAAATAGGCATAACCAAGGGAATAACGGTGCCACAACTGCTGAAAGCGTTTCAAACGTTTTGCTGGTATCTTGTGAAGCAGGGCAAGAGCCTTTGTTGGCTCGTTCTGGCTAATATATACTTGCACTTCGAGGAGAAGCATTTCCCCTTCATCATCTTCTCGTTCTGGTTGAAGGAGGACACCTGTCCGCGAGCCGTCCTGCTGCGAACGCTGAGGCAGAAACTCAGTAGATGGCATACCAAGTCGCCCTGCCAGAATTTCCAATGCCCGTAGCGAGGGATGGATCTGTCCACGCTCGATTGCTGAGATGTAACTAACTGAGAAATCTGGTGCGGCAAGTTTACTCTGGGTGTAACGAAGTGCAACACGAGCCGCGCGTATTTTCTCCCCCACAGACTTCCCAATCTTGTTGGGGGATGGATCAGGGCTCATAAGTGGGCCTCCTACGCAAAGAATTTAATAAGAGAGATGTATACATACATACATACGGAAGATGCATTACTTCTGTATTGTAATGTAAGGTTCTGCTTTGTGTCAATATCTCTTATGAATGAAGATGCAGTAATATTTATACAATTTTGCTAGTTTCTTAGTGTAATTGTTTGCTTGCTACCGAAGAAGGTTTCTTGATAAGCTTTAAGGACAGTATGCTATAATGGTCGCAAATATATAGTCAGCAGTAACGTGCAGGTTACTGAGGAGAAAGATCACATCCATGTTTCGTTTTTTGACGGCAGGCGAGTCTCATGGTCCCTGTTTGACCATTATTGTTGAAGGGCTACCCGCCGGGTTACGTGTAGAAAAAGACATTGTAGATGCGGACCTACGGCGCAGGCAAGGTGGCTATGGCCGTGGTGGGCGAATGAAAATAGAGAAGGATGCAATTGCATTGTTAGCCGGAGTACGACACGGCAAGACGCTCGGCTCTCCAATTACAATGCAGATCGAGAATCGCGATTGGGTTAACTGGGAAGAGCGCATGAATGCTGCGCCAGTCGAGGCAGAAATCGAAGCTGTAACCCGAGTCCGTCCCGGTCATGCTGACTTCACTGGTGCGATAAAGTACGGCCATAGTGATATTCGCAATGTTATTGAGCGCTCAAGCTCACGCGAGACTGCTTCGCGTGTTGCGGTTGGTGGCTTATGCCGTCAGTTTCTGGCACAGTTTGGCATCGAGATCCATAGTCATGTCCTCTCAATTGTGGACGTTGGTTACGATACTCCTCCTGCCATGACACCAGATGCATATCCAGAAGGTATGTGGGAGGCTGTCGAAGCCTCCCCTATGCGCTGTGCTGATGCCGCCTTGACCGAAAGAATGATTGCTCGCATTGTAGCCGCAAAACATGAGGGCGATACTTGCGGTGGCGTGTTTGAGGTCGCCGCTTTTGGCGTTCCTATCGGACTCGGCAGCTTCAGCCAGTGGGATCGTCGACTGGGTGCACGTCTAGGCATGGCGATGATGAGTATCCCATCGGTGAAAGCAATGGAGATCGGCGCTGGCTTTGGCGCGACACGTACTACCGGATTCCATGTTCATGATGTCCTGCGACACGAGGAAGAAGGGCGCTGGTCTCATCTCACAAACAATGCAGGTGGTGTTGAGGGCGGTATCACAAATGGTGAACCGCTTGTGGTGCGCGTCGGCGTGAAACCAATTCCGACATTAGCCCACCCCCTACCTTCGGTCGATCTGGCAACGAGAGAAAATATCGACCAGAGCCGCTACGAGCGCAGCGATGTGTGCGTTGTACCTGCGGCAGGCGTCGTCGGTGAAGCCATGATGTCTATTGTGTTAACCGAAGCTCTATTAGAGAAATTTGGTGGCGACAGCATCGAAGAAACACTGCGCAACTTCCGCAATAGTTCACACTAAACAAGATTCATATCCTGCCCCTCACTAAAGTCGAGGGGCAGGATATGAATCTTGTTTAGTGTGAACTAGTTCTCTTGTCAATACAGAGCATCAATGATACAATCGCGCTAATTAAAATTATGTACCATGATATATCAGAGCAGAGGATGCTTTTATGGATATAAGTGCAAGTGTACGCAAACTCACCTTGATTTTCATCGCGCTGTTCATTGGTTTAAGTGCAGGTCTCGTCTACTGGCAAGTTGTGGTGGCACAACAGGTGACATCGAATCCGCATAATAGCCGTCCCTATCTCAATAGTAATGCTCCTGTACGCGGCAAGATTTTCGACCGAAATGGTGTGCTACTGGCCGATAACGTACTTGCTCCAAACGGAGGCTATGTACGTCGCTACACCGATCCCTCGCTTGCGCCTTTGATTGGATACTATGTCCCTAACTATCCTGCTATAGGCCTTGAAGCACAATATAATGACTACCTAAGCGGCAAAAAGGGGATAACTGCACTGGACAATACTATTAATAAAACTCTTCATCGTCCACCAGTTGGTGACAACATCTATCTCACGATTGATGAGCGTATTCAAAAAATTGTCAATCAGGACTTCGATACGCCCATTGTTATTGATAATGAGAACACGTTTCAGTCAGATCGAGGCTCGGTTATTGTGACGGACCCACACACGGGCGAGGTGTTAGCAATGCTGAGTCGGCCCTACTTTGATCCAAATAAAATGGTGTCGACACTTACAGCAGGCGATACAACCTATCACGACAATCTTGCAAATGATACAAAAACGAATGCCTTGATTGAGCGACCGATCCGCAGTACATATATTCCTGGCTCAACCTATAAAACAATGACGCTAGTGGCAGGTCTTGATTCAGGAGCAACAACGTTAGATACACCGTTCACGAAGGAACAGGCGATAGGACCAGTAACCTATAACGGACATAATATTGGACCTGTAGGTAACAATATTGATGGATACACATTCCGTTTTCCTGTGACAACCGAGTATGGCTTCTCACACTCTGATAACATCATTTACGCACAGATAGGTGTAAAAACGGGCGCACAGACATGGCTTGACTATAACAAGCGCTTCTATGTTGGCTCACAAATTCCCTTTGATCTCCCCGTACAGCCGAGTAGTGTACTACCAGAGGGTCAACCCTTTGAAGATGTCAATCTCGCCTCAGGCGCGTTCGGGCAAGGTTACGACACGGTAACACCAATGCAGATGTCTGTGCTGGATGATGCTATCGCGAATGATGGGCAGCTCATGCATCCGATGCTGATACAGAAAGTTTTAGACCCCAATCAAACGCAAATAGAGAAGTACGATGCTCAGCCTCTTGGCTCATCACCACAGATGTCACAACAAACTGCGCGCAGTGTGCGACGAGCAATGCTAGGGGTAGTACGTTGTGGCTCCGGCTCTTTGAACGTAGTTAAGTTAGCTACCTCACCTTATACAATTATCGGTAAAACGGGTACTGCAGAGGTTGGTGGGGGTTTGCCTGCAAATGCATGGTTAATTACTCAAGCTCCTTATGATGTGAACAATCCTGGTACAATGCCAAAGCTCACCATCGTCGCTATGAAGGAAAACGCTGGTGAAGGTGGTGCGTCAGTTGGACCAATGATTACTAATATGTACAATGACATTTTCAATAATGTCATCAAGGTGCAAACTCCAACACCTCCGCCATTTAACTACTGCTGCTCTACAAAGTTGCTCCAAATCGGTTGCGCATAACATATCGAATTGGCACGCGTCTGATGTATCACATCCCGTACCGATCGCATTTAATGCGACAAAACGGGCTATACATCCCATAAACCCGATCCATTGCGTTCATTACAGAGATTCCTAACACATTGGGAATCTCTGTTTTTTCTGCTCCTCTCGCAAAGAAGGTAAAAATTATGGTACACTGGGAACATCGCTACTTACTGGACACTATGGTATTTACGGTCGCGGGCGACGTTGTGCGCGACTTCGACGACGAATTTGAGGCGTGGAGCTGGTTGGAGAGAGAGGGTTGGGGACTTGTCGCCATCGCACCGCCTGACCCTGTACGACCAGGGGTGTGCAAGTACTACTTCAAGCGCCAACGACCTTCGGTAACGACACGTACACCAATTACAACGGCTCAGCCCGTTGTTGAGTCGAAATATAAAGGACGATAACGAGCAGATATGACATCTTCCTGGCGTTCACCACTTGATCCCGAACGGGTTACTCAAGTTGCTGTAACACATTGGCAGCGCGATGAAGCCTTAATGCGCGATGAGCAGGTGACGGTTGAAGAACCGTTGGAACTACGCATCGCTCACCGCAGCCTCGCGATCATTATGCGCACACCTGGACATGATCGCGAGCTGGCGATGGGTTTCCTCCTCACCGAGGG
>CAXTCR010000304.1:0-4550 GCA_964242555.1 uncultured Ktedonobacteraceae bacterium
GCACCCGCAAGGGGAATGCCCCTCCCATACGACGACCCGTCGTATGGGAGGGGCATTCCCCTTGCGGGTGCCCTAGCCCCATCGACGATGCCTTTTTCGTATTTATGATGAAACTTGACATCTGTCATTGTAGCACTAGAAGCATATTGCGTCGAGTAGCACAGAAGAGATGCGTTCCTCTGCAATACTTTTCATCAACTTTGCGTCTTTCTTACAGAAGATATTTATGCTGTCATAACGATGAGAGGGGTAGCACATGTGGCAATACGTATTTCTTTTGCTGAGGAGACAACCCGGAAAGTATGCGTTGGCAAGCAGTGGGTTTTTGCTGGCGGCATGCGCCCTCATTCTGTTAAGTGCGACAACGCAGACGACAGTGGTACAGGCGAACCAGATTATTAGCCAGAGTTGGCGTTCTAGCTATGATCTGGTTGTTTTGCCGTCACAAACACGGACAGCCTCCAATGGAACAGTGCCATCCGATTACTTATCGGGTCATGATGGTGGGATTAGTATTAAGCAGTATGAGCAGATTAAGAAGTTGCCTGGAATTGATATCGCGGCACCTATTGCCTATGTTGGCTACGTACAAATGCCTGTACCACCAATTGAGTTTTTCGCGAAGGCACTTCCATCTGGGTATTATCGTGTCCAATTTACATCGCTAGCGTTTAATGGGCAGCATCAAGTGATAGAGAATACGGCTGGCATCACCTACTACCTTGACTCAAAGTGTGGAGTTAATGTTGGCTTTAGTATACCCGACAATGTATTAGACGCTTTATACAAGGCAAACATTATAACGCAATGTGGCACAATTCCAACTGCTCTTACTAACACTCTTCCTGGACATTCTCCGCTTACAGACACAGGAACATTTTTGTTAGCGGCGATAGACCCAATACAGGAGAATAACCTCGTTCACCTTGATAAACATATCACTGATGGAAGAATGCTTATAGATCAGGATACGATTCACTTTAGTACCAATCCAAATTTAGGTCAAATCGCTGGCACACCCAATTGTCAAGGTCCAAAGCCAGGAGAAGTAGGGACATCATCATGTAAAATACCAAACTACGACATTCCTGTGCTACTTCACACACAACTTCCAGGGAAGATCACTTTAACAGGTCGTTTTACTCATATTGCCTCTGACGCCCTGAGTCCTCAAACAGTTATTGCACATGGCGGTGTTAATTATCTGTCACATCTTCCCAATCAACAAACACTGTTTGATGGAACTATTCCTCTTGTACAAGATAGTTCAGAGCGTTTTGCAGGTGCGTCATTAGAATGGGACGGTCAAAAACTACAATTAGATGTGTCACCGCTCTATGGCATTGATCCTGAGTCGGCTTCCTTGAAATTCTTGTATACACCGTCGGCCCTCACCTATCGCTCAACTACTGCACCTGACGGAGGAGCGAATGATGCTTATACACTTGTTCCTACTGGAACCCAAGGTCCAGAAGTAGCCTTTCGGAACCTCCATCCTCTTCAGGTAGCACCTCCTACGAAGAAAACGGAGCCGTTTCCGACTGCATTCTACTTTTTCAAGAGTGTTGGTCAATTTTCTGGCGATGCTATGACGGCACAATTTGGGAATCCATTGAATTGGCTGCCGGAGAATACGTATACTGCTCCTCCTACCGTCCTACGTTATGATGCTCGGGGTAATCCAGTGAAGGCGACGAACTTGCTGCCGACAACAAATAGCGCAGGTTTTGTGCAGCAACCGCCGTTCGCGCTCACTACGTTGGCTGCTGCTAGAAAGCTGCGCGGCGACAACATTATTAGTGCGATTCGGGTGCGGGTAAGTGGCGTGGAAGCTGCTAATCCTGCGAGTTGGAAACGGGTGCAGCAGATTGCGGGTATGATTCATCAACGGACAGGCTTACCCGTACAGGTGACGCTTGGTTCATCACCGAGGCCCACATTAGTGTATGTGCCGGGAGTGAAACAGGGACAATTTGGGGCAACACAGGACATTGCACCGATAGGTTGGGTTGAGGAACGCTGGATTGCAGTGGGCGCGTCGATCATCTATCTTGCCCAATTGGGGGCGACACGCTTGCTCTTGTTAGGTACTGTGCTTGTCGTGTGTCTAGGATATATTATCGTTTCATTTAGCACACTCGCAACGTCGCAACGTACCGGACTTGCCGTTCTTAGCGCGCTCGGTTGGCGACCGTGGCAACCAGCCCGTCTCTTTCTAACACAGGCACTGCTCCTGGCGTTATGCGGGGATATCGTGGGAATAGGCATAGCTTTACTGGTTGCGACACTCCTTGAAGCTATTCCTATTCTGCCCATTGTGTTCTGGACGCTACCAGCAATGCTTGTGATGGCTCTACTTAGCTCAATCTATCCACTCTGGCACATTTGGCGAGTTCGGCCTGTGGAGATGTTACGAGCAGGCTCAACGGTAGCACGTACCGCATCTTCTTGGAGGCTACCTTTGGAGTCTTTTCTCTCTCCTATTGCAAGTATTGTTATACGCAACCTGACACGCTCACGTCCACGCACATTGATTACGCTTATGAGTGTGTTTTTGTCTTCGCTTTTGCTCATCTTGATGTTTAGTAGTATTCTTGCATTGCGTCAGACACTTATAGGTACGTTGCTGGGCAATTTTGTGCTGCTTGAGACTGCGGTTCCACAGATTGCGGGTTGTGTATTCGCGTTGTTACTCACGTTTTTAAGCGTTGCGGATATATTGCTGCTTGGAGTAAGGACGCGGCAAAGAGAGATCGGACTATTACAAGCGGTGGGTTGGCGCACACGGCTGATACAAGGTATGTTTGTACAAGAAGGACTCGTGTTGGCAGGTGTAGGTGCAATTCCTGGTGTGCTTGCCGCGCTATGGGTACTTTCAGCACAACATATAACACAACCAAGTGTACCACTTCCTCTCATCGCACTAAGCGTTCTCTTACTTATGGCGTTGATAACGGCTCTCGCAACGCTACCAGCGATACGTGCAATCTCTCGTTTACCGGTAGTATATACATTGCGAAGTGAGTAGCGACGGGGGAGGCTCATGAAGAGGATAGCTATCTCCTCGATGTGGTCGTCATTTATAAAAGGCGAGTCCATCGCGCAAGATTCGTCAACGCATTTTGATGTGCTGTATCAACAGTATTATCCTCATATCCTGGCATTTTTGCGCTTTCTCGTCGGCTCGACCGAGGTTGCAGAAGATTTGACGGCGCTTGTATTCGAGAAAGCTCTTGTGCATCTTCCAGGTGTACATTCGCCTGGTGCCATTAATGCATGGCTCTTTCGTATCGCTCGTAACTGTGCCACAGACTATTTTCGACGGTGTAAACCAATGCTCTCATTAGACTCACTTGTCCTTTCAGAGCACCCACAAACACTTGCATTGGAAGAGACTGCGATTGCAAGAGAAGAGCAAAAACAGCTTCTCTCGCTGTTGAGCACACTTTCGGAGCGTGAGCGGGAGATTATAGGCTTAAAATTTGTGGTTGGCCTGCACAATAGAGAGATTGCACGCGTCCTTCAGATACCGGAAGGAACAGTTGGCTCATCGCTTCACCGTGTACTGCGCCGGCTACGGACAGCGTTGGACGCAGAAAGAGAGTAAGAAGATGTCTTCTAGTCATGATGATTGGCAAGCAGACTTAGATAAAATTGTTGCAGGGAAGCAACCATCACTTACTGATGATGAACTTGAGCTTGCCAAACGTTTACATGCAACACTAGCTCCATTAAAAACTATGGATGAAACTGCGGTACAGCATCGTCAACGAATACTTACTCGTCTGCATGCAAAATCAAGACAGCAGCGGTCGACACGTCCTCATCCTCGGCCACTGCTTTTAGTTGTCACACTTTTAGTCTTGTTATGCGCCACAATAAGCGTGAACATAGGTTTAGGAGGGATATGGGAGCACGTTGCCACACTTTGGCATGACTCGACCTCTTTTGAATCGATACAAAGCGTATCGGTGGCCTCACTCTCACGGCCTCATAGAGGGATTAGACCTTTACCGCTCTTGCCAGCAGTGTTGCCGGCTGATACACAAGCATCAAATTATGGAGTCATAACGGCTGCCTCCAATCCAAACGTGCTCACGACGTTTGTTGCCGACTACCATATGGCAGGACACGATGTGTTACTGTATGAGCAACCAACGTTTGAAACACCGCTCTCGTCTGTCTCACAAAGGGTATGGATTGGTTCTATCGAGGGGCAATTGTTTCAAGACGATGCTGGCAATAATGCGCTGCAATGGTATCAGCAAGGCATGATGTGTCAACTTACAAGTACACTTATGCCACAAAGATTAGTTCGCCTTGCCAGCACTTTTGGACCAATGAAAAGCTGGGACGTTATTCTCTGAGTTTTGTAAGAGCAACATGATAGAGATGAAAGAGAGCAGTATGGAACAAGAGCACGATGTCACGGAAACGGATGCACAAAATGAGAAAAGCAACACGATAGTGCGGGTCGTCAACGTAAGCAAAACGTACAACATTCCTAACGGAAGGTTAGAGATACTCAAAGAGATCAGTTTTGGGGTGCA
>CAXTCR010000305.1:0-4544 GCA_964242555.1 uncultured Ktedonobacteraceae bacterium
GTCATGGAACAACGTCTTACAGCGCAGCATCTTTGCCGGTCTAGGAGCCTCAGGCAACAATGGAGTTGTGGATACCATTGCGCGTTATCTTCGCGACCCGCAGAGCTATCCATTGCTGCGGACTGCGGCGGCTAATGGTCTTTGGGATGTCGGGCGTAACCGCATTGCCTATAACGAAGATGCTCGTCAACGTGCTGTCATCGCGCTCTGCGATGCTATAGAGCACGATACCTTCGCGCTTGTGCGTCTGTACGCGGGCATGGCGCTAGGCTCTTTTGGTGACAAGCGTGCGATAGCGTATCTAGAACGTGCTATTGCTCGCGAACTCGACTCGCCAGCGAAGAGGCAGATGCGCCTGTCGCTTCACGCGCTTCGCTCTGGTGGACAAGGCGATGAGCAGTTACAGGGCTTGCGAAAGGACGTTGAGGAGATGCGCGAGGAGAATCGCAAACTAAGAGAGCAGCTGGCGTCGCTTGAGGCAAGGATGAAGTAGTGAGGAGTTGTGGCTAGCCAGATGCTATACTAGCAAATATCCTTGATGGAATAGCCATTTTGAGAAGAACGCAACAAAACTACTGCTTGTTGCGTCTTCTATTATACAGGAAGAATTTATTACCCCTTTTCACGCATTTATTTTTTATTATGCTCTATCATCTCTAGCAGGGAGTATATCTTGCTCAATATTCATGAGAAAAAGTTGCTATCTAATAAACCTGATATTGATATTTCATGCTGGGCAGATGTCTCTCTGAGTGGGTTGAGTGCACGGCAAAAGAGACGTTTTCAAAAGCATAAAGCGGCAGTAACAGCATATTTTACCACTAATCCTTCGCTCGACGAGATCGCACAACAGTACGATATGGCCGTGTCAAGTTTGCAAGCTGTGATCGAAAAGTGCTTGCTATATCACGAGGATGGACATGCATGGGGCTTTCGCGCCCTGCTCCCGGGCGTCCATGTTGTCGACCACAATCCTTTAGCTGGTCAAAAAGCTTCAGACCTGCAAGAGCCGCTTGCAGTTGACGAGGCTAACGAGATTACAGCGAAGCTACCGACCCTTGTACCAGAGGTAGGCACTGATATATCGCGTCCTGTAGAAGATGGTGAAGCGGAGACGGTAGGCATCGATGTATCACGTCCTTTGGTAAGTGGTGAAACAGAAACGGTAGAGACCGATGTATCACGTCCTGCTCAGCAATCGGAATGGCAGGAGGACGTGGTACATCAGTCCCTACAAATACCTAAATCCACTCAAGAAGATGCTGCGCTAACGATTGACCCTCCAATCTCTATTCCGAGAGCAGTATCGTTCGCGATGCCTGTGCGAGAGCATGCCGGAGAAACAACTGATAGACCTATTCCCATCCCAAGTAAGCTGTCATTTCCGATGCCTGTACAAGAGGATATCGTTCGAACGTATAATCGGCTTATTCCAACTCCCAAGGCAGTATCGTTTGCAATGCCTGTGCAAGAGGATATCGTACATACGTTAGATAAATCCATTTCTATTCCCAGATCATTGTCGTTTGCGATGCCGGTAGAAACCGATGTCTTACGTCCTTCTGCCCTACCGGTTGCCGACGTAGTGTTGGAAGGGCAAGAGTACGCAATAGGTCGACCCATACCAGAAATCGTTGCCCCTTTTGATACAGCGAGTCATCCGGCGTATGGGCGTAGGGTGGGGAGTGGAAAGACGGGGCCGCACAAGATTGTACGTAAGCGTCGCATACATGATACGCTGGTGCAGTCGAGGCAACGGCGGAGTTGGTACCGTGTGTTGAGCCTGATATTGGTGTCCATCGTATTGCTTGGCGTATTGGTCCCGCTGGGGGCTGGCCTTGCTGCCTATAGTGTGTATAACAATGTTCGAGGTATAGCGCTGGATGGTGTCAATCATCTTTTGAACGTCAAGGACCTGCTGAACGTCTCTAAAAGCGATCCGATGGCAGCCCTTGATGCGAAGAAATTGAGTAAGGCTCAGACCGAGTTTAGGTTGGCCGAGAGTGATTTTGTGCAACTGCAGGACATGACGGATCGCTCGGATGTGCTCTCGCTATTGCAAGAGTATTCACCTGACTACGCGCACAAATTTCTGATGGCGCGTCATCTCGTGCGTGTCGCACTTGATGTATCGAGGATGGGCCAGGAGGTGAGCAATGTTGCCCTGTTGGGGGCAAGCTTGGTGCACACTTCGCCACTAGCCAGTGGAACGACAAAGCCACTGGTAAGTGTTGCCGATGTCGCGACCATTAATGGAGCACTGGTGCATGCTCTCTATTACATTGACGATATTCGTGCACAAATGAGTGGGGTGCGGATGAGCGATGTGCCGATCAGTGATAAGCAGAAGGCACAATTGACAAGCGTGTTGGCGGAACTGCCGAAAGTGCAAGACTTGCTGGTGCAGGGACAGGGGATGATAGGACTTGTGTCCTGGTTGCTTGGTGTGGGACACGAGCGCAGGTTCCTGGTACAGACGATGGACCGCGCGGAGCTGCGCCCAAGCGGTGGCTTTACAGGTCAATATGGTGTGCTCCAGATTCAGGATGGGCGAATGGCTCCTTTTAGCCTACGCGATGTGGCCCTGCTTGACTATGCTGGCAATGGTGTTGAGCTTGGACGACAGGCACCACCGGCTTACAGCAACTGGATGAACTTTGGTAATTGGGGATTGCGCGACTCTAATTTATCTGGCGACTATCCAACGACGGCACGTATGAGTATGCAGGTCTTTCAGGATGAGGGCGGCGGTCCAGTCGATGGCGACATCTCATTTACGCCGACCTTTATCGGCCATATTTTGGATGTGACTGGACCTATTCATGTTGCAGAATACAATGAGACTATTACGTCGAAAAACCTGGAAGACCGTCTGCACTACTACCAGCAGGATTACAGTGCTATCGCGGTCGAGCATCAAAAGAGCAACGACAATAGTCATGCTGCGCGAAAGGCTTTTACTTCACTGGTGGGAAAGATGCTATTGGACCGTGTACGCCACCTTTCGACAAAGCAATTGTTGGAAGTCGTGAAGGGTGCGGTCAAAGATATTCAATCGCACGATCTGGAAATCTATTTCGCGAATCCACAGGCGGAACAATGGCTAACCGATCATGGCTATAGTGGTGCAACGGATAACTTCACACAGCACGATGGCTTTCAAGTTGTGCAGGCTAATATCAGTATTAGCAAGGCGAGCCAATTTGTGCATACAACTGAGCATGATGACATTGTGCTCGATGCACAGGGAGGCGCGACGCACAACCTGACAATCACCCTTGACTACCAGCAGACGGGACAGGTCTATGGCTTTGATACCTATGCCGATTATATTCGTGTCTATGTGCCACAAAACGCGCAGTTTCTCTCGGGCGATGGCTTTGATACTGGGCAGGCATTGTGTAATCCAACACCTGTGAAGCCACTTACAAAAGATAACCCACCACAAGCGGGGACGGGCGGCACAACCCCTGTAACAGGCTGTAGTCAATACGATACGTACTTTCCCAGCGATGCCCGCTACTGTCCCAATGGCGATTACAGGTTGGGAGACCGGGGCTTCCAGCAGGCGTGGATAATAGATAGTCTCGGCGCACCTACGGCTCAAACAAGCGATCTGCCCGGGCACGCAATGTGGGGCGGACTCACGGAGACGCCGAAGAACTGTATCTCAACAATCACCCTCTCCTGGTACGTGCCTCACGCTGTGAGAAATATTCACGGTCAAAGTCCCTATGCGCTGCTTGTGCAGAAGCAGGGCGGCTATGTTCCATCTATCGAGCTAAAGGTAGATACGAGCGCCCTGAAAATACAAGGGCTGAAGCCATTTGCCTTTAAAGGAGATCTTGGCACCGATAAAACATTCGCGCTGCCCCTTAGACGGTAGCAGACCTGTGTATGCCAGTGGCGATTGTTTATGCCTGTGTCTTTGCTACAAGAAGGCCAGCGCGTCTTCCCAGAACAATACCTGGAAGCACGCCGAGGGCGCCGAGGCCGTCGATAGAGACACCGGGCGCTTTTTCTCCGAGTGTGTGTAGTTCGGGAATCATATCCGCGGTAACATCGAGGTCGACGCCCCATGTATACAAGGGTTCCTGGTTTGCTAATTCAGGGAGCCAGTGACGCGCGCCAGTTGCAAGACGGGCGTAGTATTTCGCATCGTTGCGTGCGAAGCCAGCACGTCCATAGCGTCCACCACTAACGTTCAGGCGACCATTGCCGGGACGGTAGTCGGCATAGGTGTAGGGGGCAGCATCCCAGAAGAGTGGGAACGTATCGGGCAGGTCAAGCGCGAACGCCAGTGCGTAAATACGAGCGTTAGGTGTTGCCGTAGGACCGGTAGCGCGGACAAGTCCCCGTGCTGTGAGCGTTTGTCCATCTGCAAGTGTAAGATGCCATACGTGATCCGTACCAGTCTGTTGCTCCTCGTAAGCCCTAACGTCTGCGCCGCCAACAAATTCTACCCCCGCTCCTTTGGCCTGCTGTAGGAGTGAGGCGAGGAGTGTCAGGGGATGAATACGTCCCTCGTCGGGCAACCACATAGC
>CAXTCR010000306.1:0-4537 GCA_964242555.1 uncultured Ktedonobacteraceae bacterium
GTTGTCTCTTTAGTAAGTCATGTTTTCCGGAAAAACGCAAGCACAAAAAAAATAGGGATGTTCACCTGCACAGTGCAGGTGAACATCCCTATTCAAAACATGTTAGTAGCTGGGGCGACCAAACGCGACACGGCGCTGCGTCTTCTGCCCAAAGAGCAGGTACAACAAGGGTCCGACAATGACAGGAATAGGCATGAGCCAGATGACCGCGAGCCAGAGCACCTTGCCCATAAGCGTGTGATCGTCCTCAAGCACCATTATTGTCTCGATGACATGGCCCACCAATGGCACAAACACGATTACCAGGAACAGCAACGAATTGAAGAAACACCCTCGATTGCCTGACATTGTTATATGCTCCTTTTATATATGCTTTATCTGATCTAATTGTTCTATAGGTTAATCTTTTCCTATCGTCGTAACCATATAATAATACGCATCAAGGAACATAATGTTGTGACAATACTGTAGACAAATGAGACCGACGACTATAGGTATTTGCCAACAAAAGGTACGCTTACATGGAAGCGTGATCCCTCGCCAAGAATACTTTCCGCCCATACCTGACCGCCATGTGCCTGTACTATCTGACGCACTTGGCTAAGTCCTAAACCAGAACTGGGAGTGCTTTTGTTGACATAAGACTCGACACGCTCGTAGCGTTCAAAGATGCGATTGATCGCATCCGCTGGAATACCAATACCGTTGTCTTGTACGCAGATATGAACAACACCCCTTCGGACGGCACTGCTCACAAATACATCTCCTCCATCAGGCGAATACTTTATCGCATTGTGGAGCAGCTTTTCTAGCACTTGCGCCAGCTTTCCACTATCCCCTCTTACTAGTGGCATTGCTTGTGCTAGCTTTACCGAAATGGTATGCATCTCCGTCGTATGTTGTATGCGCTCAACAACCTCCTGTATGAGCGCATGGAGGTCTAGCCACTCACAGTGCAGTTGTATGCGTTCGGTCTCCATCTGTTCAGATGCAAGCATATTAGTAACCAAACGGGCAAGGTGCTGTGCATCCTGGTGAATGTCGGCGGCGAATTCTTTCATGTCCGCGACGCTCAAATCTCGCTGGCACAGCAGTTCGCTTGCGCCTTGAATGGTGGTGAGCGCGGAGCGAAACTCTTGAGCCAGCACCGCAATTAGTTCCTTCTTACTCCTATGCATGCGCTCTAAATGCTCATGTGCCTCCTGCAATTCCACTATAGCCTTGTCCCGTTCGCTTTTCACTTGTTCACATTCGACGCGTAGTGGATTCAATGCAGTCTCCACCTGTTGCTCGATACCTGTACTCATGAATTTTATCTCTCTATCTATAGCGTCATGCTCAGTAGGGCTTCATCGTCCCGTAACGTTTCTTTCTCTTCTGACTCTAGTGTACCGAATAGCTCATAATCCCGCCCTATATCCTGCGCATTCCTGGAGGTGGAGAACCTTTACGGGAGGTTGGTACAATCTGGACGGTATCCCTCTTAACCTGCGCACCTTGTTGTGAGAAGCTCGTTGAGCCTTGCTGCATGTCCCACTGCAATGTGTAGCTTCCAAACTGCGCTGGCGCCTGCAACTTCGCCGTTAACGAGATTGAGGTTCCAGACCCAACATTTTGTGGAAGCGCAATAGGACTCCCTGTAGCCACCGTCTGCCCCTGAGCATTTACCCATCGATAGAGCACCTGCACCGGCGACGCGTTATTAGAAGCGCTGGCATTCCAGGTAAAATTGCCCGTATTTTTCAACGAAAGGTGAACTTGTGTCGAACCTCCCGGCAGCATTGTTGTTGGCGTATCATCGCTGGTGACAGCGAAACGATAACTGGGAGATGGCGGTGTGGCCTGAACTGAGACTGGCACAAATTCTGCACCGTCGGCAGCAATTTGTAGACCATTCTCGCCCGTTGCGTTGCTCATAACAAGCCGACCATTCATCGAAGCGCGGAAGTAGTAGGTACCTAGCCCTATCCACTGCGGTCCTGTGTTCTCCTGGCTAAATGGCCCCTGGAATGTACCGATATGTGACTCATCCACGGTGACATGGTGCACAAGCTCGACGCCCGGCGTATTGGGATCAGCGCTGTAGACCGTATAGGGCACCCAACTGCTGCTGGCATGCGTGTCATCAACAAAGACACCAATTTCATAGTAACCATCAGCAGGAATAACTGGGTGCCATATCGCGCTCGCCGTTGCGGAGCCACTTGTCGTCGCCGTCCAATGCAATCCGCCTCCGATATCAGTGCTACCAGTAGCAGTAGCCCAGGAGCCAGTGCTACTCCAACCTGTACTGTCATCATCAACCACAACCGCACCGGGATACGTCGCGCTCCCATTGCTGCTGAGCGTTGGGACAGGCGTGTTGTTAACCGGCTCGTTCACCCAGAGATAATAATCTGGCACGGCATTGGGGTCTGGATAGTTACCGGTCCAGCCAAAGGGATCAGTGGCCTGCCAGTTGGGAAGAAAGTAGGTCGCCATATGCAGGTGGGGTCCTGTTGACGAACCCGTTGTACCACTTGTGCCAATCTGCCACTGCGTCCCTACTTGATCGCCAACCGCGACGGTAATCCCGCTCAAATGACCATACGCTGTCGTCATACCATTGCCATGATCGATTGCAACCCACAACCCGAGCGAACTATTATGGTCTAGCGGATTGTACCAACCTGCACGCGTCACCGTACCAGCAGCCGCACTCAACACCGGCTCATACCACATGTTCAAATCATACCCATTGTGCCCGTCATAGCAGTTAACTCCAGCCGTACATGAGCCAATAGATACACCCGTCCACTTCGCCCCATCGTAACGCACAAATATACCATCATTGTCATACCATGGATGATCATGATCCACAAACGACACTGTGCGCGACGAGATACTACGGCTCCCATAATACGGTCGATGCAAAAACGGTGCCGGAGCTGTAGCCGCTCTAGTTTGTGCCTTCCCTTGTTGCTTCTGAGCCAATATCGAAGGCGCGGGTAAAGATAACGCAAGGGAGTTTATCAGCAGTAGCAGAAGTACAGCAAGCCAAATACGCCAGGAACGTCGTTTCATCTATTATCTCCATTTTAACGTAAACGGTAAGTCTGTGTTATCCAATCGCGATCACATGCGACAGAGCGGGCGTCAATTGCGTCGCTGCTGGTCGTATGTTCGGCCCAACAACGCGCGCGGACCAGTAACGTGGTGTCCCACCCACGACATGATTAATGGGGTTAAGGGCGGTAAAAGTGATACTCGCGCTATCAGCGGTCCACGATGGATTGATGTTCTGCAGCATCCCCGTTTGTTGCGCGGATACAACCTGCCACGTTTGACTACTCTGCACATTGACGACACCAATCGTGCATTGCAGCGATTGCGCCATCTGGTCGGCGCTTCGATCGGTGGGGTTCGTGCGCGCGATAAAGGCAATCTTACGACTATCTGGCGACCAGACGGGCATAAAGCCATGTCCACCGTCGGTCTGCGCAAGATAATGCGCTTGTTGACCACTACCGTTCATGACCCATAGACCGGCATTTAAAAATGGTGTTGTGCTATCCGAAAGCTGCTCGTAAGCAATCTGGGTACCATCGGGCGACCATGTAAACAAGCCTGTAATCGCTTGCGCCCCTGTACTTCGCAGCAGGTGAGTTTGCATACTGCCATCGCTCTTCATCATCCATGTATCGCTGCCCATGCCCAGACCGGGCGAAGTCGAGTAGATGATGCGCGAATTATCCGGAGAGGCGGCGGCATCAACGAGAAAGGCCGAGGGTACGGAAATGTTGATATTCACATGGGTGTTTGTCGCGGCATCCACAATCCATAGGCCGGGGTTCCAGCCATTGTTGCCGTCCATCGGTGCATCTGGACCCAGAGGGAGCATAGGACGGTAGAGAAAACTGTGCCCATTGCCACCGGGGAGCCAGTGTAGAAAATTTCCCATCACATGCGCCGGCACAAAACTCACCGTCATGTGCTGTGTATCATAGACCCACACCTGCTCACCATGATCGCGCACCCCATCAATTGCTACATACTTGCCATCCGGTGAAAGCCCAATTGTAGAAACGCTATCAGAACTCACCAGTCCGAACTCGCTTCCCAACAGGGCAAGCGTCTCAGGTGCGCCAACGGGTTGATTGTTTAAACCCTTACGAGCACGCGCAATCACAAAGCCTCGTGTGTCCTTAAGCGTATAATACAAATACGAAAATGGCGAAGCACTACTTATTCTTGTTTGCGAATGTGCCTCTGGCTTAGCTTGCAGGCTTACCGCTCCTACAATAGCTGTCAACACCAGTAAAAAGAAGATAAGTGATACAGTAACTGATGCGAGTGTTCTCTTTCGCATACGACACTCCAATTTCCCAAATACTTTTTTATTTTTTCCTATCCCTCTTTATCGACACACAATGGGAATGGAGTAGGGTGTTGGGCCTATAGGGGCACTAGTAGCAGGGATACTTGGCACATGTATTGGTATAGCCTCACGATATTTACTGGTGTATCAGGAGTAATTCTAGCTGGATTATGCTTGTTA
>CAXTCR010000307.1:0-4518 GCA_964242555.1 uncultured Ktedonobacteraceae bacterium
ATCGCCTCCAATAGATATGCCACAAATACCTTTGCAAAATTGTCCTTATCACCAATTCCAGTACTATAAACACAAGTAGCAAACAACATAGACCTCCCTGCCACATTGGGTAGGGAGGTCTATGTTGTTTGCTATTTATGCAGTACTACGTACCGAGTTCTCGAAAGCGTAATTGTTGTACGGCTAGCGATGTAGCGACACAACTTGCTGTGGTGTGGGAATGGGGAAAGCATTCAAACTCGCATAGCTATTTGCGGCATACAGAGATGACGACATTGCGCTGCTATATGCTGCTTGAGCAGCAGTAGAAGACTCAATCGGCCAATTCGTCTCTTTGTTTTGATTAAACCAGACAAAGGCTTTTATCTGAGGAAAGTTCTTTGGCAGTTGAACAGTAAATGCATCGTTGATCCATGCCGCTTTATTCACGTCCTGATTTGTACTCCCTGTCTCCGCGATCATCATTGGTTTGTTCAATGACATACCCACAAATGCGTTGTACGTCTTTTGGAAGATTTGCGCGAAGGTCTGTGGTTGATGCCCATGTCCTATGTGTCCCCAATTGTAGCCATCCATAGCAATCCAGTCAACGTATGCGGCACCTGGATAGAGACCCTGTAACGGAATATTGCCCGGGAAAACAATATTGGGACACCAGACCCACGTCACATTGGTGGCACCCTGCCGCGTGAAAATGTCGTGGACATGGCGCCACGCTTGCACATATTGACCTGCTTTATTCCCGTTTGCCACCTCTGACCACGGAAACCAATACCCGTTCATTTCTGCTGCAAAACGCAGGAAGTAGGGATGCCCCCACGCCTTAGAAGCCTGCGCCCATTTGGTGATGTAGGCATCGAACTTGCCGCTAATAATATTTTGCAGCGAATACTCTGGTTGATTGACGCCTTTTGTGTAATCCTGAGGCTCCCAGGAGATCATCGGAATTGAGCCATGGTTGCGTACGTTATCCATCCAACTTGGCTCAAAATTTTTCCCCTGACTGAAACCCCATCCTTGATACCACATGACAATCGAGACCGACTTATGTGCATCGCGCTCAAATGTATTCACGGATGCAAGACTATCTAGCCAACTTGTCGTATATACGCCGGTGTAAATACTGGGCGCTGGTGCTTGGTTTGGCACCTGTCGAAGTTGCATACGTGGTATTGGAAGGTTCCCGTTAGCAAACAAGAGGGTCGCCAGGGAAAGCAGCGTCAATCCTATAATAGACTGTACTCGTAGTGAAAAGAGGTTCATAAGATAGACAATCCTTACTATAATATAGAAACTATATTCAGGGTTTTACCCCTTCCTCTTTTATCGTACTGATGACACAAAACTTTAGCACAACTATTGGTGTAAAGATATTATATTCGTTGATGCGCACTGAGAAACGGATAGAGGGTCGTGAGGCTCCACCATTTGAAGCCTCATAACCCTCTAGTCGTTTTGCTCAATCCTCATTGAGCCGGAGCCTTTGACTGACAGAAAGAGATCTACTCATCAGTAACATCATGATTAGTGAAAGCAAGCATAGGAGCATAATTCCGCCGAGAACGAAAACGAGCGAGAACGGAATAACTAGCTGAACTGGTGGCACAGTTTGTTGTGCGTATAATTGGATGCGGAAGAGATCGCCACTTACTCCTTGTGTACCAACACTTGTAAACACAAGTATCGGTACCGCCCATAGTGACAAGAGAAAACCTGAGCTCACTCCAAGCAGCAGTGCTACAGAGTAGATGAGAAACTGCTCTACATTGAGAATACTCATAATCTGTAGAGAACTTGCACCCAGTGCATGTAACATTGCGAGATTTGTCTGACGAGTGCGTACTCGTAGCCACGAACCAACAAGATTGCCGACGAAAGCTAGCAGCAGGGCCATGAATGTTCCAAGAACCATAATTCCTATCAACTCTATATGAAGCGGGTCATGACTCATGCGGTCAATCATCGCTCGACGGTCAAAGAGCGATGTAAGTTGAAGGTCTCCCTGTGTTAACGCAGTTCTCACCTTTTGCAGCGCGCTAGGTTGGTCGGAGGTCCGGAGCCAGATCGTATTGGCGGTAAAACCAGGGATAGCGGTGGGTAAGATGCCTGAGGAATACACAGTGTTCATATACGTTTGATAGTCGACAAGGATACCTGAAGGAAAGGCAGCATCTGATGATGGAAGAGAGTCTACTTCGGCAAGGACTCGGCATGTAATCACAAGTGGAGCATTCGGCTGTTCAAGGGAAATAACTACGTGTTGTCCTACACCAAGATGAAGCGTATTCCATGTTGTCTCGTCGACGATAGCTGGAAGTTCTGTACCGGCAGAGCTTCGTTGAGCAGCTAATTGCGCCATCAAAGCAGGTAGCGTTTGCGATGAATTTTTTCCCGTCCATAGAGCCGTTTGAGCAAAGGTGGTACTATCTACGGCGATAAAATGCAGTGCGACAGGTTGTTGTACGAGATCGCCGGCCTGTGCCGTTCCGGTATATCCAACACTGGCCGAGGTTACTCCTGCTATATGACGGTATGCTTCAGTTGTCTGCTGTAGTTGTAGTGGCTTTTGAAGCGTGTCAGGCAATCTTCCTGTAAAGTCAGCCCCAACCTGATATGTTGCTACATCTGCTAGACGTTGTGCCTGTGATGCAGCAAAAACGAGAGTAAAAATGGAGAACGCGATAGCAAGGGTGAGCAACAAAACCATTCTTGCTGGCTCTCGCGCAGTTCTTGTCATGTAGAGGAAGGTAAGCGACAGGGTGGCACCACGACTCCTCTTTGTAAGGATCGCTCCTAGTTGCCAGAGCAGTGGTAAGAGGCGTAAGAACAAGAGCAAAAAGGCTAACAGTAAGAAGATGATTTCAAACATCGTCAGTGGCGATAATAATAGAAGGCGAAGACGCTCATCAAGCACTCCTGCATTGAGTGCATACGTGGAGAAGCCAAAACCAATGAGGGCGAGAAGGGCAGCAAGAGCGTCGAGTCCTAAATAGCGCAAGGCGGCCCGACCTTTGGAACGCGCCATGGCTCGTCGCTGCGTGAGGATGTTCTTAGAAAGCGCGTTGATAAGTGCCACACTTATGAGAAGAAGTGATACACCAATTGTGAGCAGTGGCAACCAGCCAATTCCTAGTAGTACAGGCACCGGCTGTAGCCATAATAGACGAAGGGCTTGCTGCTCTGTACTGGACAGGGTCAGGTGCGCGAAAAGGTAGACAAGAGGAAACGCAAGTAGTGGTCCGACAAAAAGTGCGACAAGGTTTAGTCCAACGGCTGGAAGTAGGAATACACAAAAGATTTGCCACTGGCTAGCCCCTCGACTACGCAGGATAGCAATGGTGTTTGTATGTCGTTCCACAAGCAATTCCATCATAACGCTGACAAAGAACAACACCAACCCAAGGATAAGGACAACAATGCCTCTTACAGGAACAGATGTGGCTGAAGCAAGGTCGGAATACTTCTGCAATAGATCAGTGTCGTTAGGAATGGACGTAGAGGTTCCCGTAAGTAGAGGAGGCAATGTAAGCAGAGGATTACTGGCATTATCCGCTTGAACAATGGAGAACTCATTAATAACAGTATTCAAGTTTGTAATGAATATGGTTGAGATATCAAGAGGGTAATACCACGTGAGATGAACAGGGTTATATAGCACGTAGTCGCGTATAAGAAGTCCCTGAGAAAATTGGGTGAGTTGATAAAGAATACTTTCATTAGAAATTAGTGCGCCATATATGGTAGAGCTATTTGAGAGAGAAGAAGGCGCAAAACTTGCTCCGAGCCAATAGACTGCATTTGCGTCCTTTTGTGTAAATATTCCAGAAATGTGCAGGGGTATCTTGAATGAGATTGGCTTGTGGGTCTGGCTATGGAAGGAAACACTGGCTAGAAGTGTGGATCCCACCTTGAGTCCCAAGGCTTTAGCAGTCTCTGGCGTAACAGCGATTTCTACTGTCTTTGTAGAGGTCGAGGGAATACGTCCTTGCACTATATTCACATGTGAAGCAGCCTGACTTGTGGAAACTCCTATAAGATTTAGCTTGTCGGCTGATGCTTGAATATCAACAAACTCAACACGTGCTGAAAATTGGGGCGCCAGAAGATAGGAACCAAGATGCTTTTTCATTTCTTGATTTAAACTTTGTGTGGCTTGCTCAATAACTCCGGTAGATACTCTATAAGCCAGACTTTGTACGGCAATCTCGGCACGTTGAGATGTCGCAAGATCATTTTGTAGTCCTGCGCTGGTCGCAACCTCTGAGTAAATAGGGGCAGCGCAAACGAGTACAAGAGCTATGATAATACCAAAGCCCGTAATGAAAAGTAAGCCTCCCGTTTGACGCAGTTGCCATATAGCCAAGGTGAGTAGAGATGGGAGGCGCAATGAAGGTGTATCACGTGTCATAACTCCCTCTTTTCTGGAATGTGCCGCTCCACGCCCAATGTCGAGATCAGAGCACCAATAAGAGCTGAAGGAGCAACGTGTTGTAAGATATGCTTTGTCAAAGGTATTTC
>CAXTCR010000308.1:0-4509 GCA_964242555.1 uncultured Ktedonobacteraceae bacterium
ACTCCTTGTGTCCATTATATGAGTCCCTGTGCTATTCTTAATCGGCTCATGAGGGGGATATCTGTATTAGTATGACGAGGAAGAATTGGTGAGTGTATAGCTGATAAATCGGCGCTACAGTGGACGCCATGAATGTGGTCCCTACGAAAACCTCTCAGGTTTTCGTAGGGACCACATTCATGGCGTCCGCATCGGGCAATTGATTGCCTATATCCGATATGTTTTATTCCCCTAACGCCTCCAACAATTCCCGCAAGAATAATTCGGCGTCGGTGACGAGGCCAGCGGCCTGGAAGGTGCCACGGTCGGCGAGTTTTGTGACGACGGAGGGGTTCATATCGACGACGACGGTACGAACGGAGGCGGGTAGGAGGTTGCCGGTCGCAATGGCATGCAGCATGGAGGCGATCATGATGGCCATTTCGACACCCTGCTGGACTTCCTCGCGCATACGGCGCTGGGCCTCTTGCATATCGGCGATGACGCCGGGCATAGGACCGTCGTCGCGAATGGAGCCTGCGAGGACCATTGGTACGTTGCGTTTGATGGCTTCGTAGGTGATGCCTTCTTTGAGTACACCCGTCTCGATGGCTTTTTCGAGCGAACCGATGCTGCGAATGGTGTTAATGGCACGCAAGTGATTGCGGTGCCCACCCTCGACCTGCTCGCCTGTTTTGAGATCGACGCCTAGTGAGGTGCCGTACAGCGCCGATTCGATATCGTGCGTCACAATGGCGTTGCCGCCGAAGATAACCTGAACGTAGCCGCGACGCAGGAGTTCGGCGACGTAGCGACCGGCACCCGTGTGGATGACGGCGGGACCGAGCACAAACAGGATTTTGCCGTTGTGGGCGCGTACACCCTTCATCTGCTGCGCGATTTGCCCAATGGCTAGCACCTTGACGCGCTCAGAGGAAACGTCGCTCTGCATAAAGGCAAAGGCCTCACGCTCACGTCCGCGCTCGAACGGTTGTACACGGATACCGCTGTACCCGGTGACAACTGCGTCACCCACTTTGACCTCGTGCATTGGTTTGCAATACGCACGTGTATCCTCGCGATCAACGATAATGGCGACATCCATTTCGATGCCCTCGACCGTGACCCATTGTCCGCCAATGCGTACCTGTGTGGGCAGGTTCGTGGTGGAGTAGAATTTTGAGGGGAGCACACCATCCTGCTCGACGACCGCAGTCTGAGCGTCCTCTTTGTGCACGAGAACCGCGCCAAATTGCTGCACCTCTGTTAGCACGCGATCCAATGTTTCGGCGTCGGGCGCATCTATACGAATACGGGCATAGCTGGTCTCCGTCTTGTTGACGCCGACTCGCATCTCTTCAACCTTGAAGTTGCCGCCACGATCCATGATAGCGTCCCATGTGCGCGGCAGGGTCCACGAGTCAATAATGTGGCCACTCAATTCAATAACTTCACTTGGCATAGGAGTCTTCCTTTTTCAAATATTATTTTCCGCGTCCGACGGGACAGATGGGTTGGTAGGAGCAGGCGCGGCACTTGGCGACCCGCTGTGTTGCCAAACGTGGCGGCTGTTGTTCAGTACACTTCGCCATTTGCTCTAAATTAGCAATAACTTTTCTACGCAGTTTAGGTGTGTAGTCAACGGTAAACTCGCAGTCAGCGTAGCGCAGGATGCCGTGCGTCGGCGGTGTCTCGGGAAAGTACTCTTCGAGAATCAGGCAGTAGGCCGCGAGCTGCACTTCGTGATTGCTATAGGGTATTGTAGCACCTTGCACATTGAGCTTGAGTTCGATGGGCACCGGTCGACCATCGGGCAGTTGCACCACATAATCAGGCTTACCAATGAGTGGATAGTGATTGGAACTGAGCGGCTCACCCTGTCCGTCCGCGTCTTCATAGACAAGCTCACCGGGCGGTAGCCCCAGCGCACGATGCCGTTCCTCCAGCAGCCGTCGCTTCTGCTGACGCCGGTCGTTAAGCAACAGGATCAGCAGGGCAAGGGCAATTACCAGGAGGCAGAGGCCAACAGGCAACAACACGCTCGACACCATGACTATGCTCTCTCCTTTATGCCCTTCCCAAATATTCATTGTTGAACAGGGTGTAGTAGAGTTAGACCTCTACAGATGTTTATCGCACTACCCATGCAATCAAAATCAATACAAGCGCGAGGACGATGATGATGCCTGCGGCAATGAGGAGCGGGCGGGTCAGGACGCTCACCATCGGCACGCTCGCTCGCTCCTCTTCGATCTCGGCCACCTCTTCAGCATGTTCGGCGTGCTGCTGGCGTCCAACCTCAAAGGCTCCGCGCTTGACAAGCAGTTGCTCGATCATCTGATATTCTGGTAGCGCGGGCGCCTGTGTACTGTGATCATGTTCTAGCTCGACGAGACGCGCAAACAAATCTTCGCTTTGGGCGTGCGAGGCCGGTTCGAATTGTTCGTGCCACCATACAAGGGGGCAGTATTCGTACTCTGCAACCTCACTGGCGGTGAACATTCGTTGTCCTGGTTCACGTGGTGTGCGATGTGGTTGTTGCTGGAATAGAGACATAGGTTTTTATTTGTTAAACACCAACATTAACACCGGCGAGGCCAAGCTTGTCCGCGATACTGGACATGGCCTGGATCACAAAGGCGATGTGCTCGTCCAAATCGACGCCAAGTTCTGCCGCTCCCTTGACCAGATCATCACGGTTGACGCCAGCGGCAAAGCCTTTGGTTTTCATTTTCTTGCGTACAGAAGAGACCTCAAGGCCGATAATGCTTTTATTGGGGCGCACAAGAGCAGTAGCAGTAATCATGCCCGTTACCTCGTCACAGGCGTACAGGCCCTTCGCAAGCAAGGTGTTGCGTGGATACTTGTCAAGGTTGAGGTCGTTGTGGGCTAAAATAGCATGGATGATGCGCTCGTCATAGCCACCTTCACGAAGCCACTGCGCTGCTACCTGTGTATGATCGTGCAGGTCGGGATATTCCTCATAGTCGCTATCGTGCAGCAGGCCCGTCATAGCCCACAATTCTTCGTCTTCGCCATACTTACGGGCATAGAAGCGCATTGCGACCTCTACCGAGAGCATATGTTTCTGCAGGTTTTCGTTTTTGACGTGGGTTGTCATCAATGTATAAGCGTCTTCGCGTGTCGGCATACAAAATTTATCCTCTTACATCATTTGGTGGAGAATTGACTCTTTGACGTTCATTATACCATAGGAGGTTTAGCCCCAGCATCTATGACAGCTCTCCTAGATTCGTTTGTACATTTCCACGTAGTAAAGTCATTTGCTCAGCACTTTTTTGTAGCTGTTCTAATAATTGCCAGTGACGTTCGATTGCCTGACGCCCCTTTTCCATTAGGCTAATCATCGTGCTTGCTTTTTTGCCTACGAACTGTTTTTGGATCTCGACCATGCCAGTTTCTTCGAGTTTTGCAAGGTGACTTGAGAGGTTGCAGACTGTCAAGCCCAGCATATTCTGCAGGAAAAGGAATTCAGCACTGTTGCAAGCGGAAAGCGAGGTCATAATTGCCAGACGCACAGGCTCGTGAATGAGCTTATTCATCTCAGAAAGTTCTTCAAATGGCTTTGTCATGATTGATATACCTGCTGTGTTTGTCTAAAGGAACGAAGCAGAAGGAGGTGATCGCATAGGCCACCAATTGTTAAAAAACTGCCAAGGACAAGTTCATAGCCACCGTGACCTGGAAGGAATACTGTATGCAATGCGGAGAAACCTAGTAGTGGTGCAACTGCTAGAAGTGCCAGCACAATGGCTAGGACAAGCAGATGTGTACGAAACGCATTTGTCTGCCACCAGATGAGTAGGATAACAAGTGCAACTGAGAGACCTGTAGTGCTAATTGGTAAATTGAAAGACTGGTCGAGGTGTGTACCTATAGTAAGAAGGAGTTTTGTCAAGAGGGTGGTAGGTGATTGGTATATGCTACTATGTGTACATGGGTAAATTTGTTCACAATTGGTTGATTTAATCAAGGCGGTATAGGCCATAAATCGGCTTTGGGCGCCGTGAACGTGGTCCCTACGAAAATGTTGGGGCGAGAGCGATGAATTTATTACTGGGAGAAGCTACACATATATGACAGCACAAATTACAATTCTAGGCCTTGGCCCGGGTTCGATACATGACCTGACACTACAAGCTCGTACGTTGCTTGCAAAGGCGGCGGAACAGCAGCAGATGGTATATTTTCGCACTATTATTCACCCGACAGTTGAACCTCTCAAAGCGGAGATTCCGGCGCTACAGATAACCTCGTTTGACTCGTTGTACGAGGAGTCGGCGGATTGGAGTACGCTTTATCAGCAAATTGCGGAGAGGGTGTGTGAGCTAGCAACACAGCAGCTGGTGATCTATGCAGTGCCGGGGCATCCCTTGATTGGTGAGTCATCGGTAGGGCTTGTGTTGAGTCTGGCGAAAGAGCGTGGGTTGAGTACGGCTATCGTCGCAGGGCTTTCGTTTATTGAGCCGGTATGTACCGCTGTTGGGCTAGATCCGTTCGACGCTGGCA
>CAXTCR010000309.1:0-4488 GCA_964242555.1 uncultured Ktedonobacteraceae bacterium
CTCGGTTGGGGCATCGAAGGCTTTCTGTGGATGCAATCCATCATTTGGCTGTTTAACGCAACCGCATTTGCCCTATGGTTGGCTCCAACCGTATTTCCACGAGGCGCAGTCGTATATAAGCAAGCGTTGAGGCCAGTGATTAGACTTGGTATCTCGGCTTGGTTGACCAATCTTGTAAATGGAGCACTACTCAAGCAAACATCAATCCTCATGCTCGGCTACTTTGCGGTCTCGCTCACACAGCGCGGTTTCTTCAACCTCTCGTTTCAGCTTGCCGATGCCGCAAATGCTTTGCTTGTGGCTGGCTTTGGTGGTGTTGGTGGCTCAACATTGGCTGCCGCCGCTACCGGCAGAAACTATGCACGTCTGGGACGAACATGGGATATCTTAATCAAAGTTGAAACACTCCTGGCCGCCCCCGGTCTTGTCTTCTGTCTCTTCAATGCCCAAAACATCGTTGCTGTACTGTATCCTAAGACATTTGCACCAGTCGGAACATTGTTAGCCATATTTTTGCTCTTTAACATTTTCGTACGTGTGCTAGGCACAACCATTCATCAATCCACGCTCTACGTCTTAAACAAAGCACACCTCGTCGTGCTGGGTCAATGGATTGGACTGGGCACAGTTATCGCCTTAGGCATCGCGCTTATTCCACGCTATGGTCCCGCAGGCGCCCTCATTGCCGATGGCATCGGCAGAACTATTACGGGAGGCATGCTGCTCGCCTTTCTCGGGCGCGACCTGCCAAATAAATACCCAGTGGGATTTTCACTGCGCTTCTTAGTAGCCCTGACGATTGCCGCGCTTCCCGCCATCGTATGGCATCCCACAAACCGCATTCTCTTCGGTTTTTCTGGAGTTATATTTCTTATACTGTGTGCCATCGCGTTACTCCTCATAAAGCCGCTTAGTAGCAGTGATATAGGTATGATCGAAAGCACAAGGCCCAGCATTGCCCGCTATCTGAAAGTCTTTGCACGCACAACACGATGAAGGGAAAAAACACATCCTACAGAAGACATAGTATAAGACTTGGTAAAATCTCACACTAAGATTTTGCCCTCTTAAAAAAGACAGGGAAAGACCGCCAACATATTGACAGTCTTTCCCTGTCTTTTTGAGAAAAAAGTACAGCATCTGACAGGAAGGTGCAATGGAGAAATCTTGTATTCTGCTCTCCTATACTTAGCACAGACTTATAGAAGAGAAATGATGAATGTTGTTGTAGGACGCAAAGATGGAGGTTTCTATGTTTACGCTATCTCGAACGCTAATCAAGGCGATTATCTGGTTGGGGGCGGGAATGGTGTGTATTGTTGTATTGCATCTCGGCGGCGTTTTTGCGTTACGTATTGGGCAATTCTCGCCTGTTGTCGGAGCACTTATTGGAGGGACTTTAGCCTTTGGTAGTGCTAGTTTACACATGAAGAGCTACGAAAAGACGGAAGCCTGGATAGGGCTTGAACAACTCTCATGGCTACTCATTGGTTTAGGTGTGCTTCTTTGGGGCATGGGTGATAGCTTTTGGCGCTACTACATTTCTATTGGACAAACACCCTTCCCGTCACTCGCCGATGTTGGTTACTCGGCCTTCCCCCTTTTCGCTTTTGTGGGTCTACTGCTCTTACCACGACCCGGAGCACGTACAAATCGTCTTGTCTTATTGATGGATAGCCTTATCGCCATGTGTTCACTGCTAGCACTCTCATGGTATTTCTTGCTTGGTTCACTGGCGCAGGCTCCCGGTGAAGCAAGCCTCGGCAAGTTCCTGGGATTGTACTATCCTACGGCTGATACCGCGCTCATCAGCTGCGTTATTTTCCTACTTCTGCGTGGACAAGGACGCGTCTACCAATCGACCGCACGCCGTGTAAGCTTGCTGCTGGTTGGTCTGGGGCTTTGCTTTTTCGTGACCTCAGACTTTCTCTTCAACGTGCAAAACAACGCGGGCACCTATGTCGAGGCAACATGGGTTGATCTAGGTTGGCCCCTCGGCATGATGACGATTGGCCTCGCCGCGTATTTGCGCCGTTTTCTACCCGCCACACCAGAGCATATCATTCAGGAGCGCCTGGAACAAAACTTCGATGAGCATGGCTTTGGACTCTCCCAGTTCGTGCCATATGTCTTGCTTGTCCTGCTCTTCCTCGCGCTCTCGCTCGATGTGCTGACCAATTCCCCGAGTCAACAGGCCTTGCGACCAGTACTCTTGTTCGCCACGCTGGGTGTCGTCGTGCTGGTCATCGCGCGTCAGGTCTTCACTATTTGGGAGAACAAACGCCTTACACAGCAGCAGGCCGAGGCTCTGGAACATCTCGAACACGCGAATCGACGCATCGAAGAGCAAGCACATCAACTCAATGACTACAATGTCGAACTTGAGCGGGGCATCGATCACTTGAAGGACGTGCAGGCTCAGATCGCCAATGGCCATCTAAAGGCACGAGCAAACCTGACACACGGCGTCCTACTGCCACTTGCAGCGAGCTTGAACCTTATGTCAGAGCGGCTCGCACGCCTGGGTCAGAACAACGCCTATGCTGTGCGCCTCACACAGGGGCTACATGAGTTAAGTACTGCATTTGAGCGTCATATGCGTGGCGAACCGCTAGTAGTGCCTCCATCCTGCACGGATTTAGTAGAGATCAACCGCTTACTGGTTGCCCTGCGCGTGCGTAACGTCATGTCTCAGCCCACACTGCAACCCGCCGCGAGAAGGACGGCAACCACAGGTCAGCCCCCGAACGCGGCGCCACAGTCATCCGTTCCGACACCGCATCCTATTACGCAACCAATGCAGCAGCCAAGCTATACACGCCGTGCGCAACCGGATAGCACGCCTCTCCCTGACTCACGCGCCTTAACGCCGCGAAACTCCATACGCTCGTATCCTGCCCTGCCCTCTTCTGAGTCATCGCAAGAGAAAGCAGGACCACAAACAGACATCCTCGGCGCCCGTCAGCGTGCCAAAAGTAATCCGTTTCGCGTGACCATTCACGACACAGGCGACGAATAAAAAATAGCATTGGAAAACAAACGTCCACTATCTGCCTCACTCCCCGAATGCGGCTTGAGAATGAGGCAGATAGTGGACGTTTGTTCTGTATAAACGTGATATTTCATAAACATACGCAGTAGGATAGCACCTCAATACTTGGTCACGCACACTGCAATCACACTCACATTATCAGCGCCACCATTGCGTAGGGCAGCTTCAATCAATTTCGCGCTTATTTCAGAGGCGCGAGGAGTGTTGTCCTGGATGATCTGCGCTATCTCTGCATCACGCACCATCTCCCAGAGACCATCAGAACACAGGAGTAGCACATCATCTACCTGCAGCGGGACCTTAAACGTGTCAACCTCGACGCGCACACTCTCACCCAGACAACGCGTAATCTCGTTCCGCTTCGGATGAGTGTATATGTCTTCCGGCTTGATCTTTCCCTCCTGCACCAATTGCCAGACACGAGAATGATCAGTAGTAATCCGTGCCAAACCCTCTCCTTCGCGATAGAGATAGGTACGACTATCACCCACATTGGCAAGGTACGCGGTTGATCCAAAAACAAGTGCTGTGGTGATTGTTGTGCCCATCATAAAATTCTGTTGATTGTGCTGGTAGATGGTGAAATTCGCGTACTGTACACCATCCTTCAACAACTCTTCGCACTGCGCCTCTTCGACGCCCGGACTCAACAATCTAGGTGTTACAACCTCACTTACCGAACACGTGGCGAGGCGACTCGCCTCCTGACCATCTGCATGCCCCCCCATACCATCGGCGACGACAAACAGGCCAACAGGAACCACTCCTGTCCCCGTTACACGCTTATTTTGCAAGCCTAAGACATTATCCTCATTCACTGCTTTGCTAGGAACACATCCCGCATCAGAACCAATACCCACAATGAGTCGTATTTGTGCCCCTTCACGGCCTATCCCATCCGCCAATTGCTCTTCAAGCTCCTTATTATTCGAATCAAGCTCTCGTGTTGGCGCCTCTTCGTATTTGTAGTCGTCGTATCCTTCATCCCCTTCGTCATCAAAGTATGTTGTTGTATCTAAACCGTGTGTTTCGTCTTGCGGTACAGGCACTCGAACCGCAACAAGTTGGGCCGATGCTCTTGCTGGTATACGCGAGGACGAAGCCCCTACCACTGGTTTATTGACCAGTGCACTAGGGATTGGGTAGCGACGCGCCGAAGAGGGCATTCGCGGGTAGACTGTATCAGGCAAAGTATCGTACTCTGATACTTCCACTGGGGATGTTGGAATGGAAGAGGGTGGCACAAAAGCAGGCAGCTCTTGCTCCTGGTCAAGCTCCGGCTCTTCGTCGTCATCGTCCATTTCTTGCGTATGCCGTGCCATTTTCCACTCGTACCGTACAAACCTTACACAGGCATACATCCATGCAAGCCAGCATACTAATATTAAAAATGACTGCAATAACAGTCCTACGAAGGGTAAGACAATGGCCATGCC
>CAXTCR010000310.1:0-4483 GCA_964242555.1 uncultured Ktedonobacteraceae bacterium
AAGGCAGGAGGCGCCTATGTACCACTTGATCCAACCTATCCTGCTGAGCGCTTATTCTTTATGCTAGAGGATGCGCAAGCACCCATACTCCTGACACAACAACGGTTTATGAGCATCCTACCTTCCTCTCAAGCGAAGCTTATTTCGTTAGATACAGATTGGGGCGTTTTCGCACAGGAGTCTGAAGAGAATCCAGTGAGTGGAGTGGAGGCAAGACACCTGTGCTATATGATCTACACCTCTGGCTCAACTGGCAAGCCCAAAGGTGTGATGATTCCGCATCAAGGACTTGTCAACTACCTCTCCTGGTGCACGCAAGCATATGCAGTCGCAGAGGGACAGGGTACGCTGGTACACTCGCCACTTGGATTTGACTTGACGATCACGAGCTTACTTTCACCATTAATTGTGGGACAAAAGGCAATTCTCCTGCCCGAAAGCGTGGGAGTTGAGGCGCTACATGCGGCCCTGCACAACGGCATTGACTACTCACTTGTGAAGATTACACCAGCCCACCTGAAAATGCTCAGTCAGGTGTTATCGCCAGAGGATGCATCACATGCTCGAGCACTTATTATTGGTGGCGAAGCTCTGCGAGGAGAAGACATTGCCTTCTGGCAGAAGTACGCGCCCCAAACCCGGCTTATCAACGAATATGGGCCAACTGAGACAGTGGTAGGCTGCTGCATCTATGAAGTACCTCATGATACACCTAGCTCAGGTCCTATTCCCATTGGGCGCCCCGTTGCCAACACACAGCTCTACATCTTAGATGAGCATATGCAGCCAGTGCCGATTTCTGAGACGGGAGAACTCTACATCGGTGGCGCTGGTGTAGCACGAGGCTATTTGAATCGTCCCGAATTGACGGCAGAGCGATTTATCTCAAATCCTTGGAGCACAGACCCCGATGCTCGCCTCTACAAAACCGGCGACGTGGCGCGCTATTTACCAGATGGAAACCTTGAGTTTTTAGGACGCGTTGACGAACAGGTGAAAATTCGTGGCTTTCGCATAGAGTTGGGTGAGATCGAGTCAATCCTCGAAGGACATCCTGGTGTACGCAAAGCGACCGTGGTCACTCGCCAAGACACCTCGGGCGAGAAGCAGCTTGTGGCGTATGTCATCCTGCATAAGCAAAACTCCGTTTCGGGTTCTGAGTTACAGAGTCATGTTATGAAGCATGCACCCGAGTACATGGTGCCAGCAGCAGTTGTGATGCTGGACGCATTTCCCTTAACGCCTAATGGGAAAGTAGACCGTCGCAACCTGAGCGAGCGTGAGCCTAAGCACCATACAGCCATTGAGTCCAAGGATGCCCCTCGCACTTCACTTGAGGAGACAGTAGCCCGCATCTGGTCGCAGGCACTAGGTGTTGAGCGCGTAGGCACTCACGATGATTTCTTTATGCTGGGTGGTCATTCCCTACTCGCAATGCAGGTCATCTCAACTATACGCGCAACCCTACATGTTGAGTTACCATTGTTGAGTTTCTTTGAGGCTGACACAGTCGCTCAACAGGCTCAGTATATTAGCAAGCTACAGGCTGCCGAAAACAAGCCAGCAGTCCTACCATCTATTCAAGCAGTTTCTCGTAAGTCGTACCGTTGGTCAAATCCTTTAAAACGTAGCTCAACCGAGAAAATAGGCGATACAGTGCTTCCTAATCCACATACAGAGATTCCCGAGCCACAGTATGACGTAGTTACCGACGTGTTTGCATCCTGGGCACGACGAGCACCAGAGCAGTCGGCAATTCGTCAAGGCTTCGACACATGGACGTATAGAGAATTAGCCCAAAGCGCTACTGCGATTGCGCAGTTTCTGCTTGCTCAAGGACAGAAGCAGGGTGATGTGGTTGCGATTTTAGGGGCAAGAAGCTTTGGGCTGATTGCAGGCATGTTAGGGTCACTCATGAGCGGTGGGATTATCCTACCTGTTGATCGCAATTTGCCGGTACATCGACAACAACTTATGCTGCGAGAAGCAAAAGCGAAGTATGTGGTGTATATAGGCAGGTTGCGTTCAGCAGACCGATGGCTACAAGAACTTCCAGATCTAACGCTGCTGCGTGTTGCACCTGATTCAGGTGAGGTAGTCGGGCAAGATACCAATGCTCATGTAGAAGCGATAAGTCTACCTACAGTGACTCCTGAAAATGCAGCCTATATCTTCTTCACCTCTGGCACCACAGGGGTTCCGAAGGGAGTATTGGGCTGGCATAAGGGATTAAGCCACTTTCTCTCCTGGGAGCGGGAGACGTTCACGGTAGGTCCTCGTGACCGTAGTGGGCAGTTAACGGCCCTTTCTTTTGATGTCGTGCTCAGAGACATCTTCCTTCCGCTAACAAGTGGGGCAACACTCTGTCTGCCAGATTGGGCTGATGAACCCGCGCTCGATCAAGTTCTTTATTGGTTAGAGCGTGAACGCATCACGTTGTTACATATCGTGCCAGCACTTGCACAATCCTGGATTGCCAATGTTCCTCAAGGAGTGTCGCTAAGAGCCTTGCGCTGGGTGTTCTTTGCGGGTGAACCTCTTACCGACGTACTTGTGCGACGATGGCGTGCAGCCTTTCCAGAAGCCGGCAAAATTGCCAATTTCTATGGACCTACTGAAACAACACTAGCGAAGTGTTGTTATATAGTGGAAGAGGACCCCATACCAGGAATACAGCCTGTGGGTCGACCACTCCCTCAAACACAGGCACTGCTTCTGAAGGAAGAGGACCAACTCTGTGGCATTGGAGAAATTGGCGAGATCGTTTTGCGTACGCCATTTCGCAGTTTAGGCTACATCAATGCTCCCGAGGAAAGCAAGAAGCGCTTTATCAAAAATCCTTTCCGCGGTGATGAACACGACATCCTCTACCGAACAGGGGATCGTGGACGCTATCGCGCAGATGGCTCGATCGAAATTCTAGGCCGTCAGGATCATCAAGTCAAAATTCGCGGTGTCCGCGTCGAGCCAGATGAAGTCATGGTGACGCTGCTGTCGCATCCAGCAGTAAAAGCATGTGTAGTGATTGCACACAAGGACCAACTAGACCAGAACTTCTTGGTAGCGTATGTGGCTACTGGTCAGCAGGCACATGTTTCGAGCGATGAGTTACGATTGTATCTTAGCACCCGGTTGCCTGCTGCAATGATACCGTCCGTCTTTATGATGCTCCAGGCACTACCCTTGACTTCTAATGGGAAGGTAGATCGCCGGGCGTTGCCCTCGCCAAACATTGGGCGTGATGCACATGACTTCGTGGCTCCAAGTACTGAGCTAGAAAAGACCGTTGCCGAAAGTTGGTCACAAGCCTTAGGCATTGAACAAGTTGGTGTCTCAGATAACTTCTTTGCGCTCGCTGGACACTCTCTGTCGGCGATGCAGATTATAACGCATTTGCGTATGGCCTTGAACGTAGAGATATCTCTACGTGCTTTCTTTGAAGCACCTACTGTTGCACAGCAGGCCAAACTTATAGAGCAGGTGCAAACGAATGAGACAACACCTTCTGAACTCCCATTTGTTGAAGCGGTTTCTCGTGAGTCTTACCTGAGACCGACCTCGATACTGCCAGACGATACAAACGAACAAGAGACAGACGAGGTGGTAGTGGTGCCAATCGCGCCACAGCAGCAAGGGTTGTGGTTACTTCAACAAATGGAGACCAATGCCCTAGCCTACAATATACCAATCCTACTCCGTGTTCGTGAGGCTCTGAATATGGACGCCTTAAAGCAAAGTGTACAGGCGTTGATCCAGCGCCATGAAAGTCTGCGCACAACCTTTACCTTAATTGAAGATCAGCCGATGCAGGTCATTGCTCCAAGCACACATGTGCCTGTGAAAGAGGTGGATCTGAGAGCATTATCTCCCGAGCAGCAAGTGGCAGAGCAAACGCGGCTACTGGAAAGCGAGATGCTGCAACCATTTGATCTGACACATGGTCCGCTACTGCGTGTAAGCGTGTTACATCTGAGCGACGAGGAGCATCTGGTACTCGTGCTCACGCACCATATTCTTGTCGATGGTTGGTCTGTTGGAGTGTTTGACCAGGAATTATCCCAGCTTTACACAGCTTACGCAGCCGGTCACTCATTACAACTCGCTCCTTTGCCGCTCCAATATGCTGACTTTGCATTGTGGCAGAAGGAGTGGTTGCAGGGAGAGCGGTTAGAGCAACAGCTTACGTACTGGAAGGAGATGTTAGCAGGCGCACCACCTGTTCTGACTTTGCCGACCGATTTTCCGCGTCCAACGACACCAACACATAATGGAGCGATACAGACCTTTGAACTACCCGATGCCCTAAGTCAAGCTCTCAAAGAGTTCAGTTATCAGCAGGGCGTCACGCTGTATATGACAATGGTGGCAAGCTTTGTTGCCTTGCTACAGCGGTACACGGAACAGGACGACGTGGTGATCGGCACCACTGTCGCAGGTCGCAACCAACAAGAGATGACCGACTCCATCGGCAACTTCGTCAATA
>CAXTCR010000311.1:0-4472 GCA_964242555.1 uncultured Ktedonobacteraceae bacterium
TTCTGGCCTAGCAAAAGGCGTTATGGGTTTCCACCCAATTCGCACTTTCGCTTTCGTACAGGCACATGGCCCGAATTTGTGATCGTCTGGTCGTTTATGATCCTCGTCGGCATTGGCATTATACAAGCCATTATCGTGGTATAATGCGACGTAAAACTCCATAGGGACTGATGTAGTATGTTCTAGTTTGCAATTGTAATGGTGAGAAGGACGCGATACATCGGTCCCTACAGATACCAATAGTCAACATACGCAATAATTATGAAGAGATTTGACATCGGCTCATACGAGACACAGCGGCGTATCGCGTTTGTCGCAACATGGATACTTATCCTGGGGTACATCGTCTGGATGGGCTACGAAAGTGTGCTACGCTACAATACCTTTAAGGCGGCGGCCTTTGACCTTGGCAATATGGATCAGGTATTGTGGAACACGATTCATGGTCGCCCCTTCCAGTTCACGAATCAGGGAAGCGATTTTTATGGACCGCCAACACGCCTTGCCATTCACGTCGAACCCATCATTCTACCGCTCTCGCTGCTCTATCTCTTTCATGCCGATGCTCGCCTGTTACTCGTCTTCCAAACGTTGGCAATCGCTGCCGGTGGCTGGCCTATCTATCTATTAACGCGCAAGCACATCCCGAATCTACCATTACTCGCGCCCACGCTGGTTGTCGCGTACTACCTTATGCCCGCGCTGTTGAGTGTTAACCTGTTCGATTTTCATCCTGTGAGCCTCGCTACGCCCTTGCTGCTGTATGCGGTACTCGCACTTGAATATAAGCATTATGGCCCGTTCTTGATGGCCTGTGTCTTCGCGGCATCCTGTAAAGAGGACGTGCCGTTCGCGGTTGCCTTGCTTGGCGTCCTGGTGGTTTGGAAGTACAAGCTCCCACGCTTGGGGCTACTGCTAATCGCCGGTGGCTTTGCGTGGGGTCTGTTTGCTTTCCTGGTCGTCATTCCACACTTTTATTCAGGCGCTGTACACAGCAACTACTGGTATCGCTATGAGTCGTTGGGTAGTTCGCCAGGAGCCGCGCTTGTCAATATCCTAATACATCCATGGCTCCTTTTCGCAACGTTTCTCACCCTTGATCGCTTTTACTATATTGCCGGTCTTCTACGCAGTACAGGCTTTTTTGCCCTGCTCGGTCTCGAATGGTTTCTACCAGCATTACCAGCTCTAGCTATCAACCTGTTCAGCGATTACCCGCTCTACTACAGCGGCGTATACCACTATAACGCCGTTATCATCCCCTTCATCATGCTTGCCGCTATCTCCGGTCTTCGTCGCTTCTTACTGCTCTGGTGTGGGTGGCGTCAAGAGAGCACAGGAGCGCTCGCCTCCAGTGAGATTGGTGAGAAAGAAACTGCGCTCTCGCGTTGGCTCACAAGAGATTTACCATTTCCCCAACAGCGCGTACTCGTGGTAGATGGGATAAGGAAAGCAGGGGGCAGCGCGTATGTTGGCCTGCTCGCATTCTTGCGTCCAATAGTTGCGCGACCTGCTCTCGCACAGTCACTCGCTCGAATACAACAGGTGCAACCCGTCTTACTACATACCTATGGGAGTCAGAAGCAGAGTCTTGACGAGCATATGACTCCACTGGCAAGCTTAGCACCACTGCCGCGACTACAATGGTGGACAAGTGGGTGGATTGTTGCAATGCTCGCCCTGAACCTCGTCATTCTAGCACCACAACTCAATATCTTTTGGGCTGACCACACTCCGGGTACTCGTGAGCAACACATCAATCAACTGTTGGCCATGATTCCGGCGAATGCTTCAGTGTCGGCAGGTGAAAATCTCAATCCACACTTGAGTCAGCGTCTCTACATCACGGTATTTCCCGCTATTACTTTCTCCACGTCCAAGAATATTAACAACAAGGTGCAGTACATCATCGTCGATGTCCAGAGTGTTTTTCCTGATGAGCGCGTTGGAGTAACGAACCAATTGAATCAGCTTGTCAACTCCAAGCAATACCGTGTATTGCGCGAGGCAGAGGGAGTGAAACTTTTGGTACGCAGCAGCCCATAGCGGAGATGCAAGGTACATGGTATAATTCATTCATTATCTGTATTTGCTGGCATTCTTGTGAGACGGAAGTGCCAGTAGAGAAGGGGAGCAGGATGTCTAATAGTTCTTTTCCAGATGACACAACAAGCGTGCAACCCCGGCGCATGATGGAGGACCTCCAGCCGAAGGCTGCGCCAGCACCATCAACACCACCACCATCTGCTGCAGACGCGATGCCAGAGGAGGAGGCAGCGGTCCGCCAGGAAGAGGCTCGCACGGTTCGCTATGCTATTGGTAAGTTGAATGATTTTATCCAGTGGTTTGTGACCGTACTAGAAGTATTGCTAGCCTTACGCTTCCTGCTCAAGCTGATTGGCGCGGATCCAAACAACCTGTTCGCGGGCTTTCTGTATGCCCTCACAACCATTGTCCTTGTGCCATTCGAGTCTATTGTTCACACTCAATCCGACCGTTTCGAGTGGTCTACGCTGATCGCGATGGCGATTTACTGGCTGCTCTTCTGGGCGGTACGCCGTTTCCTCCGCATCCTTATCAGTAGCCCTGAAGAAGTGCCAAGCTAGGACTCACTTGCTTGTAGGAATAAGAGAATACAAACGTAGGGCTTGTGATATATCGTCACAAGTCCTATATTTGTACCCTCTTGCTCTATTTACAGAGGGCAATAGTCTACTTACGTCGGAGCAAGACAATGATGATGATAATGATAATAATGACGATAAGATAGGGTATCTGGATACTCATTGTCAAAATGTTGTTCGTCACATCAAGGGTCATATTATATATCCTCTTTCCAAATGTATATATTTCCTGCTACGTAATGTGTATGTTCACCTAATCATTTCTACTTGTAGAACGAATAGAGGATAGTTTAAGTTTTGGAAAAGAGAAGTTTTGCGTCCTTACAGGAAAAATGGGGAGATAGAAACGTGGGTTATATGGGACTGAGAGGAATCGAACCTCCGACACAGTGTTTAGGAAACACTTGCTCTATCCACTGAGCTACAATCCCGTTGCATACATTGTACAACAAAAAGTCAAGTCAGGTTAGGACAGTGCAAGAGAAATACTCCCATCAACGCTGGAGCGTTGATGGGAGTATTTCTCTTGCACTGTCCTGTTCTTGTTTTCTGTTTGGATACCCTCCCCGTCATGCGGTATAATGAACATGACTACTAACAAGATAGGAAGCATAATCACAATAGGATTATGCGGCTTTGTATTGTCGTAGCGTTTCCCCTTGCACATCCATAGCGCAATTTCACGATTCATGAATGAATAGGGGTATGCTAGCCAGACAAATATACCCAATCCAAGGGGAGCAAACGTAGTATGCATTATGTACCAAATACGTCTGCGGAGCAGCAGGCGATGTTGGAGCACATGGGTCTCTCCAGTATGGAGGACCTGCTGACAACGGTGCCGGAGCATGTGCGCTTAGATCGTCCACTTGACTTACCGCAAGCACTTGCCGAGCCAGACCTGAAACGCCATATGATGCGTATGGCGGCAAAAAATGCTAATCTCGATACAACACTCTCGTTTCTTGGCGCGGGTACCTACGACCGCGCTATTCCCAGCGTTGTGCCACACCTGCAACGGCGCTCTGAGTTTGTCACCTCTTATACCCCTTATCAAGCTGAGGTGAGTCAGGGCATGCTACAGGCCATCTATGAATTTCAGACGATGGTGTGCCAGATTACTGGCCTTGATGTCGCCAATGCCTCGCTCTACGATGGCTCAACGGCTTTAGTTGAAGCTGTCTTGATGGCACTTGGTCCAGGCGGACGTGGGGAAGTCGTGATTTCAGAGGGCGTCGATCCACAGTATCGCCGGGTGCTGCACACGTATGCCTTCTCGCGTGGTTTCTCAATTAAAGAGGTTCCGACCAGCAACGGTGTGACACCAGTCGAAGCACTTAATGCTGCGATCACGCCTACAACGGCGGCAGTGATTATCCAGCAACCGAACTTTTTTGGATGTGTTGAGGATGTACGTGCAATTGAACGTGTTGCGCACAAGGGAAAAGCGCTCTTTGTTACTACAATCACCGAGCCAGCGTCGCTGGGTATCCTAGCGGCTCCGGGCGAGTATAACGCTGATATCGCAGTTGGCGAGCTAATGAGCTTTGGTAACACCATGAGCTATGGTGCGCCCGCGCTTGGCTTTATGGCGACGAAACACAAGTTTATGCGCCTTTTGCCGGGGCGTCTCGTGGGTCAAACGATTGAGGAGGGCGAGAAAAAGCAGACAGGCTATGTGCTGACCTTGCAGACGCGCGAACAGCACATTCGACGCGAACGAGCTACCTCTAACATCTGCACCAATCAATCGTTACTCGCAGTTGGTGCAACGATCTACCTGGCAGCACTTGGCAAGCAAGGTTTCCAGGAACTGGGGGAGTTGTGCCTGCAAAAAGCGCACTATGC
>CAXTCR010000312.1:0-4462 GCA_964242555.1 uncultured Ktedonobacteraceae bacterium
CTGTATGGGAGGGGCGTTCCCCTTGCGGGCGCCCTGGTCCCCATTCGAGCCTTATGTTAATGCTTATGGGGCGTCCCCTTGTGGGCGCCCTGGTCCCCATTCCAGCCTTGTATGGGAGGGGCGTTCCCCTTGCGGGCGCCCTGGTCCCCATTCCAGCCTTACGGTAACGCTTATGGGGTAGCCCCTTGTGGGCGTCCGTTCTGCATCCTTGAGACCAACATTAGAAAAGAGAGATAAGATGGCAAAATATCGTGATCCACGTCAGCAGCCGGCGTTCTTAGAACTTGAGATGCAAGACAAGAAACGAAAGAGAGACGCGCGTTTAGCTCAGGAGGATGTGTCTACCCCGAGAAAAGGGCTTTCGAGTCAAGCGTCTGCCCTGATCGCGCTTGTTGCTGTGTTGGTGTTGATTGTTGTCCTTGTTGTTTTGTACCGTGTCTTTTTGTAGGGACCGGTTTACCACGTCCGAAAGAGGTTTGTCATAGGAGGCGTGGATGTGACTAATGCGGTCATATGCGCGGGTTGATTGTTGGGCTGAATGCTGATATCATCTAGGCGGGAATGCTTCAGTTCATTGCCGTTTGGGTAAGACACGAAGGAGGTGTATCTTGACTTGTCCCAATTGTAAGAGTCAGGTGGCTGACGGTATTAAGTTCTGTGGCGTATGTGGTGCGTCACTACAGCAGGTGGGGCAGCAGCCCTCGTCACCATCGCAACCAGCCTATTACAACCCGCCGCAGGGTCAGCAGCAGCACGGTACTCCGCCCCCGCCACAGCAGCGACAGGGGCAGTATGGCGCGCCTCAGGGGGCATTTGTGCCGCCTAATCAGTACGAAGAGTATACCAGTAGCCCACTTGGGGCGGCGGAGCCAAAGGCGGAACTGCATAATCCCAAAAGTCCGCTGCACGTCGCCGATATGACGATCTCGATTGAGGGCGAACTGGTGCCAGTGGTTGATATTATGCTGGGCGGCCAGATGCCTATTTATTTTGAGCACCATATCCTGCTGTGGAAGCACCCGGGCGTGCAGATTGGCTTTAAGTCGATGAAGGGTATGGCGAGACGCCTGTTCGCGGGTCTACAGATATTTATTACGGAGGCATATGGGCCGGGAAATATCGCGTTCTCGCGCGACTCGGTGGGACAGATCGTGGCACTGCGATTACAGCCGGGACAGATGGTCGAGGTACGCGAGCATCAATTCTTGTTCGCGACAGGCAACATAGACTATGGCTTCACCTTTGTGCAGGGGGCTGCAAACATCCTGTTTAGCCGGACGGGTCTGTTTATCGACCAGTTTACAGCGCAGGGCGGCGAGGGCATGGTGGTGCTGCATGGCTACGGCAACGTTTTCGAGAAGACACTGGCCCCGGGCGAGACGCTTGATATTGAGCCGGGCGCGTGGCTGTGGAAAGACCCCTCGGTGCAGATGACCGTGACGACTATCGCTGGCTCACAGCGTCAGGGTGGCGGTATCTTTGGCGCGATCGGCAATATGATGGCGGGCGCGTCAATTATTCTCAACCGCTTTACGGGTCCCGGGCGCGTCGGTATCCAGTCGATGACGTATCATCCACCACAGGCTGAGGGTGCGCAACAGGCAGGTGGGCAAAGCAACTTTGGCAATACAATGAACTCGCTGAACAACATGTTCGGGAATTGAGCTCCAACTGCTCTAAAAAAGAGCATGCAACAAGGCGTCGCCTTGTTGCATGCTCTTTTTTAGAGTGATTGTTGATTGGCGTTGCCGCCGTTGCCCTTTTCTTTGTTGATGCGCAGGATTTTGAGCATGTACTGTTCCGAATTGAGATAGAAGGGGTTGCGCTTGATGTATTTCCCCACGACGGAGATCGGGTGCAGTTTGAGCATTTCCACCACGAGGCTTGGCACAAGCTTACTATGATCGTAGTGCATCAACGCGATGATGGGTGCGTTCTGGAAGGTGAAGACGGCATCAGAGGCGGCCTCGTATTTAAGAATTTGTTCCGAAGTGGCGATATCCTTTGCCAGCCACGTCATGTCGATTGAGATACGTACCGCTTGCCAGCCCTCGCGCAGTGCCTGTGCGATAAAGGTCTGGTGTTGAGAGAGCAAGAAATAGGGATCGAAGCGTTTCCCATTGGCGAGCAAGGGTTCGCGTTCTTCCACCAGCACCAACTGACCCGTTTCGAGCAGGGCATCCACGTCCACCTGTAGCTTGCGCAACTCGTCGCGTAGTTCACGTACCTGCGCAGGCGCAGCGGCGAAGAAGCACTTTTCGGAGAGCGATAAGCCGACGCGAAATAAGCGGGCGGTCACGCTGGGAATCTCTGTGACTTTACTATACAACTGACAGATATGTGAGCCAGGGGGAATACGCTCCGACTTACCTTCAACGCTGAGATCCATATCTTCCTCCACGAGCCGTTGTAGCGTTCTTCGCGCGGTGCGCTTGAAAAATGCGAGCGGTTCTATTACTCATACTTACGGTTAACCAACCCATAAGACCAAACATTACAATACCAAATAGGAGTGCGAACACAAGCAGCAAGGCCATTTTTGTAAGCGAGGCGTGCGCCATAAGAGAGAGCGCGACTGTGATGAGCACAACGCCGGGCGTGAATAAGAGTATCCAGCCACGGATCACGCGCAACGAATCGCGCCGGGATAACGGCTCTTCGCCATTAAATGGGAAGAGCATACGCCTGACAAAAGAGTACTCCGTATGCTCTTGTGTATGTTGACTCGGGTCCATCATAGGTACTTATGTACTTTCTGCTCTATGTTGTTGCTGCAGCCATGTATGCAGCAGGTCCTCTGCTTGATAAAGAATGTGTACTTCATTGTGATAGGTGAGATGACGGCCCGCCTCGTGCAGCGAAAACCACTGCACCACGTCATATTCTGCGTCGTGTAAAGAGGTATCGCCGCCAATAGCTTCTAGTAGGTAGTGACGTACCTGTTTATGATAGCGTACGGAGTCACGTACAAACGTGTACGAGATGCTGCCGATATAGGCGATCAGGCGTACCAGCAGACCTGTTTCCTCCTGTGCCTCACGTACTGCAACCTGTTCGGTTGTCTCGCCGGGTTGAGGGGTGCCTTTGGGCAAGGCCCAGATGCCGGAATGACTTCGGCCTACAAGGGCCACCTCAACAATGTTCATCCCATCCGCTTCGGCGTACAGGTCGGAGACATCCCGCTGGAGCAGGTCATCCTGTGTTGGCATACGCAGAGATGTAGTTCTAAAGACAACGCCGCCGGCTGAGTACGCTCGCATTGTTCGATGTTGTTCCATCTCTTTATTTCTAACAAGAGTATCACTAGTGCGACGGACGCGATACTCTACTATACAACATTTCGACGGGACGAGGGTGTAATGAATTAGACCCCTACAGTTGCCATAATAAACTTTTGTGCGAGTATAGCGAATGTGCCTTATTGTGTCAAGATAAAGCGCGGCGAATGGCATCAAGATTTTTTGCGGGCGTTTCAGGCGGGATGGCACAGCCGGGGGCAAGCAGGAAGTGCCGTTTTCCCGTGAGTTCCAGCGCCTTCGCGACCTCTTCCTGCACTTGAGAGGGCGAGCCATTCTTGAGCGTGGTGTTCTCGCTGATGCCGCCCATGACAGCTTTACCCGAGCGCTTCTTGCCTTCGGCGAGGTCGGGGTTGCCATCGGTATTCGCGTCCCAGCTAATGGCCTGTACAGGATATGAGGCGAGCTGATCGAAGAAGATGCGAGGGCCGCAGTTGTGTAGGATGGTGAATTTGCTGCCGCGTTTGATGGCGTCAAGGAACTCGAGATCGTACTGTTCGCCAAATTCTCGATATTGGTCGGAGGTCAGGACATCAGCGCTGGCCCATGTATTGGTGGCGTAGAAGATGCCAGTTACGCCCTGTTCCATGCAGGCGATGGCGAATGTGGTGATGGTCTCGGTAATGACGCGCAGGGCGGCGTGCATAGAGGAACGTTCCTCGCGCAGCGTCTGTAGCACGATGTCGCGGTTATTGCCGGCCAAAGCTTGCGCGACCCCTAAAGGACAGAAGACCGTCTCGACGAAGTACGCGTCGTAGCCGATGGCATGATTGAGCAGTTGCAATACCTTTAATTGTTCACCCAGCACGCCTCTATCGGGTTCGAGTGGTCTTAAGCGGCGCCAATCGGAGGGAGTTCGGATGGGTGTACTCTCGTAGATCGGTGCCTTGTATTTTTCGCCGGAGGGCCGCACCTTCACGCCCCAATCCTCGACAGCGTAGGAGGCGCGTGGATTGACCTTGAGAAAGTCCCAGTCATAGCGGGTGAAGCTTTCGACCGTTGCCTCGGTGAATGCTTGAACATTCCATTCGCGCACATAGTCGTGTCCCCACATGCTTGCGGGTACCCGGTCTACAGGATCGCCGCGTAGGGCAGCGTCGACACGTTCCTTTTTATTCATGATGTTCATCCCTTCTACGTATTGATTTCACATGCTGCTTGCTGCC
>CAXTCR010000313.1:0-4443 GCA_964242555.1 uncultured Ktedonobacteraceae bacterium
GCACAAACTACTCCTACCACAACAATTGCTCAAAAGCTCGCACGTTGCGCTGACACTTTGCGTGATTGTGTAGCAGTTGGTTCACGCTTTGCAACAAACAGGTATGAGTAAGATTGTTAGAGACGAGTTCAAGATATTACGCTAGAGCTTTTGACTTTAGCTTCAGCTTTATTAATACAAGAGATCGAGCTATTACGCACAAAACTCTTTATACGACCGTTGCCAACGCAAAATGGCGAAAGTGCGGTCATTGATGCGAAAGGAAGAATATTGCTTATTCGACGAGCTGATAATGGCTTATGGGCACTGCCCAGAGGTGCGCTGAAAATTGGTGAGACGCTTGCTTGAGGAGTAGTACGCGAGGTCTTGGAATAAACAGGTATAACATGTGAGCCTATTGCGCTGTTGAGCGTGTATGATTCACGCCTCTGCGGTACCCCTCCTTCTATCAGTTGTACCAATTTTCGTTTTTGTGTCGTCCGGTACAGAATGTAGAGGTGATTAGTTCTCCGTCTCATGTACATGAGACAAAGGAGGAGAAGCGGTTTGCTGAACACGAGTTGCCAAAAGACTTGGACCCAAGCCATGATATACACATTCCTGAAGCTTTTCGTGTATGGCATGAAGACACACGAGCATTCTTCAATAGACAATTGTAGGGGTCTAATTCTATTACACCCTGTGAGCACAGCACCTGTTTACAGAACATGCAACATGTAAACACAATCCTGTAGACAGAACCAATTAAGCATAGGGTGTAATAGAACTAGATTCCATGATGCTACCAGGAGCCAACCGCGATAGATGAAAAAGTGTCTGTATTATTCACAAGTTGCCAACGTATACGTCCATTGGCATCATCTATAGCATAAACTTTGTGATATCCAACAACGTAGACGTTATTGCTCATAACAACTGGTTTACCTAGCGCAAATGTCTCTGCAATGGACAAATTCCAACGAAGACTTCCATCACTTATATTATGTGCATTAATCTCAAGAGTATCGCCTGTTGATGACGCAATAGGCGTACTAGAATAGAGCATGTTACCAAGTACAACATAGGAATAGGTGTTTGCTGCAAGAGGCACAGTTTCATTTGGAGTACACCACGCCTGAGCACCATTCGTGGTTCGATAAGCACAAATGTGGTAAATCTTTCCGTCAATTTCGCCGACAATCAGGACTCCCTGCCCCATAATAAGGGAATTGACTCCATCATCGACTATTGGTCTTGTCCAAAGAAGTTTACCTTTTGTATCTAATGCAAGCAGGAATTTATTTTGCTTGTTGCGTCCCATATCCTCTATCGGATGTGCTGAATACACATAGACATTTGTATCAGTTGCCACTACTGCCATCACTTGAATTGTATAGCTCCAAAGCAGACTTCCATTACCAGCTTTTAACGCTTGCACTGCCTGATGCCCATGATCGTCTACTATTTTTTCGACGTATACAATGCTGTTATGCACAGCTAGTAGTGGATTTGCTCCTCCCTCCCGATATGACCAGAGCACTCTTCCATCATCCGTACTTAAAGCATATACGATACCTCCGGGAAGTCCAGTACCGTCAGATTGTCCACTAACAAACACTATCCCTTTTTCGACAACAATTTTATTGTAGTTTGTGATTACTGCATGAGAAACATTCAGGTTCTTGTGCCAGAGTAGTGTTCCGTTTGTAGCACGGAAGGCATATAATTGACTACCAATAGTGTAGTAAACAACTTGCCCTTGTAAGGCTACAGTGCTATTACCGTGACCTCCAAAGACACTCTTTCCCGTTGCATAGTGCCAAACGATATTGCCTGTATCAGGTTGTATACCATATACGATACCATCATCGGTACTAGCTACAATAACGGAACGCAAAAGGGTTGTCGCTCCAGAACTTCCTAACGAACCTGTTCCTAGAGATATCTGATGACGTGACGAGAACAGAAGTGCGAAGCCACTTACTAATAGCCCAACGACAAGTACAGCAACAAGCGTTTGAGCAAATGCACTCAAACGACGAAGACGTGTACCGTTCGAAGAATATACTGGGAATACCTCTTCTTGTTGTACGGGGAATTGTTGTACATACATAGGTTGCATCCTTTCCTCTTGTATATCCACGCGTTCGTTATTAAAAGATAAGAACGCATCAAGGAGTATAACTTGAGCTTGTCTCATCTCGCTCGAATTGATCGTTATATGTTCGTTTTTCTGATACGTGGTATTAGTACCAAGCAGCATTTGCTCCAATACTGCATCTTGCTCTGCTTCATGAAGAATCATGGCAACGCCTTCGATATCTCCATGCTCTAAAGCCACCATATAGCGATGTATCGCCTGTGCATATGGTTGCTCTTGAGAGTGGGAGTTATTACTCATTGCCTTCTCCTCTCATTTGAGTTTTCTGTTGCTTATACCAAGCTAAGCGTAGTCGTCGTAAAGCACGATGTAGGCGCATACGCGCAGTTCCAGAACTGACACCTAACTCCCGCGCCAGTGCTTCGCGCTCATAATCTTCGAGAATTGCCAGCCGTAACACTCGTTGGTCTTCAGCGGAAACAAGTGATAATAAAGCTTCAGCCTGTTCGTTAGCTTCAATTACTTGCACCATCTCTTCATCCATAGAGGGCATAAGTCCATCGAGGAGGTCGTTTTCTGTAGCAAGTTCAGGATAGTGCTCTATGAGACGATAGAGAAGCAGTTCTCGTCGGTACCGTTTTGCCTCCTCGACTCTCTTGCGCCGGATTACATTTACAGCAATGCCTAGCAACCACGCCATTGGTTGACCAGTAGCAATAAATCTACCTGAATGAGCAAGTGCTTCAACCACTGTTTCTTGCAAAACCTCTAACGCAACATCTTGTACTGTATTTCCTGAAGCAAGGCCAAAGCGTTGCACGTATGCATGAAGTGTGCCGAGTAAGGATTGCACATTGTCCTGCATAAATTGCATGAGCTGTTGAGCTGTTTCCGTCGTCTCAGGTACAGCTTGAGCAGGGTTAACTCGCATAAAAAAGATATCTTTCGTTCCTCGTTCAAGCACTTTTGTCTCCAATAAAAGGGTAAAATGAGCTTCTAACACATATTCAATTTGGAAGCGTAAAATGTCACCCCATCACGGATTTTGATGAAATACATAAGTGCGTCGAATGCGCTAAGAGAGGTGATAGAATGTGACATAACATATATTTCAGGAGACTGCTATTTATGACTATTTCTACTACCACTCCTCACACCTGGATTGACGCCGCAACACTACAAACCGATATTGACTATCTCGACTCACGCTGGCAACGCGTAGCAGTCAGGAACGAAGACAAACCGATCATTGATATTGGTACGGGAGAGCCGCTTGTCTGTGTACCGATTTTAGAGCACTTAGATTGGGTCTATAGCCACCAGATACAGCATTTTAGCCAGACGCGCCGGGTTATCTTTTATCGCCGCCACGAGTCACGCACGGTGCCAGTAACTGCACTCGAACGCGCTGAGGAGTTACGCCGCGTACTTGATACGTTAGGCTTGGAGCGCGTTGATTTTATAGGGCATGGAGATGCGGCTATTGTGCTGCTGGAGTTCGCGATCCGCTATCCTGAACGCTGTCGCACGTTGACTGTACTTGTCCAGGGACCGGATTATGTGATTGCGCCGCATCCATTTATCTGGCTCTTGCACGATCTCTTTATTCGCCTGCCGGTAGAATATGTGCTTCCTCCGCGGCTTTTGAGCAATATCGTGGCGAATTATGCTACTGCACGCAGTCCTCACAATACGACATTTCCGGCAATGCCTCATGCGCTTGTGGCCAAGCAGTTCAACAAGATTGCCTTCTGGCCCGCCGTTTACAAATTCTCGGTCTTGCCTGTTATTCATGATGTGGACTTTTACCATCGCCTCTCGCCTCTCACTATGCCTATTCTGGTCCTCAATCGCACCGATGATCGCCTAACGCCAGAAGCGAAGACACGCTGGCTCGCGAAACACCTACCGAATTGCGCGGGCTATCACGTTGTACATGGTGGAGACCGCTTTTTTATGTACGCCCAGTCTGAGGTCGTTAATCCTCTGATTGAGCATTTTTTGGCTCAGCGTGTGTAGTTTTGCTATCTAATTGATGGTAATACTTCACATTAGCCTTGAAATATGCATCTTTCGCTTGACACAAAAAAGAAAGTAAAGCATACTTGCACATGAACTACAGCTGACCTTTTATCACTATATTTTCTTAAGGGGCATGCGTGAAATGGATAAGGCAAGTACTGGCAACATTCGCTTTATACAGGGACCACTGGCAGGCAATACATTTCCACTCCATTCACCTATAACAACCATTGGGCGTGATGCAACGAATGACATTATTATCAAAGAAGACTTACAAGTTTCACGTAAGCATGTTCGCGTCTTATACAATAATGGTGTATGGAGTCTTGAAAAAAATCCGG
>CAXTCR010000314.1:0-4434 GCA_964242555.1 uncultured Ktedonobacteraceae bacterium
GAGGCGAAGTCGTTCTGCCAGTTGTAGCCAGTTGTAATGTGAATGGCCTTCGACTGTACTGACGGCACCAGCTCGTTCAGGGCTTGCTTCGCGGCTGAGGCATTGTTACCATCAGCGAAGGCAACCTTCTTACCATCGGCGGTAACAAAATCGGTACCGCCCAAGCCCTTATAAAGAATTGACCACAGATCGACATCAGGTGTGTAGGAAAGGCCCCACTGCGAACCATCATCTTTTGTGAGCTTGGTCAGGTCTGACATCATCTCATCCATCGTTGTTGGAGGATTGAGGCCAGCTGCTTTGAGCACGTCCTCGTTGTAGTACAAAACAACAACGCTCTTGTTAAATGGCAGCATGTACTGGGTGTTGTTTAACCGACCGTCTTTTAACAGATTGGGATAGAAGTCTGAAAGCTCAGTCTGGCTAAGGCCATTTTTGCCGGAGATGAAGGGCTGCAGAGAAGCGAGTTGGTTTGCCTGCTGGTACTTTGTGGCCCACTCTTCGTAGACCTGCGAGATTGCAGGTGGCTTGCCAGCAGCGATAGCGGCGGTAAGTTTCGTATTGAGCGTGTTATACGAGTCAAACGCCTGCAGGTTCACGGTTACGTTCGGGTGCTGCTGCATGTACTGCTTAGTCAGTGTTTCGAGCGAGGTTTTGTTCGTGCTCGTACCAAAGACTTCCCAGAAGTTGACGGTGTACTTCTTGCTTGAGTCGAGCACGCCGGGTGCACTACTTGAAGAGTTGTTGCCACTGTTGCCTGATGAGCCGCCGCAGGCTGTCAACAGGAGCATTGTTATCATAGTGATAACAAAGGCTGTGAGAGACAATTTGCGATGCATAGAATTTCTTTTCCTCTTTTTTAAAGAAAATAGCTAGATGAACGACCTTGATGTGTCACTCGCCGCCTTCGGCGGCGAGTGGGGGAGGGAGAGGCTGGGGCACAGCCCCAGACCCCAGTCAAGGGGCTAACCGCCCCTTGCATCCCCGCTTCTAGTTGTGACAGATGAAGATTGACAGACTACTACTTGCATCCCTGCTTCTAGTTGTGACAGATGAAGATTGATAGACTACTACTTGCATCCCTGCTTCTAGTTGTGACAGATGAAGATTGACAGACTACTACAATGAATACTTATACCTTTATCCTCAACACCTCCCAACCGTTCAATAGAACGCCGGGCCAGTGAAAACTGGTGGAGAAATTTAACCTTTGGTGCTCCCTACTGAAATTCCTTCGATGAACTGTTTTTGAGCAATTAAGAAGACTATAAGAATTGGGAGGGTGGTAAATGAGGCAGCGGCTGCCAGAGCTGTTGCGTCGGTGCCATCTGCCGATACAAATGCCTGTAGGCCTACCTCGATGGGGCGTAAGGCATCGGAACTGGTAACAAGGTAGGGCCAGAGAAAGGCATTCCAACTACCAATCAGCACCTGTAGTGCGATAACGGCGAGGGCTGGACGTGCCAGTGGAGCCGCTACGAGCCAGAGAAACTTGAAGCGCGAACAGCCGTCGATCTGCGCTGCCTCCCAGAGCGAATCGGGCAATGAGAGGAAGAATTGACGCAACAGGAATATGCCCGAGATGCTGACGCCAAACGGAATGATCTGAGCTTGATAGGTATCGATCCAACCAAGTGTCGACACAATGAGATAACTGGGGATCAATGTCGCCTCGAATGGGATCATGATGAGGGCCAAGATAGCAAGAAACAGAACGTGTCGTCCTGGAAACTTCATCATGCCGAAGGCATAGCCTGCGAGCAGGGATGTCACCACAGCTATAATCATGGTGCAGCCAGCGATACACATGCTATTGAGAAAGTAATGTATCCAAGGTGCTGAAGCCCACGCACGGGCATAGTTTGTCCACTGCCATTCTGGTAGGAAGACCGGTACAGTTGAAAGGGCGTCATGTGGTGTAAGGAGGGACGAGACAAACATCCAGTAAAAGGGAAAAATGGCGAACAGCGAGGCAATGCCAATCGCTATGTAACGCAGTGCTATCCAAGGTGTTTGTGCGTTGCGTCCTACACGCCTTAGGCGACTCGTTGGTGCTGTGACGCTCGCCATTGGTGGAATTGTTGGTACAGTAGCCATAGGGAATACAGTTCCTCTCTACTATGCGGCGTTTGCGTCGCGGCGCGTGAACACCAGTTGTGCAACGGAGATGGTGAAGACCAGCAAGAAAATGACAACGGAGATAGCAGCGCCAAGACCGTCATGAGAATTGTTGCCGAACGCTTGCGAGAACAAGTAGAGGCCAAGCGTACGAGCAGCATTGCCGGGTCCGCCTTCAGAACCGACAAACAGGAACACAGGCTGGAACATCTTAAATGCCTCGATGGTGCCGAGCAACAAGACGACCAACGTGATGGGCAAGAGCAGAGGCCATGTGATGTAGCGGAACACCTGGAGGGGATTGGCGCCATCTACGCGGGCAGCCTCAGCAAGTGAGGGTGAGACATTAGTGAGGCCAGCCATGAAGAGAATCGTGCTAAAGCCAACAGATTTCCAGGTGGTATACATGATGATGCTGAACAGTGTCCAGTGTGGGTCGCCCAACCAGTCGATAGGATGCAGGTGGAGCAGACGTAGAACGCCATTGAACAGGCCGTGATAGTTGTCGAACATCCAGTACCAGATGGTGGTGGTGGCAACGAGTGGAGTGATAAAGGGAGTGAAGATCGCGAGTCGCCAGAACGCACGGGCACGAATGCCGGACATCAGCAAGATTGCTAAGAAGAGCGAGATAAAAAGATGGAGTGGCACAGAGATAAACACATATGCCAATGTGACCCCCATCGATTGCCAGAAATTCGGGTCATGAAACAGAAAGTTGTAGTTATCCAAACCGACAAACGGTTGAGCGCCACGATTCAGAAAATTCCAGTTAAAGAGGCTCATGTAAAAGACGAAGAGCGATGGGGCATAGGCGAAGACACCCAGAATAGCGAACACTGGCAATAGATACAAGTATGCTTGTCCAGTTTCAGCCCACCGCCTAGGTCTGCGTCGTGGTGCAGACCGTGACATTGGCACAGTCCCTACCACCTGTAGATCACTTTCCATAGAGTACTACTCCTGACCAAATATCGTTCTACACGCGTACTTCAGCATACCAAGTGTTTGTTAAGGGAACGTCAAATAGGAGCAAAAACTAGTTAAAAAGATAAAACGCGTAGTACGGATAAACTGTAGAACAATACCTGTATAGACCAATAAGATTTTTTTGTAGAGATGTACCGTACCGGTATGCCGCAAATCATGCCTGTACGATACATTTCTTGGCCATCCATTGGACTAAACGGTGTAGCATGGGAGATTTTTGTAACTTGCAGCTACGTAAAAGCGCTAGTGCAAATGATTGTTTGCACTAGCGCTTTTACGTCTTGGCGTAAGAAGATTTACTCTGTTGTTTAGGCGTAGTCACGCAAGAGATGTACCTGGATTGGTTGGCGCAAGGTTTTAAGGGCTTTGACCTCGATCTGCCTGATGCGTTCGCGAGTGAGCTTGAAGTGGTTGCTTAACTCTTCCAAGGTGTGGCAATAGCCGTCCTGCAGGCCGTAGCGGAGTTCAATTACTTGCCGTTCGCGCTGGCTAAGCACCTCTAAGGCACAGTTGATTTGCTCACGCAGGACTTGATGCGTCACAGCTTCGGCGGGTGCTGTGGCTTGAGCATCCACGAGAGTATCGCTGAGGTGATACTGCTCATCGTCGACCAGTGGGGCATCGAGCGAGATAGGCGTTTCAGCCATACTCTGCAATTCCACGACGCGCTCTTTGGTGAGGTTGAGCGCATTTGCAATCTCCTCAGGCAAGGGATCACGCCCGAGGTCCTGATAGAGCTGACGGGTGATGCGCTTCATCTTGTATATAAGTTCTACGACATGTACTGGGATGTGTATGGTGCGTGTGTGCTCCGCCACAGCCCGGCTGATGGCCTGGCGGATCCACCACGTGGCATACGTGCTGAAACGAAAACCGCGCGTGGGATCGAATTTTTGCGCGGCACGAATAAGGCCGAGATTGCCCTCCTGCGCGAGATCGAGCAGCGACAGGCCATGATTGTTGTAGCGTTTGGCGATGCTTACGACTAGACGCAGATTGGCTTCTACAAGCTGCTGTTGTGCATGCATGTCGCCGTTTGCCATGCGGCGTGCGATGTGCATCTCTTGTTCGGCTGTCAGTAGTGGAAAACGTCCGATTTCGCCAAGATACTGGCGAATCGCGTTGTCCACATCATAATTTTCCTCTTCCTCGTCTCCGGTTTCCCCTTCGTCGATGTCCTCATCAGTATTTACGACACTTTCTATGTAGTCGTCGTAGTCATCAAACGTAAGATCGACCTCGGATTTAGAAGTGGTGGACGCGATAAATGTGGTTCCTACCCTTCTTGTTGCAGAGTTTTCGTGTGGTGAAACACGCTTAGTACTC
>CAXTCR010000315.1:0-4389 GCA_964242555.1 uncultured Ktedonobacteraceae bacterium
TCTCTACAAACTCCTAGAAGGGGAATTGGGGATAGACTATTTTCAGAAGAATAATAGTAATGTCAGTAGCGAAAGGTAATCCTTATGCAACATTCAGAAAATCAACAATACTCCCTCGAAACCATTCGTTCGCTCGTAAGCACCGGCATCACATACATGCAACAATCAATGCCCTCTTTCATCGAAGACATACAAACACTCTGCCTGACCGAATCCCCATCAGACAATCCGCAGGGATTGAACGCGATGGCCGATCTACTCATAACAATGCTTCAACGCGTAGGCATGCAGACTTCAATCGTAGAGCACGAGCGTGGCAACGCTATAGTAGGAAAGCTTACCGGCAACAATCCCAACGCTCCAGTCTGTCTCTTACTAGGGCACCATGACACCGTTCACCCGGTCGGAGTCGCGCAAACCCGCACATACCTCGATGGTGATAAGTTTTATGGACCTGGGACAGTCGACATGAAAGGAGGACTATTGCAGGGCATATACGCCCTTGAGACCCTCAAGAGGCAGAATTATAATGATTTCTCCACCATCCTCTTTGTCTCTGTGCCTGATGAGGAGATTTCCACAAGATATTCCGTTGGCCTAATTCGCCAAATTGCGCGTGACTACAAGCCGCTCGTCCTTGGACTTGAAGGTGCAGGCTCGATCGGCGACGTAGTTACCCGGCGCAAGGGATGCATTCAATATCGTCTAACAGCGCATGGAAGGGCATCCCATGCTGGTAGTAGTCCTGAGCAAGGCCGTAACGCCGTCCTTGAACTTGCACATCAAATCGTCCAGGCGCAGGGGCTAATGGGATGGCGCGAAGGCATGACAATCAATGCCGGACCAATCACAGGCGGCTCTCGTGCAAACATCGTCTCCGATTTTGCCGAAATCATATTCGACCTGCGCTTCCTCCGTCTCCAGGACCGTCTCGACGCCGAAGCCCACTGGCGCGAATTGCTACATAACAACCTCGTGCCAGATGTGAAACTTACCTTGAAGCAAGAACCCGACTGGATGCACCCAATGGAAGCAACCGACAAAAGCCTAGCGATGGCCCAGCAACTCCGATTAATCGCCGAAGATATTCTCAACGAACCCTTCGAGCCTGAAACCAGAGGAGGAGCCTCCGACTGCTGCACAACCGCCACCGAAACCTGTCCCTCAATCGACGGACTTGGTGCAATCGGCGGCGGCGCCCATACCGCCACAGAATACATGCTCCTCCCTCCAGTCCCACAAAGAGTCGCCCTCTTAGCCGGCCTTGTAGCAACAGTAGTACAAATGTAGCTACTATGAATTTTTTTGTAAATGAAAAATATTTTTAGAATGTAAGGAGGATTAACGTCAAAAAGAGTAGAGATAATATACTTCTCGTAATTGCTTCCACAGCTACTGCCTAGTGCATCTGAGGGGGTATATCCTCCTCGCTTTCATGCTATGTAACTGTATTGCTCACAATCACAAGTATGGGAGAGGGAAATTTATCATGACTCAGGACCAACCCAATATGCAAGGGCGGAAAACGAACGAGAAAGATATTCTTGAAGAAATGATACAAGATCCACAATCGCAACATTGGCAGGTGTACCTCGAACTTGTCGAACGTTGGGCTGGTACAAGAATGAAAGGGATTCCAAGAGATGACCAAGAGGATATCTTACAGGAGATTAAGTGTAAGATAGTTCGACATCTTTCAGCGTTTCGTCAGGACAGCACCTTTAGTACTTGGGTCTTCCCAATCATTCATAATTGTGTCACAGATTGGTTTCGGCGTAATAAACGAAGAGCATCTATACAAGAGGAATCACTGTCCGTTCATTTCGAACGCATCCTTGAGTATGATGAGATAGGTCACGAGTACAAAGCAATAGAGGAAAGGTCTGTGGAAGAAAGCTTTGAGGTACAAGAGGCGATCCGCGAGGGCATAGGTTTACTCTTCGCCTATGCCCACTCTCACTCGAATTCGGTAAGAAACATTCGTATTCTAGAGTTAGTCATTTTAAAGGGCTATTCATACGTTGATGCCGCAAAAGAAGTCTGTTGTGAGGCCGCTGTTATCGGTTACGTCGTTCGAGAAGCTCAAAGATATGCACGTGAACACAAGCAAAATTAATCAACATTCGTATAGACGAACTTCGCAATCGAGGCCGCTGTTGATGCAATGACTGAGCGACATTCTGAGCAAGATTTTATGTGAGTCGCTACGTTTGGAAAGCGTACATCGGCCTCTTCTTTGCCACACTCCACCAACACCTCAGCATACTCCACTAAATGCTCAATAGAGTGATCTTCGATCTCACGTTCGCTTTGCTCTTGATCGGTCTGTAACCTCTCTTTGCTCTTCATAAAGCTGCTCCTTGTTTTGGACTAATGCGATAACAGTAAGTTACACGTTCCACACCATAATTATGTACAATCATCTACACAAAGACATCTCAAAATCTTGAGATGCTGTTCTCACATTTGTTGGAACAACGTCCAAACTAATGTACATTACTTTGGACGCATTCAAAGAAGATTTATAAGAGTGAATACATTTAGAAATGTTCTCTCTTTATCGTCTCAATTAGTTAGACACAGTTTACGCTAGTAAGCGTGTATCATAGAAGTAGAAAGTACGTATCATTCGAGTATCTCTTTTCATTGAGCTTTTGCTAAGTTTGTTTTGTAAAGGACGTAGTATCATTGAGCTTTTCATTTGTAGAAGATAGGTTTTTTAGGAGGTTACGAGATGCCCTCTGAAAATACGTCTAAAACGAAGAACTTTTCTACAATCGTTGCTGCTCGCATAAAACAAGAGCGCGAACGGCGGGCATGGACGCAAGCTGAATTAGCAGAACGTGTAGGTTCCACAAGGATTAACGTCAATCGTTGGGAAAATGGTGTAACCCTTCCAAGTCTTTACTATCGTCGCAGGTTAGCCGAGTTATTCGAGCAAAGCCTACAAGAACTGGGTTTTCTTCCCCAAAACAATGAGCAGAATATTGGAGAAGAGGGGCTTTCTGACAATCTTGAGCATACCTCTCCTCTGTGGAACGTACCTCATCGACGTAATCCATATTTTACTGGACGCAAGAAGATTCTTCAGCAACTTCGGACGGAATTTGTTCACCCTCAAGTCTCACAAACACCAATTGCACTTAGTGGCCTCGGCGGAATTGGAAAAACGCAGATCGCAATGGAATATGCCTACCACTATCGCGACTCCTACAAGGCTATTTTCTGGTTGAACGCCTTTACAAGCGATACATTGAGTACCGATATAGTAACAGTAGTGGATTTACTCGGTCTCGCTCGACAGCAAGAGCAAATAGAGGTCGTTGTGCAAGCCCTAAAACATTGGCTAATGACTCATTCTCATTGGCTACTCATCCTAGACAATATCAGCTCAATCGAAAGTACAAATGAACTTTTACCTCCCTACATTTCAGGACATGTGTTACTCACAACACGTATGCAAGCTGTTGGAACCCTCGCACACAGCATTCCTGTAGAAGACATGACGCAAGAGGAGGGAGTAGCATTTCTCTTACGTAGGACAAAACTTCTCGCTCCAAGTGAAACTCCTACATCCCACAGTGAATGGTCCGATGCTTCCAAAATTGTTACAGTACTCAGTGGTCTGCCCCTTGCGTTAGACCAAGCAGGTGCATATATCGAAGAAACGCGTTGTGGTCTTGCTCAGTACTTGCGTCACTACCTCTCTCATCAGCAAGAACTACTGCAACGACGTGGTATGTTCCCAATTCATCATCCTGTTCCTGTAACTACTACCTGGCAGCTTTCCTTCCAACAGATAGAGCGGAATTGGCCCACCTCAGCAGACGTGCTCTACCTCTGTGCCTTTTTAGACTCAGACTCGATACCTGAGGAACTTCTAGTCCCAAACACTGCTCAAATAGGTCCAACAATGGACCAAACTTCTATAGATACATTAGAGCTAGACAATATCTTAGAACCACTTCATTTGTACTCGCTCATTCATCGTTCGCCTGAAACAGGAACTCTTTCTATGCATCGGCTCGTGCAAACCGTGATCCGGCAAAACCTTCCTCGCGATGTACAAAAACAATGGGTTGAGCGAGTAATACGCATACTTGCTTCCACATTCCCCGATCCCAAAAAGGATAACACAACATTGATACAATGTCGGCGCTTGTTTCCTCAAGTCATGAGTTGTGTTCAACTTTTCATAGAGTACGAACTTTACCTTCCCGAAGCAGAGTCCCTTTTTGATCGAGCAGGTGACTATGCATCTCAAGATGGCAATTATAAACAAGCAAAAATGCTTTTTCAAAGAACACTGACCCTTCGTGAGCACATATATTCTGCAGACGACTTTCCTATCGCCAGAAGCCTGAGCCGTCTAGGAGAAACCCATCGTCT
>CAXTCR010000316.1:0-4384 GCA_964242555.1 uncultured Ktedonobacteraceae bacterium
GCACTGCTTGACGAGGGAAACATGGATTACATTGCGCCGGAACAACGTTTAGGTATGCTTTGTCCCCAAAGCGACATTTATGCTCTTGGCATTCTTCTTTACCGTTTGCTGAGTGGAGCATATCCATTCGATGGTGCTACACCAGAGGAGATTACATGGCAACATAGCAACGAGCCTATTCCCTCGCTATGTGCTAAAGTGCCGGAGTTGTCTGCAATGGTAGAAACTGTCGTTCACAAAGCTCTCGCCAAAAGGCCAGAGCAACGTTTTCCAAATGCGCACATGTTTGTAGATGCATTGCTGGCTGCGCTGATCGACGGGAAGGATACAGTGTGGGAAGCTAGTGAACAAAAGCCACGCAGGGTCAACTTACGTACGCGTCGCATCCTATCCCCACATACTTTGCTTCCTGAAATTTAGCAAAAATAGTTATCGTTAGGACATTGCCGCCGAATAGCGCAATGTTGCCAGGCGAGAATAGTAGCTATGGTTCGCCAGCGTCCATAACGTCTGAAACAATGCTGGTTCTCGTCGCTCGAAATGCTTCAGAATTCCACGCTGTCGCTCAATACTTGCTCCACAAAAATTTCCGCCTGCTAACATGTTTAAATCTCGTAAGGTGGAGCGCAATCGTTTCTCGCTCAATAACGAGGTCATCCCATCGTACTTACTTGGTGAGAGATGATTGAGAAAGGTATCAATGAGATGGAGGCTAGAAGGAGGGGGGAAATCTTTATCTGCTGGAATTAGGAGGTCGAGAAATGCATTTAACTGGGTACGCTCTTCGAGACTAAGTTCTATTTTCTTATTGCGAGGCGACGATACTCGCAGCATCATTTCGCTCATGAAAGCTCCTGTATGGGGAATGAACTGGAAACCTCTTCAAACCACTCTAATGGTAACATATACTAAAGAGAGATTGCAATAATTTCGGTGCAAACCTAAAGAGACGTTCTTAACCTTGTCTTAACACTTCTTAGGTTATTGTATCACATAGAACCGGGGCATTGTATGCAACTCGTGATGTTTAAGGGATTTCCAGGGAGTGGCAAAAGTACGCTTGCTCGTGCCCTAAGCAAGCATCTGCATTGGCCACTGATCGACAAAGATGATGTGAAGGACATTTTAAGTGGCCACAGCGCAGACGCTAATGAGCTTGCCTACGAAATAATGCTCAATATCGTTCGCCGTCAACTTCTTCAGAGATTAGATGTTATCTGCGATAGTCCGCTTACACATCGCGTCACTTATGAACATGCACAGGGCATTGCTCAGGAGACCCATGCTGGACTAGCTATCGTCGAGTGTTTCTGCTCTGACGAACACCTCTGGCGACAGCGCATAGAAGCCCGCAAAACGCGTAACCTTCCATCGCATCACATGGTCGACTGGGAGGCAACACAAGTATATCGCATTGGGCATCTCGCGGAAGCCAGTTTTCCAATCACACATCCACATCTCCTTATAGATACAGCCAAACCACTCACACAATGTGTTGATGAAGTTGTCCAGTGGTTAGAAGATATCTAATTGATTACGCCCCTATGCCGCATGACATGCGGCATAGGGGCGTAATCAATTAGATATCTTCACATTAAAACACTATGGTCTTGTTCTTATACACTAGCACACGGTCTTCGGTGTGCAACCGGACAGCCTCGGCCAGCACTCTGCGTTCAACGTCGCGGCCTTTACGTATCAGGTCATCGACAGTATCACGGTGATTGCAGTGAATAACATCCTGCGCGATAATTGGTCCCTCGTCGAGATTTTCTGTGATGTAGTGTGCCGTGGCACCTATAATCTTTACGCCTCGTTCGAAGGCTCGCGCGTATGGATTCGCACCCACAAACGCGGGCAAAAAGCTGTGGTGGATATTGATAATTTGATGCGGGTAAGCCTGCACAAAGAATGGCTCCAGGATTTGCATATAGCGAGCCAAAATCACAAAATCCACCTGTCCCAGCAAGAGTTCGAGGATACGCTGCTCATCTTCCGCCCGGTGTTCGCGTCGTATTGGGATGTAGTGGTAGGGAACAGAGTACATCTGTGCAAGTGCTTCCAAATCCTGGTGATTGCTTACAATGAATGGAATTTCAATTTCTAGCTCACCACTTTTCCAGCGCCAGAGCAAGTCGGTAAGACAATGATCGAGCTTTGAGACAAATATTGCGGCGCGTTTCTTATAGCGTGAGTAAGAGACGCTCCACTGCATAGAGAACGCGGTTGCAATGTGACCAAACTTCTCCCTCAGTTCCGAAGGGGAAAGTGCAAAGCCATCCTCGTCCAAACTGATACGCATAAAAAAGGTGTTGTCGGGAGTGGAATGTTGATCGGACTGTACGATATTGCCGGAGTGTTCAAAAATAAAGCGCGAAATAGCTGCTACAATGCCTGGTTTATCAGGGCAAGAGACAAGCAACGTCACCGTATGTTGTTGAGTAGACACAGAAATATGAGACCCTTCTTATAGCCTATGAATATGTGTATGTATTTTATGGATCATGCTATGGGCTATAATAGGTGTCTGGGCTATAGCTGTCAAGGGAAGAAGTAAATATTGCGAATGTCCTAGCCGTAAGGCTAAATTAGTGCCATAATAACTACAATCTGCTAAAAAGCTGCACAATCAACTGTGAAGAGGAGAAGGTCATGTCAGAGACCAAGACAAGCTATTTCACGTGCCCCTTATGCGAAGCAACATGTGGGTTGGAGGTGATTACGCAGGGGAGTGAGGTGCTTTCCATTAAGGGTGATAGTGAAGACGTGTTTAGCAAAGGTCATATCTGCCCAAAGGCGTATGGGCTAAAGGAGCTGGATACCGACCCGGATCGTATTCGTGAGCCAAGAGTACGTCGCGACGGTCAGTGGCATACGGTTTCTTGGGATGAAGCCTTTGCGGAAATCGAGCGTGGACTAACTCCAATCCTCAAACAGCACGGACGTAACGCACTTGCTGCGTACGTCGGCAACCCTAACGCGCACAATCTTTCCGGCATGCTCTATCTTCCTGTCTTGTTGCGCGCCGCTGGTACACAAAATATTTATTCCGCCACCAGTGTGGACCAGTTGCCAAAGCAGGTCTCGGCGGCCTTGATGTTTGGCACGCCGCTCAGCATACCCATACCCGATCTGGCGCGAACGCAGTATCTCTTAATCCTTGGGGCAAATCCGCTCGTCTCAAATGGCAGCTTGCTGACCGCACCTGATATGCGTAGCCGCCTACGTCGTCTACGTGCACGAGGTGGCAAGGTCGTAGTAATTGACCCATATCGTACCCGTACCGCCCAGGAAGCTGACGAGCATCACTTTATTCGCCCCGGCTACGATGCCCATTTCCTTTTTTCGCTTGTACACACCCTCTTTGCTGAAAATCTCGTACGTCCAGGACGACTCACCGAGCATCTCACCGGAATTGAACAAGTACGCAACCTTGCTCAAGCCTTTGCACCAGAACAGGTTGCATCCCTATGTGGCATAGATGCCAACACTATTCGCGCCATTGCTCGTGAATTAGCAAGTACACCACATGTGGCTGTTTATGGACGCATTGGCACCTGTACCCAGGAGTTTGGCACGCTTGCTAGCTGGCTTGTCGATGTGCTCAATGTGCTAACCGGCAACCTTGACCACGAGGGTGGCGCGATGTTTCCTAAAGCAGCAGCTGGTGCGCGCAATACTAGTGGACTTCCCGGCAAGGGACGGGGTACGCAGATTGGGCGTTGGAAGAGTCGGGTACGTGGAATGCCCGAACTCTTTGGAGAACTTCCAACGGTATGTCTTGCCGAAGAAATGGAGACCCCGGGCGAAGGACAGATAAAAGCGCTCATTACCGTTGCCGGAAACCCTGTTCTTAGCACACCCAATAGTGAGCGTTTGCAGCAAGCTTTAGGCAAACTTGATTTCATGGTTAGCGTCGATATGTATCTCAATGAGACAACATGCTATGCCAACGTTATTCTTCCACCTCTACCGGTGCTAGCCCATTCACACTACGATATTGCCTTCTACCAGTTGTCGACCCACAATATCGCGAATTATTCTCCCCCTGTTTTTGAGCCAGACGCAGGCGCGTTAGACGAATGGGAGGTCTTGCTAAAATTGGCGGCAATCCTTATGGGGCAGGGGAGAGATATCGACGTGAACCTGCTTGACGATATGACGCTTGGGCAGGTAGTTCAACGCGAAGTCGCGACAAAGGGTTCTCCAGTCTATGGACGAGATGCATCCGAAATCGTCGCCATGTTACAAGCTCGGCGAGGACCTGAGCGCATGCTTGACTTCCTATTGCGTGTAGGTCCCTATGGCGATGGCTTTAATCCGCAGCAAGACCGTTTAACCCTTGCCAAACTTGAGGAGAAGCCACATGGTATCGACCTTGGGC
>CAXTCR010000317.1:0-4233 GCA_964242555.1 uncultured Ktedonobacteraceae bacterium
TCATGCGAGGCGTCAAACCAAAGCAGGTAACGGAAGCTTTTACCTACGCCAACGGCCTCTGTACCGATGTTGATGGTGCTCTCTTCGCCGGTGGCCCCGGTTTTGTATATCGACTACCTGACTGGAACATATAAACGCACGCTTCAACGACGCATGCCTCGTTGAAGCGTGTGTTTATATGTTCGTCTTTACTCACCCCACAATCGCCGCCCACAATACCGCAGGCACCTTCCACAATGACGGATACGCCTCCAAATCCACCAGCTTTGGGAACACCTTGGCCGCTGTCTTGCTGCGTGTCGCGAACCACGGTGGTGTCGGCGTACTGCGGAATGGCGCGCGCAACACACTCTTCTGAGGACGTGAGAACATCAACGTATTATGTACCACACCATTGCCCGACTGAATATCATTAATACTATGACCAGGAAACGCACCCCATGTGGTTGAACACAGCGCAAAACTTGTACCAGCCCAGTAGTTGACGCCAACCGAGCCATAGCGCAGGTTTGTTACCGCTCGCTCTACCGCCGCTGCAACTGCTGGGTCCTTCAACGAGCTTGGATGTACAATAATCGTTGCATTCAACGATCCCCAAATGCTCTCGTTCGCGAACTCGACCGCTCTATCAATGTACTCGACAACCGAAGCCGCCTCAAGCGTTGTTTCAGCGAAGAGACCACAAAACGCCTCTATCGTTCGTATTTGCGGCATCAACATCTGTAATCAGCGTCCACGGCAATCCGTGCTCGTCTGACGCGCCAATTTGTTCCGCGTCAGGATGTTGCGCGACAAACATCTTCTGGCGATCCTGTGCCCCTGGATAATAGGGGACACGCGTCGGCACCTTCTTGAGTACATCCCTCGTCTGTTGCAGCAACTGGTCCCGCTGTTCCCATGAATGGTGATTAATCACCACCCGTGTCGCGTTACAGTTGAAGCCTGCGTTATTGGTGAGCATCGACACAATATGTTCGGCTTGATACGCAATATCTCCCTTGCTCCATGGTCCCGGCACCACAATCACCGGACTCACATTGCCCAACTCGCCCGTAATACGCTTCGTCAAGATAGGTCTATTCTCTGCTTTACGAGCCGCTCCCTCAGTACCTGTCCCAAAAACTATCGCATCAAAGGTCTTATCAGAACCTGTAATATGTATCTCATCGATACCAGGATGACTACAAAGATACGCCCCCTCTTGCGCGCCTCCATAGGTCACGCGCAGGAAACCTTTCTCGATAAGTGCACGAAACGCCTCTTCGATCAAAGGACCAAGATACGCATTCACCGGGTTCATTTTGATCACGACGACCTGATCTTCAACGAACAGCTTGTAGAAGATGTCCATTGGTCCAATGCTCGCCACGTTGCCCGCGCCAAGCACCAACGCAACCTTGCCTGGATGTCTCGCGTCTCGATACACCTCGGCCTGTGTGTTTGGCACCTCTTCCGCCGTTACTCCTGGCTCCATCCACACCTCTGCCGTGACGCCAGTAAAGATGATGCTATCATACGTGGTAAACGGAAAGACCGACGCGGCAACCTGTCCATTCGGAAGTGTCCTCACTGCTCCAGGAATTCTTGGATGTCCACTTGTCTCAATATCCATAAGTGACTGTCGCAACTGGCGCAAATTTTTCACCACTGGATAGGTTCCTGCCAGCCATTCCTCGCCAGGAGTAGTCTCCGGCACACCCTTCGCTTTCAGTCCCGCCGCGACCCAGCGCGGAGCAATAGAAACAAAATCCCGTATCAACTCGTCAATCAGCGCGATACGCTCACGCAGTGTAAATGCCACCCATGCCTGTTTATGTTCTTGCAACACCTGTACCGCCGCGTCTATCGCTTCATGTGTTGAACTCGCAATGCTTCCCGCTACACTGGGAAATTGTGGTGCGCCCTCACGTGTACTTACTGACATCAGTCTATCCCTCCATCGAAAATAATGGCTTCATTGCACTCTAAAACATACTTAGACAGTACCACGGAAACACCCTTAGATACAAGCATGTAGTTTCCGAATACTCTACAGAAATTGACCCCCTATGTCGATAGGTTTGTGGTAGGGACCACGTCCACGGCGTCTAAAACCGGTTTATCGAATATACCTTTCACAAAACTGACGGATACCATGTGTAAAACAACAATAAGATGATTATTCGTTTTGCGGCGCTCAAGCTAGACTCTACTAACTACCACCAAGGGATATAAAACGATGAATCACATACAAAAAGAACGTTTCCCGCCTCCTTGCAAAGCTATACACATAGATCGTGTGCGTCATACTCGTAACCTACTCTGGTGCTTTCTCCTTCTGCTGTCACTAGCGTTGATACTAGCACAGGGGCAAGCACATGCCGAAGCAAATACGCAGCCATCAGTCTATCTAGGTGTTCATGTGCCGGGTTGGTTACAAGATATGTCTGCGGTCACAGCGTTCGAGTCCCAAGCTCATAAATCAGTCTCTATTGTCATGTGGTATCAAGGTTGGGGACTACGCGACGGAACACAGTACTTCGAGTCACGTTGGATGAACAACGTGCGTAACCATGGCTCGATTCCGATGGTCACATGGGAGCCATGGCTCTACACACAGGGTCTTAACCAACCAACATACTCGCTTCAAAACATCATTAATGGCAAATTCGATGCGTATATCAAAAAATGGGCACAATCCTCGAAGGCATGGGGACATCCCTATTTCTTACGCTTCGCCGAAGAAATGAATGGTAACTGGTTTCCGTGGACAGAACAAACTAATGGCAATACAGCCGGGCAATATGTGCAGGCATGGCGTCATGTCCATGACATTTTTACTCAGGTAGGCGCGACAAATGTAAGCTGGGTCTGGTCTCCCAATGTCGAATATTCGACAAGTACCCCGCTGCAAGAACTCTTTCCCGGTCCATCCTATGTCGACTGGATTGGCATGGATGGCTATAACTGGGGTGGCGTCAATGGAAACGCCTGGAAATCGTTCGCGCAAGTGTTTGGGCAAACGTATAATGATGTCACCGCGTTAGCGCCTAACACCCCCCTGATGATTACTGAAACGGCATCAGCAGAAAGCAACGGCAACAAAGCCGACTGGATTACCGACGCCCTGACTGTACAGCTTCCAACATACTTCCCACGCATCAAAGGGGTAATCTGGTTCAACGAAAATAAGGAGACGGATTGGCGCACAAACTCCTCGCCCGCGAGCCAAAACGCATTTTCCAGTGCCGTCTCCTCGCCAGTGTTTGCATCTAACGCATTTAAGAGTGTCTCGAAAAATGTTGCTCCACTCTCCGTAAAATAAGCTGCCATCTTTCATTAGAGCGATATGAAATGTTTTTACAACATGTTATTGTCATCTCATATCGCTCTACCAGACCTTTTACAAAAGGTGTTGTAGTCTTCGGTAATACCACTCATAGGCCAACAACTCTCGATGGTACCATGCAAGACCACCCTCTTCGATTTGTTTCTGAAACGCTTTGTTCCCAGCTTCAGCAGCACTAGTAATGAATGTACATAGAGCCTGTAAGCGCGCTTTAACCATATCCAGTACTTCTACTGGTTGCACATCCCCATAACTCTCACAAAAGAGTTGCAGACGCCTAGCTTGAACTCGTGGATCCGTTAAACCGAGTTGTTGTAATGTTACATCATCGAAGTGGATGAGGGGAACAAAACAGTACGCTGCATATGCAAGGTCCCACACTCGTGGTCCTGGACCAGCCACATCAAAGTCAATCAGTGCTACTGGATGCTGGTTAACAAAAACTATATTGTACGGCGCGAAGTCGTTATGACAGATCACCTCATGTCTTTTCGCATCTGGAAAAGTAATTTGCCAAATCGCATTGTCAGGAGGTACAAACGTTGCTGTAATGTCGTGAAATCGACGAAGGAAACGTGCCGCCTGCTCAAGCACCTCATCAGACCACATATAGGCAGGCAGAGGATATTTGCCAACCTCTCCCTCAATAAAGGTAAGTATCTCGCGCCCTTTATCATCAATACCTAGCACACGTGGTGCACCTTCAAAATGCTGCTGCTCCAGATAGCGCAACAACGTATGAATTGTCCTACTCCACGGCCCCATCGCACGATGTACAGTGTTGCCAACACGGACAACCTCTGCCATATTTCCACCGCTAAGTATTTGTTCTTCGTCCATCGCGCCCTTAAGCTTTCTTTGCATAACCGTTTATCGTAGGGACCACGTTGACGGCGTCCAAAGTC
>CAXTCR010000318.1:0-4225 GCA_964242555.1 uncultured Ktedonobacteraceae bacterium
GGTAAGTCGCGAGGCAAAATCTCGTCACCATTACACAAAATGCTGCCACGTTTTAACACACTGAATAGTTCGCGCACATTGCCGGGCCAGTCATAGCGCTGGAGCATCGCCACTGCTTCCCTGTCAATCCTGAGAGGTTGCTCGTCCGCTGAGAGGGAGTCATTGTGCAGTTGGAGAAAGTGCTCAACGAGGGTTTCTATGTCCTCAGGTCTTTCTCGCAATGGGGGTAAATAGAGGGTAAGTACCTGTAGACGATAAAAAAGATCGTCACGAAAGCTTTTCTGAGCGATTGCTGACCTGAGATCGACATTGGTTGCCGATATCACCCGGAGATTGACATGCAGCTCTTTTGTGCCACCAATACGACGGAAACTTTTTGTTTCAAGGAAGCGCAGGAGCTTTGCTTGTAATGATAATGGCATTGCTCCAATTTCATCCAAAAAGAGTGTGCCCCCATCCGCTCGTAAGAGATAGCCTTCACGAGACACCTTTGCATCCGTATACGCCCCAGCCTCAACCCCAAATAGCTCGGTCTCAAGCAGGGTCTCTGGAATGGCCGCACAATTGATGGGCACATATGAATGCATTGAACCGTAAGTTACCAGGTGGATAGCGCGAGCAACCACGTCCTTTCCAGTTCCACTCTCCCCTTGAAGTAACACTGTTGTGTTTGTATAAGGTGCGATTTGCCGTATCATAGCAACAACAGTACGCATACTTTCGCTTTTACCAATGAGCATCTTCTCCAGAGCATTATCGTCCTCTGGAGAAGGTCGAAACAGTGACGTGCGTCGCCCCTTCACACTTGCCTCCAACAGCTTACTTCAAAAAGTTGTCTTGTTTGTATTGGAAATGCACTCAATCCAAAGGTATTAAGATTACTTACGAGGAGTGAGTGCATTTTCCAGGACAAAAAATTTAGCGTCTGCCGCCTACGGATGTATAGAGATTTCCAGAGCCAGTAGTTTGTAGTGGTTGTACAGGCTGCGTTTGCGCGACCCAGCCTTGCCCTTGGACGAATGTTGCTCCATTACCGCCATTGCCCCATTGCGAATAGGTTTCGTGAGTAGGTGGAAGAAGAGGTTGCATCTCAGCCACAGGAGGCATAGTGCCCCACGGTGATTGGAGAGCCGCCGCATATCCAGGCGTAGCGAGTCCATGACCGAATCCCGACTGCTGTAGATGTTGTGGGGATGATGCTACTTCTTGCACTTCGCCAGAGGATGGATAGACAACACGAACAATACCCATGGCAATTAACTCGCCTGCTACCCGGCATACATCCTCAGCGCGCATATTCAACACGATACAAGCATTTTGCAAAGAAGTAAGGCCATCAACTCGCGTCAAAATTCGCCACTGCTCGGGAGTTAACTCCATCTCTTGCTCTGCTAGGGCCGAGAGGTCTGCCGGAACAAGCACCATAGTAGGCTGCATAAACGACGTGTCGATGATTCGCCTTATTGGTGGTGTCACAACTGGTGCACTTATCGTTGGCGGCGGAGTTTGCGGTGGTGCTGGTGGCATAACAGGACCAGTATATACTGAGTTGGGGAGCACTGGTAGGAGCGTCTCAGGAGAACTATACGAGGCACGTTGTGTAGTTGGCTCAGCCCGAAACTGATTTTGCACATAGAGGGTGGGAGATTGTGCAATGTCCCACTTATCTGAAGTCGTTTTTGCTCCCTCGATAGGTGTAGACTGTTGCGCAACATGCCGCGTAACAGGTGTCTCTATACTTGTACGTCGAGGAGAAAAAGCGGCAAGCAACGAAGAGATAGAAAGCGAGACGAGTAGACGTTCGGCGGGCGCATCTGCATTTTCTTTGAAATAGAACTCGCCAGCAGACCAGGATAAAATAACCGATAAAACCTCCCCTGTTTTTTTCCAGGTCCAGGCCCTTAGCTCTTCACGCGTTACGTAACCAAGATCCATGAGCGTCAAAGCAATTTGTGTCTCGCTTTGCGCAGAATTGCCAAGAGCCTGCATCGTTTCCTGCAATGCCTGAGCGGAAATTATACCATCCTGCAAAAGACGCTCCCCTAGCGTGGCATTGGTTCGAATGGGACCAATGCACCATAGGCGTCCTTCATGGCAATATAATTCAACCCAGAGCTTATCTTGCCAGACAAAGAGCAATCCAGTCTTTGAATGTGTTTCTATACGTTGTAAAACGTTGGCAACGTTAAGCTTTTCTATGGTACCTAAATGTGACACAATACACCGTCCATCCAAAAATACATAATAAAGCATGGTAACATGATAGCTGGAAGCATCGTCATGCACGTTTTACTGTTAACCCAGTCTGAAGTCTGAGCACATTCCTAGCATTTTCTTTCCCCACATGCGAAAAATGCCTGGTTGGTTACTTCCATACCTGCTAGATATAGACATTTGAGCATTAGCTCATACTGTGTAACCATACAGCAATGATGATAACATAAAGCAAAAGAGGCAATACTGCCTCTTTACTTACGGAGAGAGGGGGATTCGAACTCCCGGGGCTGTTAACCCAGCTGTTTTCAAGACAGCCGCAATAGACCACTCTGCCATCTCTCCATCTATAGTAACTATATCATGTGAACAAATGTCAGTCAATGTCTGTCCCAAATAGTCCTATCCGTCAGGAGCCATTCAAAACAGCACATCCCATATATGGGCGTAGAGCTTTGGGCACAACTACTGTACCATCAGCTTGTTGATAGGTCTCTAATAATGCAGCCATTGTGCGTCCAACGGCGAGACCAGAAGCATTCAGTGTGTGGACAAGCTCAGTGTGTTTGCCAGAACGATACTTAATATTTGCGCGCCGCGCTTGGAATGCCTCACAGTTGCTGACTGAAGCAACTTCGACATACTCCGCTTGCCCCGGCATCCATACCTCAAGGTCGTAGGTCTTTGTAGCAGTGAAGGGCAATGTCGCGGTACAAAGTCCCGTCACGCGATATGGTAGATCAAGACGTTGTAGCACTATTTCCGCATGAGCAAGCATCTGCTCAAGTACCTGATATGAGAACTGCGGCTGAGTTATTTGGAAGAGTTCTACTTTGTTGAACTGGTGCAGGCGCAGGAGGCCACGGGTATGACGCGAAGTTGAGCCGACTTCCCGGCGAAAAGCGGTTGTCCATGCTACGTAGCGTATTGGAAGCGTATCGATAGGCAGAATCGTGTTACTATGCATGCCCACGAGTGGTACTTCAGCAGTGGGATTAAGATATAATTCGTCGTCTGAGCTGGCATACATTGAATCTTCAAACTTTGGTAATTGCCCGGCAGCTTGCATAATATCGCGGCGGACAAGTTGTGGCGGCAGAATTTCAGTGTAGGAGTGTTCGCGCGTGTGGATATCAAGCATGAACGAGATCAGCGCCCGTTCGAGTCGCGCCCCTGCTCCTCTTAACACCATAAAGCGACTACCCGCGATATTCACGCCGCGTTCGCTGTCGATGATGCCCAACCGCTCGCCAAGGTCCCAATGAGGCTGAGCCGGAAAATGAAAATCTAGGTGTTCGCCCCAACGTCGAAGCTCGACATCATCTTCCTCGCCATCACCTTCCTGTACGCTCTTATCGGGAACGTTTGGCAGGCTCAGCAAAAGAGGCTGGAGTCGAGTGGAGATGTCCGCCATCTGTAGTTCAAGCGAACGCACCTGCTGCGTCACCGCTTTGACTTCTCGACTAAGAATTGCACGTTGCTCGACGGGAGCTGAACGTACTGACTCTTTTAAGCTCTTTAATGAGATATGTAGGTTATCTGTGCGTTCTGCAAGGTCACGACGTTGCTCAGCCAGTCGCAGTATCTCGTCAATTGTTTGTGGCTCTCGCCGGAGGCGTAGTGCCTCGCGTACCTTATCGGGATGCTGACGTACAAAATCAAGGTGTAGCATAACAGGGACAGTATAACATACGCCTACTTGTTTGGTATAAAATGAGTACTATATCTTCACTTTGAGGAGCCATTATGACAGGTATCTCTTTCGTTCTTAGTCCCGATGTCTCTGCTCAAGCGATTTGTGACTTACGTGAGTCGGTTGGCTGGGGTCGCCTGAATGAAGATTATCCTGCTGCCCTACAAGGTTATTGGGCAACTGTAGGAGGATTTACGGTTGCCCGTGAGCTAGCTGCATGGTGTGCTATTCTAAGCGATGGAGTGCGTCATGCCGTGTTGCTCGATGTAATTGTGCATCCATCATATCAACGTAAAGGCGTTGGGAAAGCACTTGTCA
>CAXTCR010000319.1:0-4205 GCA_964242555.1 uncultured Ktedonobacteraceae bacterium
AGCTAGCACGAAAACCTTTGGAGTTTTCGTGCTAGCTATTTTTTTGAGGTTCGCTAGAGTATTTATGACAGCGAGAGTGGCAGAATTGTTTCTTCGTCGTCATACAAGAAGGTCGCCCCGCCAGTGGCGAAATTGGGCACGTCGTTGACGGCTGCTTGCCCTTCGGGTGAGCCGAGAATGGCCTCGATATCGGCGCGCGTCTCTGCGTAGAGACCGACGATCATGTAGTAGGGTGGTTTCTCGCCTTCGGCTCCGTTCTGAAGCTTGCCTATGGTCCAGCCCTTTAAGCCTTTCATCTTTTTGGCGATAGGAATATGCGTCTCGTAATAATATTTGTCGAAGGCTGCGGGGTCAGTGGGATGACCGTAGAGAACGGTAAGTTTGTGCATGATTGAGGTTTCCTTTCTTGTCTTGACGAACATTAGTGAGACGTAGCACGAATATTTTTAAAGCGACGGGCGTTTTCGGTGATGGCGACCTCTGTAGGCAGACGTTCCATACTTGAGGCACCAAAGAAGCCAACGACACCCTGCGTATGTTCGAGGATGTAGGCCGCGTCCTCTGGCTCCGCGATGGGACCTCCGTGACATAAGACGAGGATGTCAGGATTAACCTCTTTAGCTGCATCGTGCATAGCCTGGACGCGTTTAACGGACTCTTCGAGCGTGAGGGCAGTATGGGCGCCGATGTTGCCTTTAGTGGTTAAGCCCATATGTGGTACAAGTACGTCCGCGCCAGCCTTAGCGAGTTCACGTGCCTCGTCGGGATTGAAGGCGTAGGGAGCAGTCAGCAGGTCCATATCGTGTGCCATCTGAATCATGTCGACCTCTAGCCCGAAGCCCATGCCAGTTTCTTCCAGGTTTTGACGGAACGAGCCGTCGAAGAGGCCGACGGTGGGAAAGTTTTGTACGCCCGCAAATCCCATGTCTTTGATCTGGCGTAGAAAATACGTCATGACGCGGAATGGATCGGTGCCACAAACGCCTGCCAGGACGGGGGTATGCTTAACAATGGGGAGTACTTCGTTTGCCATTTCGACGACAATCGCATTGGCGTCGCCATAGGGTAATAGTCCTGCAAGTGAGCCACGACCCGCCATACGATATCGACCGGAGTTGTAGATGATGATGAGATCGACACCGCCAGCCTCAGCACATTTTGCCGAGAGACCTGTGCCCGCTCCTGCACCAACGATGACACCACCTCCACTGACTGTCTTTTGTAGGCGCGCCAGTGCTTCTGCTCGGTTCATAATCTGTCCTCTCAATAGTGATTTGACGATCTCAACTATTCGATTGCGAAGGCCGGATGTACTCGACAAGTTTATCGGTCATCGCTTTGGCAAAGCGGGGATCGTTGATGTCCATGTCGAGTTCTTGCACCTCTACATTTGAATTGAGGTTCTTTTTAAGCGTGTCGATAAGGGCTTTGTCCGCCTCGGCATCGTGGAAGGGACCGCCCTCAGTAGCGATCATGGAAACACCTTTAAGCGGTATGAAGAGCGTGACGGGACCCTTCGCGGCATTGAGTTTGCGTGCGATCATTTCACCTAACTGTGCATTTTCGGCAGGCGTGGTACGCATGAGCGTAACGGTGGCATTGTGCTTGTAGAGATTGCGCCCCTGAAATTTTTCTGGCACAGTGTCGACCGGACCGAAGTTGACCATATCAAGCGCGCCAAGCGAGACCACCTGCGGCAATCCCCGATTTCCGGCAGCTTCCAGTCGGTCTGGTCCCGCGCTCAGAACGCCACCGACAAGCTCGTCGGCAAGCTCGGTTGTAGTAAGATCGAGTACACCAGATAAGAAACCACCATTGACGAGCGCCTCCATTGACTGACCGCCCGTACCGGTTGCATGAAAGACGAGAACTTCGTACCCCTGCCCCTCTAGCAGTGTCCGTGCCTCGGTTACGGCGGGTGTTGTGACGCCGAACATGGTAGCGCCGATGAGTTGTTTACTCTCGGTCGATGGTTTGAAGTTTGCGTTAGCGCGTGCCATGCCAGCGATAGCGGCAGCGGCATTAGTCAAGATCTTTTCGGAAATACTGTTGATGCCGGAAATATCGACAACACTATACATCATGGTTATGTCAACCGCGCCAACGTACGGACGTGTATCGCCCGAAGCTAGAGTTGAGACAACCAGTTTGGGAACGCCAACTGGTAAGGTACGCATGGCCTGTGTAACTATCGTTGTGTTGCCGGAACCGCCGACGCCGAAGATACCCTGTAGCTGTCCCTTCGCATAGAGGTCTTGTACAACTTTCTCCGCGCCACGTCCCATCGCTTCTACGGCTGCACCACGGTCTTTATCCTGGACAAGTTTTGCGAAATCGACGCCAGCGGCCTTCGCCACCTCCTCGCGTGGAATATCTGGTTGTGCTAAGGGGGAACCGAGGATGCCTGCATCGATCAGGATGGTCTCGCAACCCTCAGCTTGCACACGTTTGCGTACATAATCGTACTCGACACCCTTCGTATCGAGTGTGCCCAAGAGAACAACAGTTGCCATGTGTACCTCTTTCATCTCTGTAAGGACCAATCATGCATGTTACGAAATAACGGAGCAATAGAGGCCGGTCGATAAAGAACGGACGCTCACAAGGGGCTAGCCCCATACGCGTTACCGTAAGGCTCGAATGGGGACCAGGGCGCCCTGGCTCCACCACAGACCTCCCTTAAGCTTCAATGGACGCCCACAAGGAGCTAGCCCCTTGTGGGCGTCCGTTGAATGTCCCTGTCCAAGGCAATTTTCAGCATACATGCGCAGTCCCTACCTATTACGTCTTTGTCCCCTTAGTATACACGACAAAAAAGAAAAATTTGAAGAGTTACATATTTTATACAACTCTCTAACTCTTTACTGCGTAGATAGGACAGTTGGAGCAAAAACCTATGTAACTACACACCTTTTTACAGAATATATGAATGAAGACGGAAGGATGTACTCCTACTATGCAAGAACAGCAAAACTATGGAGCTTATACGGGTAGTCCACAATATGATGGTCCGCCGCAGCACCAGCACTACGATGTACCACCACAGGGCCAGCACGTTCCTCCAGTGTATGATGATGCCTTCATGGATGCCTTTGCGCAACGACTGTCGCAACGCATAGCGCAGGGGCCACAGGGGAAGATTTATCCGCAGGTACAAAACAAGAGCCGTGCTTCCTCCGGTCAGCGGCTTGCACTGGCAGTTGTCTCGGTGCTAATGCTTGTGGCGAGCATAGGCGCTGTGACGGGATTAGCAAGTATAGCAGGATTAGTCATTAGATCGATAGTTTTTGGAGTTGCCGCCCTCGTTATTCTTCTGATAAATGTTGTGTTCAACTTGAATAACTAGAGTTGGAATAAAGGGATCAATAGACATATGTGTATCACAAGCAATGTCTATTGATCCCTTTATTTTATTTGTTCGATCTCGCTTTTTAAGGCAATAAGCGAGTTGTCGAGGCCAGTAACCTGCTCTTGCATGGCCTCAGTCTTTTTCTGTTCGGCCCGGACGAAGCGCGTGTAGGGCGCTATGGCGTCCTGGACGCGGGTGAGAGCGTTGCTTAGTTCTTTCTTGAATTGCTCCTGCATAGCTGTATGCAATCGTATGCGTAAGTCCTGCATTTTTGCGTTGAAGTCCTCTTTGGCACGTTTACGGCGTGCGGGAATGATGTATAAGCCCAGACCGAGTAGGACGATGCCTGCAAGTACGCCTGTGATATCAGCGGCGGCAGTACCGACAAAGGCGACGATTGCCGCTCCTAAACCAATGCCTCCCGCGCCCGCAATCGCTGCCTGTGTTACGGCGGCACGCATATCTTGTGTTAACTCTACTGCCTCTGCTTGCTGATCGTAGGTCTGGACCACGCTGGCGGCTTCGCGTGCCACTGACTGGAGGAGCGTGCGGCGGTTGTAATCGAATTGTCGAGAGACCGAGCCGATCATTTGATCGTCGCGGCGTGCGCTCACCTGACGGCGGCGATCCAGATATTCCATGATATCCTGCCACAAGCGATGCTCGTTTTGCACTAACCAGTCGATCAGGTCCTGCACAGCTTGGTCGATGCGCTTTGAGCTATCGCCGATCACATCGCGGTCAAACTCTTCACGCAAACGGTCACTTTGTACCAGATCGACAATGCGTCCAAGGCGAATCGTTTCGTCAAAGAAATGATCGCCCCTACCACGCATATCGAGGATGATATTCTCTA
>CAXTCR010000320.1:0-4204 GCA_964242555.1 uncultured Ktedonobacteraceae bacterium
CCCGCGAAGACATGGCAAGGATTCAGTCTGATCAGTACTCCCTCCCAGCCGTTGAGATAGTCCCCTACATACTGGATATCCCCACGACCACACCACTAGAAAAGAACGCACAAGATATCCTGCGAGATTGGGACTTCGTCCTCGCGCCAAAGAGTGCTGGGGCCGCTATCTACACAACCTTCCTGAGACGGTTGGAATTCCTGGTACTTAGTGCCGCTCTTGGCGACGACGACACGCTGCTACAAGCCTACCGTGGCAAAGGCACAAACATTCTCGCCTCGGCAAATGGCTATGCTAGTCGCAGCAAACCACTGCTCATTCGCATGCTCAAAACTCAGGACGATACGTGGTTCACAACATCAGCTATCGTCAACGGTCCTTCATCCTGGCAAGAAGCACTCAGTCGAGCATTCACAGCAACTGTCGAAGAGCTACGCGAGTCACTCGGTGACAACCCATCACGCTGGCAGTACAGCGCTATTCATACTATGACGTATAATCACACGCTTGGTAGCGCCAAACTCTTGGCACCGCTCTTTAACCGTGGCCCCTTTCCTGTCGGTGGCGATATTGATACCGTCAATATGGGCGCCTCGCTGCCAAATGATCCAAAGACGGTCATCACCGTTCCATCCTATCGTCAAATCGTTTCCCTTGCCAATAGAAGCGACTCGCTCTCCGGTCATGCCCCTGGTCAATCAGGACATCCAGCGAGCAAGCACTATGATGATTTCATTCGGATGTGGCTCAACGTCGATCATCACCCAATGCTCGTTGACCGCAACGAGATAGAAGTCAACACACAAGATATCTTGCACATAACCCCTGAAACACTGTAAGGTAGAAATCAATATAGAAGAGGCATGCCCTTCCTGGTGGTATCAGTAGGAAGGGCATGCCTCTTCTGTATACCCTTCTTCGTTGCTCTCTCTTAAATCTTAACAATTTCCAGAGGCACGTTTGCTAAAATGCATGTATACTCTTAGGAGACACTTTTTTCGCTTTGCATTCATCTTCTTTTCAGTTTGTTGTTGTATTCTCTCTTTGCAAACTAATTACGGACTTATACGGAGTTACCTATCTGTACCTTTAACGGAGCCACAATGCAAAAATATATACGCTCAACCGCCATACAGCACTGGACACTTCTGCCACTACGCCTCTTTCTCGGCGTCACCTTCATCTATGCAGGCATTCAGAAAATCCTGGACCCGCAGTTCTTTCAAGCATCTGCCCCCGGCTACATTGGACGCCAAATCTCACGCTTTGCCATAGGCTCCCCCATTGGTGGTCTGCTTACATCAGTCGCTGAGCCACATGCGAAATTCTTCGGTCTCATCATCATCTTTGGAGAAATTGCTATCGGACTCGGTACCCTCTTCGGCTTTCTCTTCCGCCCCGCCGCGTTCTTTGGGGCGCTCCTCAGCCTGCTTTTCTTTCTCTCGGCCTCCTGGCACGTCTACCCATACTTCTACGGTGCCGACATTATCTTTCTATTCGCATGGCTTACTCTGATGCTCAACGGTCCACGTAACACTGGTCTTCCATCCTTCGATGAGATCCTCTCGCTACGACTCCTACAAAGCACTCCCTTGGCATATCAACCCCGCCTAGCACCTCTATTACGCGTTCTCTTAGGCACAATAGATAGGCAAGAAATTCTCTCAACAACTCCTAGTACAGAACAACGAAGTGTGCCCCAGGGAAAACAGAGCAGCTATAGACTGCTTATGCAACAGAGCTTAGCTCAACAAACAACCAGACGCAATTTTCTCTGGGGCGCATTGAGCGGCAGCGCAACTACACTCGGTATTCTCGCCGTCGGTTACGCACTCCGCATTCTTGGTAGTCCAGATGGAAATACTCCCGTAACCGGTACAGGCAATAGTGCGGCTACAGCAACCACCACTCCCGTTGCCCCACCTACCACAACGCCACCGGGCGCCACTGGAACAGGAAACCGGATTGCCTTAATCAATGCAGTACCTACAAATAGTGCTACCTCATTCACAATCCCATCAACAGGCGATCCTGGTGTACTGGTTCACCTGAACAATGGGCAGTTCGTCGCTTACGACGCCCTCTGCACACACGCAGGTTGTCAGGTACAATACGATCCTGGTAGCCAACTCCTTCAATGCCCCTGCCATGGAGCCGCCTTTGACCCAGCAAAAGACGCCGAAGTAGTCAATCCACCAGCACAATCACCTCTGGCTCCCGTAAAAATTAGTGTTGATAGCGCGACGGGAGCAATTACTCTATCATGATACAAACCAATTGCTTAGGGCACTGAGCAATTGGTTTGTATCACCGTCCCATACCTTGACAGGCTCTTTACAGTCAGCTATACTGAATATAGCAAATAGTTATGTGAGGTATGGCATGAATCTAGCGGAGAAGATGAAACACTTACGCGCCGTAGAGGGTGAACTGCGTGGCTTGAATCGGCCCATGACACAGGTCGAGGTCGTCAAAGCCATGCAGGAAGAACTAGGGATTAAGGTAAGTCAAGCATATCTCTCACAATTGGAACGCAGCAAACGTTTACACCTTACTGCGTCCAGTCGCGATGTCTTGGCACGCTTCTTCAAAGTTCATCCAGGCTATCTTATCAGTGACCCGCCAGATTATAGTACAGACCTTGTCAGCGACATGGAGTCCGATACCGATAGGCTTGGTACATGGCTTGCTGCTAGCGCACACGAATGGCATGCGGAACCTGATGTGCAATTTTTGCTTCAGCAGTTGGCCGACACCGAAGACCCTCGCCGTTATCTAAAACTCTTTGGCAAGCTAATGAGCCTGTCCATCGATGAACTTGAAGCGGTTGCTGAAGCAGTGACAACCGTAGGGACTGATATCGATTAGCACACATTGTAATTTTCCTTGCTTGATACGTCTATGTATATGGACACGCGTTATTGCTCACGTTTTATGGCTAAAGGAGCAAGCCTATGCCAATCGCAACTGATCCGCTTTCACTTGTATTCATTGCTAGTTTCCTCTTCGGGTTGCTCTTCTTGGTGGCAACCACCTTGATGGGAAGCTTTGGCCATGGTGCACATGCAGCTCACGGCGTTCATGGCGGTGCGCACATAGGACATATTGGTGGAGGACATTCTACCCATGCTGTTCATGCCCATCATACTGTAGCCAAAGGCGCTCTTGCTAAAACTCAAAGCGCAGTTGGCAAATTCTCGCTTGCCACTTACGCTAACCCCACTTCTATCGCGCTGTTTGCGCTTGGCTTTGGCTTCTTTGGCTATATCTTGCACGATGCCGCTGGCATCGTTCTCCCCCTGACCATTCTCCTCTCTATAGTCGGCGGCCTGATTATCGCGGCACTCTTGCTCGCGCTCCTCGGTCGCGTCTTCGGCAATAGTGAGGGTGAGACAGTTCAGGACGTTTCAGACCGCACAGGTTTGCTCGGCAAGGTCAGCACAACAATCCAGGAGCATGGCATCGGTGAAGTGCTCTACGTCTCACCCGGCGGCATGCGCAAAAGCGTTCCCTCTCGCTCCATAGATGGCCGACGCCTGGAACGAGACACAGAGGTTGTAATCGTGAACTACCAGCGTGGTGTTGCGGAAGTAGATACGTGGGAACACTTCGTGAACTCAGATGCAGAAGAAGACTTCTCTCATTCACAATCACGCGATGCGGATATCGCAGCACTTCAGGCCCTACTTGAAAAATCAGAAAATACTTCATTTGTTATGCGAAAAGATACTCAAAAGGAGTAAATGTGTATGGATCCTCTCCTTCTTACTGGTATTGGTGTCGTTGTACTCATTATCGTGATTCTTATGCTGTTCCGCATCGGCGGTAGCCTGTTGCGCAAGGTGGGTCCTAACCAAGCCCTCATCGTCTACGGTCAGGGTGGCACAAAGGTTATCACAGGTGGCGCACATTTTGTTGTTCCCCTCTACCAGCGTGCGCAAGAATTTCCACTCGAATTGATGTCCTTCGACGTTGCTCCCCCACAGGATCTCTATACCTCGCAGGGTGTAGCAGTCAACGTAGAAGCTGTCACTCAGATTAAAGTTCGTTCCGATGAGCAAAGCATCAAAACCGCCGCCGAACAATTCTTGAGCAAACCACAGGAGGATCGCGAGAACCTGATTCGCCTCGTTATGGAAGGCCACCTACGCGGCATCGTCGGTCAGTTGACCGTTGAAGACCTTGTCAAGGACCCCGAAAACGT
>CAXTCR010000321.1:0-4203 GCA_964242555.1 uncultured Ktedonobacteraceae bacterium
CCCTATACCGTCGGCGTCTCGCCCATCGACGAGGACGCGGTGCAAGCGACGTATGCTGGTCCACCAGAGGAAACGGCTAAATGGACAGCCGAGCACAAGGCAACGGGCGCGTTAACGTTGTCCGAAGCCGCCAACCGACTAGTAATAGCGGCTGATACAACGGTCCTGCTCGACAACAAAATACTTGGCAAACCACGCGATGAGGAGCATGCGCGCGAACTGTTGCGCTCATTGCGCGGACGCTGGCACTCCGTTATCACTGGTGTAGTTGTCTGCACCATGGTTAGTGGCAAACTTCAACTGTCGAGCGCAAGTTGTACCACTCCTGTATTGATGCGTCCCTACAGCGACGAGGAAATAGACGCCTACATCGCGACTGGCGATCCTATGGATAAAGCCGGCGCCTACGGTATCCAGCACCGGGATTTCCAGCCAACAGAACGCATCAACGGTTGTTTCCTCAATGTCGTTGGCCTTCCATTATGTGTACTCACGACGTTGCTCGCGCAATTTGGCGTGACCCCTGCGGAAAAGGGACGCAGCGATACGCCTTGTCAATGGTCGGAGCGATGTCTGATATAATCTCTACTCCTATTCGAGGCCGGTACGCGCCCAGTCCCACAGGCACGTTGCACATGGGCAACCTGCGCACAGCCCTGCTTGCATGGCTCTTTGCACGTACTCGGAGTGGACAATTCGTGCTACGTGTCGAAGACTTGGACCGTCCTCGTGTGCGTCCAGGTGCAACACAGCAGATGCTCAACGACCTGTACTGGCTTGGCCTTGATTGGGACGAAGGGCCGGACCTCGGCGGTCCCTATGCGCCCTATACCCAAAGCGAACGCCTGGACATCTACCGGCACTACCTACAACGCTTGCAAAATGCTGGACTTGTTTACCCATGCTATTGCAGTCGAGCCGAGATTGCGCATGCCGCTAGTGCGCCACAGCAGGGAGCGGAGGATGGACCGCGATACCCGGGTACGTGCAGGCATCTTACAAAGGATCAGCGCAAAACTTACGAAGAACAGGGACGCCGTCCCTCGCTTCGCTTTCGTGTTGACAACAACCGGATTGTTTCATTTACAGATAGCATCATGGGTCCAATCACACAACACGTTCAGCAAGCAGTAGGTGATTTTATTCTGCGTCGTTCAGACGGTATCTTCGCCTACCAATTCGCCGTCGTCGTCGATGATGGCCTTATGGGGCTTAACCAGATTGTACGAGGTAGCGATCTGCTCTCCTCGACAGCACGCCAAATCCTGCTCCACGAAGCGCTCGATTTCCCCGTTCCCACCTTCGCCCACGTTCCCCTCATTATTGATGAGCAGGGAAAAAGGTTGTCAAAGCGCACCCAAAGTATGGGCCTCGACCCTTTGCGAGAAAGAGGAATAACGCCCGAACAGCTTATAGGCGAGCTTGCCGCCAGTTGTGGTCTTGCAGAAAGTGGAGAGAAAATCAGCGCAAAAGAGTTGGCGCAACGCTATCAAAACGCAATTCTACCTTTACACGAGAAGCCATTTTCGCTATCATTATAGATAGGGACGGAGCGCTCATAGAGGTCTAATGCTATTACACCCTCGAATCTATAGATAATGGTAGAAGACTTGTTCAAACGTTGATCCAACCAATAAAGCATTGTGTATTGCCGACAGGGTGTAATAGCATTAGACCCTAAGCACCGGAAAACATGCCTTGAATAACATAGAAGACGATAACGCTCTCGAAATCGAAATGACCGACCTCGATCCGATAGAAAAGGATGACGTATTCGCATCTCTTCGTATCGCTACCCACAATTTCCTCGCAAAAATACCGTGGCAGCGGGTTCGTCTCCCGGTACAAGTCGCAACCCTCCTGCTCCTGCTGCTCCTCCTCATCCCACTCATTATAGGAGTATCGCGCTACAGTTGGTCTCCCAAAAGCATTACAGCACATGAATGTATTCGGCAACAGGTAAAGGTCGTGTACGTCGCCGAAGAAATAATTACCTCCGCTGGCACAACAATTAGGGAGGTAGCGGTTCCTGTGCCAGCAAACTCGAAGTGGCTATATGACATCAAATGTGGTTAAAGGAGTTATGGGTAGCCTTGTATGACCTTGATAGAGGAGTATGTTATAATGCTCGAAACAAAACTACTCTGATTGTTGAGATTTTTCTACCGCATGATTTTCGCGCTTTATACTTCTGCCTGGATGACCGAAACAATGTCAATTGCATTAAGCGTTATACTGACAATTCTAACTATTGGTATCGCACTCGGAATCGGTCTCACGCTTCGCCGCATAGTCGTCCATCCCCTTCAAAAAACCATTCTTGATAATTGGCTTATACAGACCCTTGGTGTGCTTGTCGCACTTGTCCCGCTCATCATCGCGGCCTTCGGTATTCCTCTCGAATGGCAACCTATACTTATAGACGCTTACTGGCAATCAATCAATGCTCAATTTGCCCTTGCTATTAAATCTATTCCTATTGGCATCATACTTAGAAACCTAATTGGAACATTGCTACTCGTAGCGCTCGGTATTGGCGTAGCACGCACATTACAGCGCCTGATACTTCAGAACCTCGGCGATAACCGTATCGATGTGAATATACGCACCCTGATAGGTCGTATCTTTTACTTCATGGTGCTGATCTTCACCTTCTTCTGGATACTCTCCATCTGGAATGTCTCGCTCACCTTTCCCGTTGCCGCCGTTGGCGTGGTAACAGTTGCTATCGGCGTCTCACTACAAGACATTTTAAAGGACCTCGTGGCAGGCCTATATATCTTAGCAGAACGCCCATTCCACATTGGCGACCAGATCAGTACGTTTACGACGACAAACTATGTCGGCGATGTACAGGATATTCAGTTGCGCGCTACCAAACTGCGGCTCGTGAGCGGTGAGGAGGTAACAATCCCTAATAGTCTCGTCTTTGGCAGTATCGTGGTCAACAACACCTACTACGGCGAAAGACGCGCCACACTTACCGCAACCATGCCACAGGAGGAATACGTAAAGGATAAAACGGTAGAGCAAATAGTGAATGCACTTCAAGAACTTAAAGAGGTTGCCGTAAAGCCGGAGCCTACCGTTATTATCAGCAATTATACGCCGTCAACCGTCACCCTGACGATTCGCTTCTGGATCAGTCCTCACGATCACTCAACCGTCTCAAACGCGATGTACAAGCTACATACAACCTTACCACAGGCAGAGCTGCTTGTGAAAGAACCGGCCAGTGACGTATAGTATGTAGACAAGGGAGCACCATTCGCACAGCGCTTCTGGGAGAAGAGGACGTTCAGTGAGCACACACCATATAGACAAGCCGTTCGTTACTCCACATGTAGGAGTGATGGGTGGCACATTTGACCCCATTCACTATGGACATTTAGTAATCGCGGAAGAGGTACGGAACGCCCTCAATTTGTCAGAAGTTGTTTTTATTCCAGCAGGGCATCCGCCGCATAAAGTAGGGCATGCCATTACAGAGGCTCACCATCGTTTAGCTATGCTGGAGCTTGCGACTGCCTCCAATCCCCATTTCCACATTTCACGTATGGAAATCGAACGTTCAGGTCCATCATACACGGTCGATACCCTACGTACTCTTCGCGAACAGCTAGATGCAGATGTCAACCTCTCGTTTATTATCGGCTGGGATAGTCTGGAAGAACTGCACACATGGTACAAGGCTCCTGAGCTACTTACACATGTGACACATCTTGTCGCGGTTAGGCGTCCCGGGTATGAGGACGATGACGAGTATAATCAGGTGCTTGAGCGTCGTCTACCAGGGATTTTACAACGCCTCCTTGTTGTGCCAGCTCCCCAACTTGAAATTTCCGCAACAGACCTACGACGACGCGTCGCTGAAAATAGACCTATAAAATATCAGACTCCAGAGGCTGTTGAAACGTATATTAAACAGAATCGTTTATATACTCATACTCATGTCGAGGGTGAAGGGAAGAAATACTGATCTTCTTGGAGAGTGTTGTATAAAATGGAACCGATGCAGTTTCAGTTAGGGGACCGCTTACGCCTGCGCAAACAACATCCCTGTGGGAACTTCGATTGGGAGGTTGTGCGGCTTGGAGCCGATATTGGTCTCCGCTGCGAAAAGTGCGGTCGCCGCGTCCTGTTGCCTCGTTCAGAGGTCGCACGTCGTACAAAACAAGTATTGCCACGTATAGAAAAACCTGT
>CAXTCR010000322.1:0-4201 GCA_964242555.1 uncultured Ktedonobacteraceae bacterium
GCATACTGGACAAGCGAACCACCCCATTGAATCGAGGACTCGGCGGTAATAGCCCAGCCATTATCCTCAACAACCATAAACACCGGTAGTTGATGCACTCCCGCCTGACGCAGCAATACATTGAAATCATTGGTTGCGGTAGAGCCGTCGCCACCAGTGTAAAGCACAATTTCGTCACTGCCATGCCGTTTAATAGAATACCCAAAACCACCTGCGAACGGCGCTAACCCAGCGATTTCGCTAAAACTCGGTAGAATGCGATGTCGCCGACTACTATAATGTGATGGCATATTGCGTCCGGCACACATCGGACCAGTAATACGTGAGTAGGCTTCGCGTAGAGGTCCTGCTATATCACCTGTTCGCTGTAACCATGCCCCTAAATCTCTATAATATAATGAGAGCCAATCTGTGGGTTCGAGCGCCGCGACAACTGCTGCTATAGACTCATGACCAGCACAACCAATATAAAATGGATATTTCCCCTGCGTCTTACGCGTTTTTAGCAGATCGTTTATAACTCTTGCCGTAACCATTGTGCGGTAGAGCGCGACAACGTCCAGCGACGATGCTGGTACGCCCGCCTCTACGTCTCGAATATTTACCGTCATATGTATATGCCTCTTTCTCATGTCTCCATTGACATTGCTGGCTTACTCCAATAGATGAACCGCATGTAACCACTCCATTATAAAATTGCTATACGGGAAATGCAATGTCAGCAGAAAATCGGTAAGAGATAAACACAACAGCTTTGTTGCATTGCTTCTCTTTCATAACCGTCATATAATGCTTACTATATAACGTAAATCAGTAGCATTAGGCTATATGAAATATAAGAGTAGGTATGTCATCCTCTTCTAAACACAATGCTCAACTCGCGAAACACTTGTATGAGCGCATGTTGCTCACAAGGCTTGTTGATGAATATATTTGCCAGCTATACGCAGCAACCTCGGCAACAACATTTGTAAGTTGCCGGGGCTATGAGGCTGCACAAATCGGGAGCGCAGCCTGTATTCAGTTGGGGCAAGATTTTACGTTGCCCCACTACCGCGATTTAGGCGTTATGATAGCTATAGGAATGTCACCGTACGAGGTCTTCTGTACTCATCTACAAAATCAGCAAGAGGAAAGCCAGGATGCAAGACAAGGACAGGTAGCGTGGAGCTATGCTAAGCATAATACGGTTACTGGTTCCACACCTGTTGCAACACAAATTCTGCATGCCGCAGGCATTGCGTTCGCCTCAAAGCTTCGAAAAGTGCCAGTTGTCACTATAGCTTACTGTGGCGATGATATCGTGACCGAGTCAGACTTCCTCGAAGGCATTCGTTTTGCGACACTGCATTCCTTACCAATTATTTTTATCTGCGAACATAGTTGCGGAAGTACATCCACAAACGCAACCTCTTGCATCGCAGCCGATGTGTTACCCGACACTCTAGCCCACTACACACTCGAAGGTACAGATGTGCTTCATGTCCATCAAACGATGCAGGACGCTATACAGTATGCGCGCTCAGGACAAGGCCCTGTGTTGCTAGAAGTATTTGTCTCACCTATTTCGTTTCCTCAACAAAATGCAATTGAGGAGATACAAGACCCACTAGTACAATGCAAACAGCAGTTGCAACTGACAGGAGAATGGGATGAGGAATGGGCGACGGGACTTCATCAACGCCTTCTTACAGAAATTGAACAAGCAATGCATGATGCGTTACGTGACACGCACCGTTCCAAGTCATAAAATATCAGAATACGTCGAATATAGGGGCCATTATTCGTTACATCCGGGTTCGACATTACAAGCCGAACAGCGCGTAATGAATAATGGTCTCTACATCCTAGAATAGGTTGGAGATTTTCCCGATGCAGAACTCTGTGTTTCCTCATACCCTTCTCTATGGTGGAGATTATAACCCTGAACAGTGGCCCGAAACTATATGGACCGGGGATATGCGGCTCATGAAACTGGCGCATGTCAACATGACCTCCATCAACATTTTCTCATGGGCCATGCTTGAACCTAAACCGGACACCTACAACTTTGAGCAGTTGGACCGCATCATGGATATGCTGGCGCAAAATGGAATTGCTGCCGACCTCGCAACAGGTACCGCATCACCACCAACATGGATGAGTCGTCTCTATCCTTCAATGCTCCCTATCACGCGCAGCGGGAAACGTTTATACCACGGTTCGCGCCAACATTATTGCCCGAACAGCCCCGATTTTCGACGGAAGTCTGGTGCACTAGTACAACGTCTTGCTGAGCGTTACGCAAAACACCCGGCTCTCACGATGTGGCATTTGAACAATGAATACGGTTGTCACGTATCGGCTTGCTATTGCGATAACTGCGCCGAAGCATTTCGCGTCTGGCTACAAGAACGCTATCAATCGCTTGAAGCAGTCAACGACGCATGGGGCACAAGCTTCTGGAGCCAACGCTACTACGATTGGGAAGACATTCTGCCCCCGCGCGTCACACCAGCGCAGAACAATCCAACGCAAAGCCTGGATTACTGGCGTTTTATGAATGACTCGCTCCTGTCATGCTATCGTGTCGAAGAAGATATATTGCGTGCAATCACTCCATCAATTCCACTCACAACAAACTTCATGGTTGCCTTCAAGCCTGTCGATGGCTTTGCATGGGCACCCCACATGGATATTGTCTCGTTTGACATGTATCCTCCTATCTCAACACCCGCTTGGGAGGTTGCCTTTCCGCATGACCTTATGCGCTCTCTCAAGGGCGGCAAGCCACACCTGATTATGGAGCAAGGCCCGAGTCAGGTCAACTGGCAACCGCAAAATCCACACAAGCGACCAGGACGGATGCGCCTACATAGCATGCAAGCACTCGCGCATGGTGCCGATGGTGTGCTGTTCTTTCAATGGCGACAATCGCAAGCGGGAGCCGAGCAGTTTCACAGCGCGATGGTAACGCACGAAGGCAACGAGCATTCGCGCATCTTTCAGCAAGTGGCACAGGTGGGCAGCGAGTTAGAAAAGCTCTCCACAGAGGTTGTTGGCTCGCATGTTCCCGCTCAAGTCGCGATAGTCATGGACTGGCAGAACTGGTGGGCGGTTGAATACTTGCCAGGACCAAGTAATCGCTTGCACTACTGGGAACAACTCCTAACCTACTATCGTGCGTTCCACAAGTACAACATCGCGGTCGACGTTGTCCCACCAGATGGAGACCTGAGCAAGTATAAAGTGGTCGTTGCGCCTCTCTTATACATGCTCCGTCCAGGTGTCGCGAAGAACTTTGAGGAGTTTGTCGAGCGCGGCGGTACCTTCCTTACAAGCTTCTTTAGTGGCATTGTCGATGAAAGCAACCACGTATGTCTCGGCGGGTATCCCGCGGAACTGCGCAAACTGCTAGGTATTCATGTCGAGGAGTTTGATCCCTTTACACCAGAGATGACAAATCAGCTGACTGTTCAGGAAGGGCCGTTACAAGGTACGTATCCCGCAACGGTGTGGGGCGAGTTTATTCATCTGGAGAACGCGCAAGCACTTGGCGTCTTCACCAACGATTACTACGCGGATGGGCCTGCCTTGACAGTCAACTCCTTCGGTCAAGGACATGCCTACTATCTGGCAACGCAGAGCAACGCCGAACTGCTAGACAAGCTCACACAACACCTCTGTCAGCAAGCAAGAGTTGAGCCGATTCTCGAAGCACCCGAAGGCATTGAAGCCACAAAGCGCGTAAGAGCAGATGGCAAGAGCATATACTTCTTGCTCAATCACACTCAGCAAGCGCAACAAGTACCATTACCCGGTGGCAACTTTGTTTCGCTGTTAGATGGAAAGAATGTTACCGGACAAGTTGAGGTAGGAGCAGTCGATGCGGTAGTGCTATTGCAGTCATAAAGATACGTCCTCTGTAGGGACCAGTTACTACATCCTTCTAGCACCTCTATTGCTAAGAAGAATGTGATAACTGGTCCCTACAAAGAGACCTCCTCGCTTCCCTTTGCTAGCAGTTGAAAGTAGATGATGCCCATTTGCTCCGCGGAAGGTGATACATCATGATTGAGCCACCAGGAAATTAAGCCAAACAAGGAACCGGCAGCGTGTGCGGCGATGAGTTCGCTTTTCAAAGATGATAGCTCTCCCTTATTCAACGACTCTAACGTATATCGTAGAAAGAGTTCCGCAAAATAAGTTCTCATCAAGTTTC
>CAXTCR010000323.1:0-4191 GCA_964242555.1 uncultured Ktedonobacteraceae bacterium
TTCTTCCCGCCGACACTGTTTACGAATGTCTCGCCCGCAAGCACGATAGCGCAGGTCGAAATCTTTGGACCTGTTGCGGTTTCAATGACGTTCCGAACGCCGGAGGAGGCAGTGGCGTTGGCGAACAACACGCGTTATGGCCTTGCAGCAAGTGTATGGAGCGATAATATTAATCTCGCGCTGGACGTTGCACCTAAGATCAAGGCAGGCTCGGTGTGGGTTAATTGTACAAACATGTTCGATGCCTCAAGTGGATTTGGCGGTTATCGTGAAAGTGGGTTTGGGCGCGAGGGCGGCAAAGAGGGACTATATGAGTATGTGCGCCCTTCGTGGGAGAGGGAAGCTACAACTAATATGGTGAAAGATATTCTTATAGCCGAAGAGTATAAGCCAGAGATCGAGGACGAAGTAGCTAACGGCAATGGAAGAGGAACCGCATTTACATTTCCGGTGATTGATCGTACTCCAAAGCTGTTTATCGGTGGCAAGCAAGTGCGGCCAGACTCTGGCTATAGTCGAGATGTGTTTGATCCTGCTGGACGACATATTGGTGAGGTAGGCGAGGGTAATCGCAAAGATGTGCGCAACGCGGTTGAGGCAGCCCATGCTGCACGAGGCTGGTCAGCTGGCACAACACATAATCGTGCTCAAATACTTTACTACATGGCGGAAAACTTAGCGAGTCGTGAAGAAGAGTTTGCGCGCCGCATTGTACAGCAAACAGGACAAGCATATAGTGATGCCACTGCTGAGGTCCAAGCAACGCTTTCGCGCTTGTTCAGTTATGCAGCGTGGGCAGATAAGTTCGAGGGTGTTGTACACCGGCCACCGATGCGTGGCGTTGTATTAGCGATGAAAGAGCCGGTAGGAGTAGTTGGTATAGCTTGTCCAGAGGGATATCCACTCCTGGGCTTTATCTCGCTTGTAGCCCCCGCTATCGCAATGGGCAATACGGTCATTGTCGTTCCCTCACAACAATCTCCTTTAAGCGCAACCGATTGCTATCAGGTGTTTGAAACCTCCGATTTGCCTGTTGGCGTTGTGAATATCGTCACGGGTGAACGCGATGTGTTAAGTCAGGTGCTTGCGGACCATGACGATGTTGATGCTATGTGGTACTTTGGCTCTGCTGAAGGCTCAAAGCGCGTTGAGCTTGCTTCCGCAGGGAACATGAAGCGTACATGGGTGAGCAATGGGCATGAGCGTGTATGGCTTGATCAGACACAAGGCGAGGGCCAGGAATTTCTCCGTGAGGCCACGCAAGTGAAGAATATTTGGGTGCCCTACGGCGAATAGTCCCCAACTTGATGCATTCATTACGCCCCCGGTCTCCTTTTGTGAGACACGAGGGCGTAGTGAAGCTCTGTCCTACATTCCTCGTTCTTGAGTACATATCACTGTTCTTGGATATGCCGCAGGTTATACGTCCGTAGAGGGCTGTCTTTTCTGTGCGACGTACATCAAAATGTAGCCTGTCTCAAGAATAGAAGAGATTTCTATGCCAAAGACACGGGTTTTGAGACGTGTGCGAGAAAGCACGTTACGAACTGGTCGCATCTCCTGATCCCATACTCCTGCCTCCTGCGCTTCCTGAAGACGTTCTCGACAACGAGCGACTGCTGTCTCGGTGATGCGTCCATTATTGAAGCTTGCGAGCAGGACTTCGTAGGGGCAATAGTAGGGATGAGCCTCGAGTAAGGGCATGAGTACACAAATTTCACTGGTGGTGAATTGTTGCTCTGCAATCATGCGAGGGTGATCCTGAACATAGGCGAGATGCGAGAGGGTACCAAGGGTCGTGTTGAGCGCGAGCATGTGTCCTGCGGGGAGTAAGCCCTGTAAAGAAAAGTGGAGGATTTCTTCGTCGGTGTCTTGCATATAACCAACGGGAGTCTTCACCTTGCGAAGGGATACTTTTTGCATAGCGGTGCTCCTTGTCTGCATGGTCTTGCGTCGAATTGGTGTAAGATCGTCGGGCTAAGGATACATCGTTTGCTATTCTTCAACTTGATAATAGCAGGTTGTCCCTCTCTTTCTGCAACGCATCTCCAAATTTTGGATGTGCACTCTACGCAGGTTCTGGAACGCTATACGTTCATTAAAATACAGGACTTCCTCCGTTGTCTTGTACTACTACTGATTGTAACGGAGTCCTAGAGAAGTAGATTGGCTTCTCTTTTGTACACTACCTTTAGTAAAAGTGTGTACATAATCAACATTACATTAAAAAGTTATAAAAATCAATAGGCATAAGACTGAATTGTAAGAAGTATCAAAAAAAGTAAAAAATAGACCTATAGTACAAGACGAGTGTTTCTGTACTATAGGTCTATGTACCTTTTGAGCTATGCCTTAGGCTTAGGTCCGAGTATCGTCAGCACAAACATGAGGGCCAAAAGAGCTGTTAGGATCCCATAGGAGATAAGTTTCTCCGGTTGTATTCTTATACCAGCACGTGTCTTTTGAGTGTCAGCTGATGGCTCACCGGTATGACCAACTGGGTCTTGCATAAGAAAATAGATAACCGGTATTAATAAGACAAAGAAAACGACAACTAAACCATAGACGAGTAGTGTTTCCATAAAAGTATCCTCCCAACAGGAGCGACTAGAAGGAAAGTGTATAAAAGTGTTCTCTATTGTAGGACACGAACTACAGCAAGGGAAAGACACAGGTAAAATCTGTTACAGAGCAAATTGGCTAGGCGCAGAATACATGGTACAATGCAGTACAAAAATTTACGCAACGAAGGAGTCAGCAGCATGGAGACGCCGGAGTCTTACAGCAATCCTCTCGTTATTTTCAATCCTACCGCCAACCGTGGCAATATGCAGTTACACCGAACGCTTCTACGTAACCGTTTAAGTGGAGATTTGGGGAATCAGTCTCCAGAGTACGTAGAGACGACGCGAGCAGGTGAGGCGCAGGAGCGTGCATTGCTTGCCGCGAAAGAGGGACGCTCTATCATTATTGTGGGTGGTGACGGTTCACTGCACGAGGCAGTAAATGGCATTCTGGCATCGGGGAGACGGGTTCCGCTCGGTATTGTTCCAGCTGGCTCTGGTAATGACTATGCGTGGAACACGTTAAAACTGCCGCGAGACCCAGCAGCAGCGGTTGAGCGCGCATTTAATGGGCAGCTTATCCACTCAGACGCAGGTATCGTGAACGGGAGATATTTCGCGAACTCATTTAGTGTGGGTCTGGACGCTGATATTGCCGTAACCGCAGGTTGGTTAAAGAAATACCCACTCATGAGTGGAGAGCGCCTCTACTACACATCAACAATCCGTCAACTGCTGTTTGGGTATGCTAAATGTCCATGGTTAGCTTTCGAGCTTGATGCCAACACAGCACAAGCAAAGCAAAACGGGACGCAAACACACTACGTCTTAATGGCTGTGACAAACGGCCCGACCTATGGAGCTGGCTTCCGCATTAATCCCACCGCAGATCATACCGATGGCTTGTTCGATGTATGTACGATCAACTACACGCCACTGCTTCGCGCACTGAGATTGTTGCCTGTTGTGCAGAAGGGTGAGCACTCGGACTTGCCCGAGGTGACTTTTTACCGCGCAAAAACAGTACATATCGAGAGCCGTTTTCCTGTCCATATTCAAATGGATGGCGAGACGACGAGTGCAACGACATTTGACGCGAAAATATTGCCAGGAGCACTATGGGTAAGGGTGTAGGCGAGACAACGATGCATGATAACTTCCTTGAGCAAATTCTTTATGCGATCGTGTGGGGACTGACATGGGTATTCATGCATATCGTGTGTCGTTACAGAGTTGAGGGTCGAGAGCATCTAAAGGATGTTCCAGCATCTCAACCTGTGCTGTTTGTATCAAATCATCTGAGTTGGTACGACCCGCTATTAATTGGCCTTGTGTTGCCGCGTCGTGTCTGGTTTTTTACAAAAGCGGAGGCGTTTCGCTGGCCTATAGCTGGATGGTTGATTCGCCATACGAAGCAAATAGCGGTACGTCGAGGCGAAGGAGACAGGGTTGCCCTAGAGCAAGCTGTGACATATATTCAAGAAAAGAAAGCATTAGTAGTTTTTCCAGAAGGGACGGTCGCGCGACAGGAACAGATGATAACTGCTCATCCAGGGGTAGCAGTTATAGCGGTACGCACGAAAGCTGTAGTTGTGCCTGTTGCGATCTCTGGGACGAGGCGTATTTT
>CAXTCR010000324.1:0-4164 GCA_964242555.1 uncultured Ktedonobacteraceae bacterium
CAATCTGATCGATGCTCAAAACAATTTAGAGCCAATGTTGCTTCCAAGTCTCAACGAACATCAGTTTACGCAACGTGTAAAACAAGTACGTCGAAGAAGTGGAGGAAGTCCTGCACAATGAGCAAGGCCAGTGGGGACAATTGGCGACGAAGTTTAAGCCACAGGAGTAGGAGGCATGTATGCCAGAGCAGCGAGATACCATGAGAATCCAGGACATTGTGTTTGCGAATGGAAATGCTGCTCGTGCTATTTGTCTTCCCTCGGACGCCCATGTCCAGGTCCTGCCTCCTCTATTACAACTTCCATCTTTCTCCAGCGTCATTATGCTGGCAGGTGGCGCGGAGTATATGAAAGATGATAGGTTGCACGCTAATCTTGTCAGTTTATTTACACTGGGTCTTGCCTCATTTGCAACTGCTCATTCCGCACTCGTCATCGACGGCGGCACACAATCAGGTGTAATGGAGTTGATGGGACAAGGCGCAGCCGCCCATAATTATGCCTTTCCTCTACTTGGTGTCGCGCCCTCTGGACTTGTTTGCTATCCCGGGGAAGCAGACATTATAGAGAATAGTGGCTTCCTTGACCCGGATCACTCGCATTTTGTGTTGGTACAAGCGGAGCAGTGGGGCGAGGAGACGGCGACGATGTACGAGTTGGCGCAGGTGTTTTCAGAGGGTCGTTCCTCTGTTGCTATCCTTGTCAATGGAGGCGCGATTGCGATACAGGAAGCGTTGTACAATGTGCGTCAGGGGCGTCCGCTTCTCGTGTTAGAGGGAAGCGGACGCGCGGCGGACGAGATCGCACAGCTATGGCGGGAGAAGTCAGCGACTAGTGCAGATGCCGATCTCGCGGAAATTGTGCGGGACGGAGACATACATATCTTTCCTGCAATCGGTTCGGCTCCAGACCTGATACGGCTTTTGTTACAGCTACTGCGTATCCCCTAAATGTGCTTCTACGAGTGCTTTTCGCAGGCTTTGCTCTTTTTCCCCATTCCATGGACGGTCTGTGTGCCAGAGGACCTCGCCGCTAGGTCTTACCAATAAGACATAGATGCGCTCCTCATCGGGCATGTCTAGGGCTGCTCGAAAGGCTTTTTTGTCGGGATAGATGGTGATTGTTGCATGACGCGCTGCCAAGTCTGGAATGCCTCCACGCATAACCCCGTCAATCTGTCCTTTGAACAAAGCGTTGACACGAGGGAGCGTTGGCAGTTCGTAGTAGCGAAGTGTAGGATATTCCTGCGTAAGTGTTTTCGCAAGCGGAATCCATGTGTTCACATCCCGTTGTTGCCAGCGATCAAAGGGAATGAGCAGGATGTTGAGCGCACCTTCGAAGTCGCGAGGCATGGTAAAGATTTGGCCGTTCAAATTATCGGCAGTGATGGTGGGAAAGATCATGATGGGTCTCCTTTGCAAACATCCCTAAGAATTTTTTGACTTGCTTAAAGGTGCAAATGAAAGCAATGTACTGATACTTACTGTTGCCACAACCACATGCTCAGCCATTAAAATGCCAACTGTAGTTACCGTACTGCCAGCAAAGGGTGAAGCAGGAGTTGTAAGCAAACTAATATCTGGAATGAACGACAGGATTAAAACAAGGATTGCGATGGGCAAGAAGATGCACATCGGTCCTTTGCTAAAGCGGGCGATCAGGGCGAAGACAAGCACTGCTCCTAATGCGCCGAATAGGGTAAAGAAGATCGTTGGCCTTATGTTGAGTGGTAAGTAGTACATTGACTAGGTTGATGCGACCGCGTTCGTAGGGACCACGTTCACGGCGTCCAAGTCGGCCACTTCATTGGCTCTCCCTTGGTTCGACTCGCATGCCAGAGATGCTCCATCGTCTCCAACGTGGGTCCTGCGAAAACGGTTCCTACGAAGATGGGCGAACTCGTAGGGGCCTAATTCTATTACGCCCTCGCCCCCATCATCCCGTTTCCTTCCTCTGAAAAAGGTCCAAACGAAGATTGTCGAAGTAGTAGCTGTCGGGAACCCTGAAGAGTAGCACGGCTACTGTACGTACAATGACGGTAACAACTACGGTGGCGAGTATGGTAAGTAGACTTATGCGCAAAAGACGACTAAACGGCATGGTAGTCCTCCTTTCATGCGCTTAAGGCGAGGATTATTGCGTTGAGCAGGCCGCAATTGATAAATGGCAAAGGCAAGGATACCAACAAAGATAGCGGCCCACACCGCAAAGGTGTAATCGGCAGGCATCAGGTAGGTAGAGGCGCGTTGAATAATTGCACTATTTGCACTACTACTCTGTGTTATAGGTGAGGAAAAAGCGAAATGTCAAGGGGTTATGGAGTTTACTTGAGGATGCTGGTCATTACTTCCTTGAACCAGCCCTCGCCGAACTTCCAGGTGCCATAGAGCACAAGGGCGGCCTCTCCTGTCGGTGAGATGTTGCCGTGGTTGGACTGGATGCTCTCTTTGAGCGTCGTGGCGTTGACACGCAACATGCGTAGCTCTTTGACCTCGTTATCCTCAGGCTTACGTTTTAGAACTGTAGCAAGGGGAATATTCAGGCGCGTCACAAAGCAGAGTTCGGGATGTGGCACGAGCGTATCATAGACAACGCCAAGGCAGAACTGCTCGCGAACGTCTCGCTCCTGGATACCGGTTTCTTCGCGCATCTCGCGGTTCATTGCCCCAAAGGGATCGGGAGGAGCATAACTTGCATTGTCGACACCACGCTCGATAAACCCGCCGATGACGTGTATACGCCCGTCATGCACATCGGTTCCCTGGCGTTGTTCGAGCAGGACGTAGTTGTCGAGCGTCTCGATGACCGAACAGACCGAGAGCGGGTTGCTTAACTCGTCGCGCGTTACACCCTGTGAAAATTCTGGTGTGCGTGTTGCGACGTATTCTTTGTAGCTTGTGTCGCCTAACTTGATACGGAGCGTTGAGTCATCGCGTTCCTCGGCGTAGATGAAACGATACAACTGGCCATCGTAGAGCGGAATACTTTGTTTATTTGCTCCTGCAAGCTTTTCCTGCCAGAGACCCTCCATCGTGGCCTTTGTCTCAGGTGTGAACGACAGGCGATGTTTTGGGTTGTAGTCAATAACAATCTGTTCTGGTGTATATTCCCCAAGCACCAGGAACTCGAAATCAATCATGCATTTATTCCCATTCAATTGTGGCGGGTGGTTTCGACGTGATATCGTAGACGACGCGATTCACGCCCGCTACCTCATTGACGATACGATTGGCAATGCGCCCCAGTACATCGGGCGAGATACGCGCCCAGTCCGCGGTCATAAAATCGCCCGTCGTCACGGCACGTACCGCAACAACATTGGCATAGGTGCGATTATCGCCCATGACGCCGACACTCTGCAAGGGGGTCAACACGGCGAATGCCTGCCCCAACTCGCGATAGATACCCGCATTTCGTATCTCGTCGATGACGATAGTGTCAGCCGCACGTAAAATAGCTAGCCGGCTCTCGTCGACCGCGCCGATAATACGAATAGCCAGTCCAGGTCCAGGGAAAGGATGACGCCAGACCCACTCTTCGGGCAGACCAAGCGCCTCCCCGATTTCGCGCACCTCGTCTTTGAAGAGCATGCGTAGGGGTTCTACCAGCTCCAGCGACATTTCTTCTGGCAGACCGCCGACGTTGTGATGTGTTTTAATGCGTGTCGCGGTGGCGGCTGTATCGTGACTGGTACTCTCAATTACATCGGGGTAGAGGGTACCCTGCACCAGGAAGGTGATCTGTCCGTTTTGTTCTTGGAGGCGTTCGGCCTCGGCCTCGAAGACACGAATAAATTCTTCGCCGATGATGCGGCGTTTTTGTTCAGGATCAATTACTCCGGCGAGGCGGGCAAGGAAGCGTTGTTGAGCATCGACCACGACGAGGGGAATGTGCATGTGGGTAGCGAAGGTATGGATCACCTGTTCGCGCTCACCTGCGCGCAGACAACCTGTATCGACAAAGATGCACGTGAGTCTATCGCCAACTGCGCGATGCACAAGCAGGGCGGCAACTGCCGAGTCGACGCCGCCAGAGAGACCACAGATGACGCGCTCATTGCCGACGCGTTGCCCTATCACCTCGACCAACTCTTCGATCACCGAACTCGCGGTCCATGTACCATCGCAGCCACAAATGCGAAACAGGAAATTGCGAATAATGTCT
>CAXTCR010000325.1:0-4139 GCA_964242555.1 uncultured Ktedonobacteraceae bacterium
ATAATCGCACTTATAGGTAGCACGGTAAGAGCTTCGGCCAGTCGTGCTGCCTGCTGCCGACCATTCTCATTGAGTGCGACACCGGGCAATTGACTAGGAAGGCGGTGTTCTACATTCCAAGTTGTTTGTCCATGACGCACGATGAGCAAGGTTTGTTTCATAGCTATTTGTTTACCTTCAGCCCCTAAAAGCAAGCGATGCCAGAGGTATCTACGCCAGCGTAAGAAACGCATACCTACTCGACAGTAGATATACAAAATCTGTAGCCACGCACGTATAGACGATGCGACATAGCTTAACAGCATTGATCTTACACGACGTTTTTTATAGGCACTCAATGGCGAGTCCTCTACACTGTAGCTTAACGACTCGAATCCACTCACCATGAGTCGATGCTTCTGGGATCCCATCTAACCACAATTTGTTGTTTCTAATTGTATCAGTCATGACGATTGTGGCGCAAGTAGCAGTATGTTGACCCAAACGAAAGCATTTATAAGAGGAATGCTCCTTTAGTAGACGTTCTATAGTCTACTAAAGGAGCATTCCTCTTATAAATGCTTGACTCTCCTTAGACGCTGAAGTAGTACAGTAGCATTAAGAGCAACAAAGCAATGACAATTAATGTTGCACAAGCAACGAGAGCGTCTGCTATACCCGGCTCATTGTGACGTTGCATAGAGGCTGGGATATAGGTTATTCCAGAGCGTAAAGAACGTGAGAGATCAAGGCGCGGTGTAGAAAACGGGACCTGTCTGACCGGTGACTGCAAGGTCAAAGGTTCGATTAACGGGGGAGTAACAGGCGTCTGAAGAAATGGTACAGCCTGTTGTGGGAGGACTTGCTGCAATAGTGTACCACTCGAATGCTGTTGCACCGCTTTTTCTTGTGCAGAGGCTACCTGGGGTAATGACAATCGTGGTACAAGCATAGTTGGGAAGGTTTCCCCATGGGAAAGTGTTTCGGGACTTAAAACTGGCTGTATGTTGTTCATAGATGATCCTCTTTTATCCGCACATCAACGTATCCATATTTACAGTATATTCAATGCTCCAAATGTGCGCGTCGTAAAGAGGATAGACACAAAAGAGACTTTCATTCTCTATGCGAGTGCGATATACTAAGAAAAGTACTTTCTCATGTAGGAGAGAGGGCAGATGTCATAGGGACATCTGGCAAGAGGAGCGCGTGATGCCGGAACAGTCAGCATTTGAAGAAAGGCCAGCAACAGGGTCATCTTCATCCAATACCAACATACAAACCACTGATACTACAGAAGAAGACATACAGGAGCCAGCCCAGGAGATACAAGAAGAGCGAAACGCGACTTCCCCACCATCGGAAGATTTTGAGGCAGGGGTGCTCGCCCAACTAGACAGTCTCTATCGCACCGCTTTGCGAATGACGAACAATCGTCAGGAGGCAGAAGACCTTGTGCAAGAGACAATGCTAAAAGCTTTTCGTTTTGCGCACACGTATCAACCAGGAACAAATCTACGTGCATGGCTTTTCCGTATTCTGAACACGTCCGCGATCAACCGCTATCGTAAGCAGGCCGCACATCCAACTCCCTCACCGCTACCGGATGGAGAGGAATTTTACCTCTATAATCAAATTAGAGATTTGAGTGGGCAGGAACTAAGTACTGGCGCAGAAGAAGAGGTGCTCAGCAAGTACCTGGATGAAGACGTGTTTAAGGCTTTAAATGACTTACCACCAAACTTCCGCATGGCTGTAGTGCTCGCAGACATTGAAGGGCTTTCCTATAAAGAGATCGCGGAGGCCCTACAAATACCCATAGGCACGGTGATGAGCCGTATCTCGCGGGCGCGAAGACAGCTACAGCAGTCGTTATGGCAGTATGCTCAGGATAAAGGCTACGTGAGAGCGGAGGCTTCATAGTTCACGTAAGGAACTTTCTCTTGTAGAAAAGGTATTAAGAAGTAAAAGATAAGCGCAAGCTCTCCATGTAGGTGATTTTGCTTGCGCTTATTTTTTACTCATTGACATGTGAAGTATGGCGAAGAATATCGTTACCTGCACGGGTGATACGTACATTGACACATCGTCGATCCATCATATCAGTTGAGCGTGTCACTAACCCTTTACGTTCCAGACGGACAATCGCCTTTGTTGCTGCCGCAGAACTGACACCAAGATTTGAAGCAACCTCCCCCACAGACCACGTTTCGCGTGAGGCTAGAACTGTTAATACTTCTGCTTGACGAGGCGTAACACCAATACTTTCGCCCTGAACAATCGTCATTATTTAATCTCCTACCAATGGTTTCCTACTTGCATATAGAACTGGATACATGCTTTTAGAAAAGACGTTGTACGGAGAAAAGTCGGGTACAGCAAGTGGAGGTCTTAGAGGCTTTTATGCCAGTGCAGAAATACCCTTTTGCTCCACTGTCTCCAAGTGCGTTGGAGCGAGACGAAGCGTAAAGTAGAAGAAACTTCCCTCGCCTTCCACACTGGTACTCTGCACCCAAATTTTACCACCCATTGCTCTAATGAGCTGCTTGCTAATATAGAGACCAAGCCCTGCACCTCGCGTTGGGCTGTTCATATCACGTTCGAGGCGGACAAAACGCTCAAAAAGCCGAGTTTGGTCTTCCTTTGGAATACCAGAACCGTAATCGCGGATACAGACAGTTACATGTTCCGCATCCTCTTCGGTAGAAATCTCCACACTTGTGCCTTGAGGGGAATATTTGAACGCATTGTTGATAAGGTTAAGCAACACCTGTTGTAAACGAAGGGCATCAGCCATAACCAAAAGCGTAGGAGAGATGTGTATAGAGACGGTGCGATGTTCTCGCTCCACAACAGGCTCAACAATGTCCACAATGTGCACAACAGCCTCTTTTAAGGAAATGGGCGAAATTTTGATATTATTAACGTTATCTTGAACACAATTTGCATCCATCATGTTATTGACCATCAACAATAGCTCATCACATCCACGACGTGCCTTTGTAACAAACCCTACACGCATATCTGGACTGAGTGTTTCGTTATATTCTGCTAAGAGTTCGATGTATCCTAGGGTTGCTGTCAGTGGAGTGCGCAGTTCATGAGAGGCAGTCATGATAAATTGATCTTTCAAGACATCAAGCTCTTTTTGGTGTTCGTATGCCACGCGCAACTCTTCTGTCATACGTGCGGTTTCTAGGGTAGCTGCATAACGAGAGATCAGCAATTCCACAATCTCAAAATCTGGCCCGGCATATGACTGCCCGTCAGCACGCTCACCCAGGACAAGTAACGCTATCATCTTCCCTTGTACGTGTACTGGCGCGATAAGAGGAGCATTTTGTTCTTCAGGCAAAGAAGAGGTCAGGTAGCGGCTCAAACCGGTCGGCATATCCTCTTCCGCACGTGTAACTTCGTACAGGAGCAGAGGTCGACGAGCGTTGACAAGACGTTTTTGTGCTGTCTCCTGTAGCTCTAACCTATCAGGTGTACCTGTCATAGTAGGAGCAGTAGACAGTGATGATGCGAGGCGGAATGCAAGTAGACGACGGACCTCATCTTCTTGCTCATCGTGTAGAGGCGGAAAGAGGATGTAGTGATTGGCATCTTTAGCGAGCACAAAGAGATTTACCTGGGGAGTTTTAAACGTTTCCACTGCTGCCTCAGTGACGAGTTGGCCTATATTTTCCAGGTCAAGTACTTCATTGCCGATTTTCATTGGTCTATCTATCAGCTGGCGATAGCGTAAAGTCTCTTTAAAGAGGACACGCTCTGTAAGCTGTTTTGCAAACCACCATGTTAAAGGAGCACATATAGCCGTAGCAACTATCACCACTGCCACAGTGAGAACGAGTGAAAAGGCTCCTGCTAAGCGAGTGCCAACCATAAATACAAGGTAGGCCACTATTACAAGACCTATTGTGCCGATGGTCGAGCTAACGGTGCGTCGAATATAGGTGTCGAAGACCAGGAATTGATAGCGTAAAATGGAGTACCCAAGCGATAAAGGTAGCAAGATAACGGTAAGGGTTGTTATCTGGGCATCGACAGCATATGGAGCGAGTACGTCAATTGTTTGAGGAACAACAGTGAGTAATAGAAGTGGAGCTAAAGCAAGAATAACGCCACCGACAAAAAAACGTAGTTGCTCACGCTCTCGT
>CAXTCR010000326.1:0-4086 GCA_964242555.1 uncultured Ktedonobacteraceae bacterium
CAACTACAGGGTTAATACGATGGGTGGGGTGGCAGCTTCTCGTTGCCATCCCAGACCTCTTCATTGCCCTTATTGTAGAAACCACTTCGCACTGTGGAGCCAGGAAACAGGCGTTCAAAAAAAGGTTTTGTTCTCCCGCTCACCCAACTGTCTGGAGTCTCCTCTCCGCTATCCTCGCCACGCGCCAGCATTTCTGGCCCTTCCGGTCGTAACCGGAGCGCAACCTGTGCACACCCCCACAGCAGGGCAATTACCACGAGAAACCAGATCAACTGGCTGTTTGTTTCTAATCCCAAAACCCTCAGCACAACATCAATCGCGATCAGAATGAGCGCCCCAATCAAGATTACTCTTGAATGACTCCTACGTGGACGTGCTCGTTGAGTAACACGGACATTTCTCCGTCGGCGAGGTGTTGGCAATACATGAAGCGAGACCGCAACCTCCGCGCAACACCAGAGTACAGCAACCACGACAAGCAACCACAATAACAGACTCAAATGCTGAAATTCCAATATCCACAATAAAACCGCGAGTACGCCTGCTGCAAGGGCACAAAAGAGTACCAAAGCTGATCTGTTCACAATGATGTTCCTTTTCTCTGCTGTACTGCCGATTTTTCCTGTCTTTCCGTTTATACGCTCTCTATTTATACTCTACCACAAAATACGAGGGAATGGCTCCTTTCTCAGCTTGAACTCAGGTTCATCTCAGAAATACCTCATATCTATGTGAGATACTCTTAATGGAGCGACAAACTAAGTTAGAAAAGCGCATGAAAACAATTGGAGCGTGAGAGATGAAAGCTCATATTCTTGTGGTGGATGACGATCCACGTATTACTGATCTACTACGACGTGTCCTTGCTTATGAAGGATACAGCGTTGCGGTTGCTGCCACAGGCGATACCGCGTTAATGCGTACTCTTGAGCGTGCACCGGACCTTATACTGCTTGATGTTATGCTGCCCGGCATCGATGGGTTAGAGGTTGCGAAGCGCCTCCGTGCTGCAGGCGACACCGTTCCTATCTTGATGTTGACTGCACGCGATTCTATTAAAGATAGGGTTAAGGGACTTGAAACAGGTGCCGACGATTATCTGGTCAAGCCGTTTGCTAACGAGGAGTTGTTGGCACGCGTGAAGGCGATGCTGCGCCGTCGCTCGGCAGAACACAGCGAAGTATTGCGCTATGCGGATGTTGAATTGGATATAGGCACACGCGTTGCACATCGCAAGGGACGCGAAATCGAGCTTTCACCTACCGAATACGAACTCCTGGCGCTTTTCCTACGCCGCCCTCGACAGGTATTAACACGCGACATCATCCTGGATCGAGTGTGGGGTATGGACTTCGAAGGGTCCTCAAACGTGATGGAGGTTTATGTTGGCTACCTGCGCTCAAAGCTTGAGGCCAATGGCGAGCCTCGCCTGATTCATACAGTGCGCGGAGTTGGCTATGTCTGCAAAGAATGAGGCAACTTCAGTTTCTCTCTTTCACTCACGTTTCTCGCGCTCACTCCGTCTTCGCGTTGTGCTCTGGTATGGAACGCTGGTAACGATTGCACTCATTTCCTTCGCATTGCTTGTCTGGAGTGTAACCAATGATGTACTTAGTCAGGGCGTTGGTAACGCCCTACACGCAGAGGCGCGCGTGGCATCAGCACAGTTAAGGAATGAATTGCTCTCTACCCCTCCCTACTGGCCGAACTCCATCACACTGCAAGGGCTAAATACCTATAAAGAGCCGGGCGTAGTCATAGAGGTGGTCGATATTCAAGGTACGCTGCGCTACGACTCAGACAAGAATGCCACGCAAGATATCCCAGTACGTCCTGAAGCACAACGAGCTGCATTAGCCAATCAATCATTTGACTATCAGACAACTATTAATGGGCAGGCCGTACAGGTAGGAGTTTCGCCGTTATACGCACCATCTGCTTCCAGTACGACAAAGACGAGTGTAGGACCAGTAATCGGCTTATTGCTCGTCACAAAATCACTTGAAGACGTAAACGCTACCCTGTCTCTTGTAAAAACGCTCCTTCTTGGCGTGGGTGGAGGAATACTCCTGCTGGCCCTTATAAGTGGCTGGGCTATTGTCGCTCGTGTCCTTTCTCCTCTTGGAGAAATGGCAAAAACGGCAAAGACTATTGCGGCTGAGACCGAGCATGGGATACGCATTGGCGTTCTCAGTCAACGTGTGAGCACGTCGGGGTCACGTGACGAAATGGGCCAGGTGGTTGACGCCTTTAACGAGATGCTGAACAACTTAGAGAGCGCAACACAGGCACAACACCGCTTTGTTGCCGACGCCTCTCATGAACTGCGCGCCCCTTTGACCACAATCCAAGGCAATCTTGCATTTTTATTACGACACGCGGAAGAACTGCCCATTGAGGAACGTCAGACCATGCTCGCTGACGCCCACGGAGAAACACTCCGACTCGCACAACTGGTAGAAGAACTCCTACTGCTTGCGCGTGCTGATGCAAGCGTTGATACGGTACCGGCTATGGCTGGAAGTGAGGGCGACACAGGGGATCATCTCATTGAGTTGGACCACACCGTCCTACAGTTGGTACGTCAAATGCGAGGTCGCCTGAGCGACGAGAATACGCAAGTACAACTTACAGTAGGGGCAATCGAGCCAGTACGGGTGAGAGGGAACGAGGAAAGTATCCGGCGCGTTCTGCTCATTTTGCTCGATAACGCAATCAAATATACGGCGGCACAGGATAAGAGCGAGGGTGGACGCGTGACCGTTTCATTGCGACGCACACCAAATGAGGCTGTTTTGCAAGTGCAGGATACGGGTATTGGCATCGACCAAGACGATTTGCCACATATCTTCGAACGGTTTTACCGCGCCGATCGCGCACGTTCACGACAAGGGACAGGACTTGGACTTGCCATTGCCGAAGCACTAATCAGGCAACTTAATGGGCGTATCACGGTCGAAAGCATTGTGGGCAAGGGCAGCACGTTCACAATTCAACTCCCTCTTGTGGCCGAAAAGACAAGGTCTCTGGCATGATATGCCTCTCAGTTCCGTCTCAGGCTTCGCACAGGAACACCTCACATGGACGGGGTATGCTTACCACAACATGAAAAGCAATGTTGGCTAGTTTTCTATAGAAGAGGATTGGTATGTTTGCAGGAGCGATCTGGCCGTGGATAGGCTTTAATCTGTTTGTGCTGGCAATGCTGGCCATTGACCTTGGCGTCTTTCACCGGAAATCACACAGTGTCTCATTAAAAGAGGCTTCGATCTGGAGCGTGGTGTGGATTTCACTCGCCCTGATCTTCAATATCGGTATATACGTCTTTCGCGGACCCGATCCCGCATTACAGTTTTTCACCGGTTGGCTGATTGAGAAATCGCTCAGCGTCGATAACATTTTTGTCTTTGTGCTGCTCTTCACCTACTTCCGTGTGCCTGCGGAATACCAGCACCGCGTACTCTTCTGGGGCATTCTTGGCGCCCTGATAATGCGTGGTATATTGATTGCGGTAGGCGCGGTATTGCTTGAAGAATTCCACTGGATACTCTACGTGTTCGGCGTGTTCCTGATCTTTACCGGTATTCGCATGGGTACGCAGAAAGAGACAGAGATTCACCCTGAGAAGAACCCCTTGCTGAGACTCGTTCGTCGCTTCGTACCAGTAACTGAAGATTATGAGCATGACCGGTTCGTAGTCCGCAAGGCAGGTAAGCGCATGGTGACGCCACTACTCCTGGTCTTGCTCATCATTGAAAGTACCGATCTTGTGTTCGCGGTGGACTCTATTCCCGCCGTCTTCGCCGTCACACGGGACCCCTTCATAGTGTACACGTCGAACGTCTTCGCCATCCTTGGTCTGCGTTCCCTGTACTTCGTGTTTGCCAACATCATCGACAAGTTCCACTACCTGAAGGTTGCCCTGTCGATCATCCTGGTCTATGTCGGTATAAAGATGCTGGTGTCGGACATTTTCCATATTCCCAGTTTGCTCTCGCTCGCGTTCATCGCGCTCGTGCTGACTATTGCCATCATCGCCTCGATGATCCGCGCACGCCGCATCAGCGCAAGGGAACCAAAGACAGT
>CAXTCR010000327.1:0-4070 GCA_964242555.1 uncultured Ktedonobacteraceae bacterium
CGCTGGTGAGCGAGATAGACCTCGCCCATGCCGCCCTCGTCGATGCGACGAATAAGCTCATAGTTGCCGAAGAAACGCCTCTCCTGCTGCTGCGCCTGACTTTCCCGTCCGTTCGCGATAAATGCTCGTTGTTCTTTCAAAGGTCGGTGTTGCTCTCTCATATGGTTGCTTGATATAGGAGTATCTTTTCAGGACGAGGTTTCTGTACCTCTGTGACGATTCGCCCCTACATATACTTAGACGTTAAAAGTGATAGACGTATAAAAAAACACGTTTGGGTGATGTTTTCTGTGTATCCCCGCTAATTTACTACGTGTAATGCAATGGATTGTTGTAGAGTGTGATGAAATTAGACCCATATGGTGTGCTGGGCAGGGTGTGATACATCAGACCCATACCCCCGTAAGTGTAAGGCGGGATGTGATACATCAGACCCGTACAGACGATACATGCAGGGTGTAATGGAATTAGACCCCTACATTAGTATATCATTTATGCTGTTGATTTGTAGAAGCTTGACTGCCTCTACAACATTTCTGGGTGCTTCTTGCGCCAGTAGCGCATGTAGCCTTGAACCGTCATCGCGTAGTTGGTGGCGATTTCGTAGCGGTTGACGGCACGAATGTCGTTTGTGAGATGTAGTAGTTCTGGCTCAGTGTACTCAATGAGCATTCTCAGTATTTCCTTTTCCTCCTTGCCAGCGCGCATAGCTTGCAGCACGAAGTTCCCCCAACGGCCCAGTTGTTCGCGGAGTCGTTGGAGATGCTGCTCAACAGTTCGTGTGGCTCCGAAATGTCCCAGATACAGCACATCGGGTCGTAACTCTTTGATAATGTTCATGCTGTTTATCCACGCTTCAAGGTCGATATCAGGTGGTGGTGTGGGCGGACGCACGTAGTCCACACCTTGTAGACGAACGCCAGCAGTATCACCTGCGAAGAGGTCGCCTGAGGAGGCATCGAAGAAGATAACATGATGGACCGCATGTCCTGGGGTATAGCGCACCTCTAGGCGGCGCCCTGCAGTATGCACCACATCTTCGTTCTCGATGGCTTGCAAACGCTCGGCAGGAGTAGACTCGATCTCGCCCCACAACTGCTTCATGCGGTCGCCGTAGATGCGGGTAGCACTGGCCACAACTTTTGTCGTATCGAGTAGGTGTGGCACGCCCTTACTATGCGCGTACACCTTCGCTCTGGGCATATACTTTACAAGTGAGCCTACGGAGCCAGCATGGTCGAGGTGCACATGGGTAGCAAGAAGATGCGTCACATCATGTGGTTCAAAGCCTGCTTGCCGAATCGCGTCCAGCAACGCTTCGATCATACTGCCGGGTCCGGGGTCGATGATTGCTAGCTCATTGCCACCTGCTAACAGGTAAGAGCCAATAATCTCTTCCTCGCCCATAAAAGGCAGAGAGATTTGCCAGCTATTCGAATCTAGCGGAGTGACGATAGTCATACATAGAACTCTTTCACACTAAAGAACAGAGTATTTGTTTCCCTACATTGTTTGTTTATGGATAGATACTCCATTCTACGATACAGAATATGCCTATTGCTACGTTATAGGCTTGTGCTTCGTCTTATAAGAAAAGAAGAATAGATGGAGGTATGGAGCGTGGAAGGTCATTCTACGGCCTTATTGAATGTAGCCGAGCTTGCTACGCAGTCGCACATCGTCAATGCTTACTTAGAGGATGAGAAGACGATTGTTGTCAAGTTGTCGAGCGCATTGATCCTGCCTTTCGCGGCAAAGGACGCGTTGGTGACAGATCAAATGAGCGGGCAAACGCTGGCGGCATCGAGCGTCGATATGCTGGAACCACAGCAGATCGTACTGGCGGGGGACCTGCAGCAGATGTTGGGGGCAAGGAGCAACTGGAACCCGAGTGACACGGCTACCGCGCTGAAAAGAGTGAACGCGAACCTATACCAGTTCACCGCTACGCTTCCTGCTGGCACCTACAACTATAAGATAACATTTAATGGAACCTTCGATAATGCCTTGCCCTACAACAACGCGGTGCTTATTGTGCCACAAGATGGCACGAGTGTGACATTTTCGTACGTTCCCTACGATCTGGTAACAAGACAGCGTGAGACATACGACTCTATCAACACGCCCTATATCTCGTTTCCCTCCTCATCGGATGGTGTGCAAACCGACCTTGTTGCGGTGACGCTGGCGGAAACGGCAAATGTTGCCGATACACTGGTAGTCACACTTCATGGTCATGGACAAAACAGCGTCACGCCGCGCAACGTGCTAAACTCCGCGAACTATATCTATACAGGTGACGACCTGGGAAATGTCTACACACCAGAAGCTACAGCGTTTCGCTTGTGGGCACCCACGGCATCGGACGTGCAGGTGTTGCTTTATGAGAGCGAACTAGGTGGCTTGACGCGGCAGGAGGCGATGCACAAGGGTGAGAGGGGAACATGGTGTGCAACTGTACAGGGCGATCTCCAGAACTGGTACTATCTCTACCTGCTTACGATTCATGGCGTCACACAAACCGCCGTTGATCCCTACACGCGGGCCATCTCGGTCAATGGCTTACGTGGAATGATTGTCAACCTCGATAGCACACACCCAGACGGTTGGGCTAGCGATACTTATAAGACGCTGGCGCATTCTACCGATGCCGTTATCTACGAGGTGCATGTACGTGATTTCTCGATTGAGCAAAACTCCGGTATGACCAACAAGGGCCGCTATCTGGCCTTTACGGAACGGGATACAACAGGTCCCGAAGGTGTCGTGACTGGCGTCGATAGCCTACTTCAATTAGGTATCAGTCATGTACAACTCTTGCCCGTCGAAGAGTTTGCCAGCGTCGATGAGAACGCGCCCGATCAATACAACTGGGGCTACGATCCACGTAACTACAATGTGCCAGAGGGAGCGTATGCTACGACGTCACATGGCACGGCACGTATTACCGAGTTCAAAAGACTCGTGCAGAGCTTGCATCAAGCCGGTATCGGTGTGATTATGGATGTCGTCTATAACCATACCTACCTGACGCAAGACTCTGATTTTAACAGGATTGTGCCGCAATACTACTATCGTACCGACTATTCGGGCAACTACACTAACGGTTCAGGTGTGGGCAACGAAATCGCGACGGAGCGCCCGATGGTGCAGAAGTTTGTACGCGACTCGCTCAAGTACTGGGTACAGCACTACCACATCGACGGCTTCCGCTTCGATCTCATGGCCTTGCTGGGTGTCGAGACGATGAAAAACGTGTTCCAGGACCTCCATGCACTCAACCCGAACATCCTGCTCTATGGCGAACCGTGGACCGGCGGCAGTTCGGCACTACCTGGAAGCCAACTGGCAACCAAAGGACGACAGAAAGGGCTAGGCTTCGGGGTCTTCAACGACGATCTGCGCAATGCGCTCGTCGGCAGTATGTTCGATGCCGCCAATCAAGGCTTTCCAACAGGAGCCTATGGTGCAGCGGGTGCGATTGGAGTTGGGGTAATGGGCAGTATCGACACATTTACAGCGGCTCCCGGCGAGACGTTGAACTACGCCACCAGTCACGACAACTACACGCTATGGGACAAAATCGCATGCAGCAATGGCGGCGATCCACAGTATGACCGCATCCTGATGCACCAGCTTGTAGGCGCCATTGTGTTCACCTCGCAGGGGATTCCCTTTCTACAGGGTGGTGATGAATTCTTGCGTACAAAGGGTGGCAACGACAACAGCTATAACGCGGGCGATGTGGTGAATCAATTTGTTTGGGAACTCAAAACACAACATATGGATGTGTTCAACTACTACGCTGGCCTCATCCACCTGCGCAACAATCATCCCGCGTTCCGCATGACTACAGCTGACGACGTGCGCAGACACCTCACATTTCTGAACAGTCCCAACAACACACTAGCATTCCAGCTTAGTGGACATGCAAATGGTGACGCGTGGAACACTATTGTGGTGATCTACAATCCTATGAAGGCAAATGCGGTCGTTTCGTTACCGGAGGGAAGCTGGACCATTGTGGGAACGCAGGGACATGTTGGTGAGGCATCGTTAGGGCAGGCGGC
>CAXTCR010000328.1:0-4065 GCA_964242555.1 uncultured Ktedonobacteraceae bacterium
ATAGTACAGCATCACACCAAATTAGTGCACGAAGAAATATGTTTCCTGTTGCGGTTGGAATGTGCTTCGTCGCAATTGAGATGTTGCTGCTCGTGCGCTTCACGTTCAAACTCCTGAACGTGCCCTCAGATAGTGTATGGATAGAAGCCGTGTACGGAGTGAGCAATGTGTTTGTGCTGCCATTTCGTGCCCTCTTTCTACAACTCGCTATTCCCCAGTTTTTCACGCTCGAGTTGTACACATTGCTGGCAGTTGTTGTCTATAGCTTTGTTTCACGTCTGCTTGTACGGACATTAAAAGTACTGCTCAAGACCCATTAATCAGTCTCAGCGGTGCATCCCCATGTAGGGAACGCATTGGCCACGTCCTTGACCCTGACCACCACCATCACACGCGAGAGAACCACCTGTAGGGGTCTAATTCCATTACACCCTCGTGCCCCATTACTCCTGCTCCCCACACAAGAACTCCCCTGTACCAGCCTACTTTCATCACGTCCTTGGCCCTAACCACCACCATCGCACGCGAGAGAACCACCTGTAGGGGTCTAATTCCATTACACCCTCGCGCCCCAACACACCTGTATGCACATCCCTGTGCTTCTTACCAGATGCACCAATTAATCTTTCCCAAACTCATCCAACGCATCAAGCGTATTGATAAAATCGCGGTATGCATCGAGGTTGGCCTCTTCCTCTTTGCTCCCTTCGAGTCGCTTCTGCTCCGATCGATGCAATGGCTTCTGCGGCTCGTCGTTCGGCTCTAGCGCAACACCAGCACGGTCTAGCACACTCTCTTCCACATAAATAGGCGTCTTCGCACGAACTGCTAACGCAATGGCGTCGCTTGGGCGCGAGTCAACCTCTACATGCCTGCCCGCTACATCAAGCACCAGACGCGCATAGAAGATTTCATCAACGAGGTCGGAAATCACGATACTTTCCATGTTCGCGCCTAATTCGCTAATCACGTTTTTTAGTAAATCATGTGTAAGAGGGCGTGGAGAGTTTGTCCCTTGAAGTTCGACGGCAATCGCATACGCCTCCGCTTGTGCTATCCAGATAAACAAGTAGCGTTCCTGCTTCGTTGCTTTCAAGATGACCACCCGCTGTTGCGTAGCCAGGTTTATTCGCACGCTCTCAACTGTCATCTCAACCATGTTCTTTTGACTCTCTTTCGTTGCATCCGTCGAATAGGTATTACGACTATTGTACACTTCATAGCGTGTCAGGCGCAAATACACAACCATCTGTAGAATGCATAGATCCAATGTCTTCCAATGTCTGTTTGGAGTATAACAAAATCACGCTCTTATTCCTAGTCCTTTTCACTGGAAAACAAAAAAAGAAAGTAGGAAAATCCGTTCCAAAAAAGCTTGTATTGCCCCTTATGTTATGGTATTATTTTCTTGAATAACCGTTCTAGTTTTTGGGCGCGAACGGGAATGGTGGTGTGTTTTACACATACCTTGTACGCCCACCGAACGGGAATGCTGGGACGCGGTCGGGGCAGATACAGGTCGATGTGTATTAGAAAGGCAGGAGTACATCCATGTCGTCAGAGCAAGCTAGCGAAATACAACGCAAGATGTATGATTTTATCGAAAAATACATCAAAGCTGAGGGGATGCCCCCCACCAATAGAGAAATTGGACGGGCAATGAATATTGCCAGTACAGGGCACGTTGATTATCATCTCACTATCCTTGAAAAAAAGGGTTTGATTTCACGCCAGGAAAAGAAGAGCCGCGGCATTAAGCTGACAAAGCAAACAAGCGGCGTCTCAATCATCGGCATGATTGCCGCTGGTCAACCCCTGGACATTTTTCCTTCCGAGGAACAGCAAACCATTAGCGTGAGCACCGGCATGGTCGATACAGACAATGCCTTCGCCCTCGTCGTCAAAGGTCGCTCGATGATCGAAGATCACATTTGCGATGGCGACTACGTGGTGGTAAAATCTCAGTCCACCTGCCAGAATGGTGATATCGTTGTCGCTGTTCACATGGAGGAAGGCGTCGGCGGTAGTGCCACTCTAAAGCGCTTCTTCCAGGAAAAGGAACATGATCGGGTACGCCTACAGCCCGCAAATTCGGAGCTAGACCCGATCCTTATTCCTCGCAACATCTGGGATCGCGAATGGAAGGTTCAAGGCAAGGTCGTTGCGATCTTCCGTCAATGCGGTAATGCCGCATAGGGACGGTATTCATTACGTCTGCAGCACCAACTTTCGCTTGCTTGACATCACTTACATAGAGGTAATAGCGGTATCCTTGGCAAAATTAGATTAATATTTGCTGAATATACTGCTATTGCCCATTTTGCTCTTTCTCCCCTTGAACTCTTCCACTAAGAGTGCTATACTTCGCTGTATAGGAATATCTTATAATACAAAGTACGCTTATGGGCTTGTTTGGAGACAAAACACCTGTATTGTTTCCAAATACATGTAGGGTAGAAGCGAAGAAAGGTCACTCTATGAAGGCTGTTGCCGTAGTAGCATTAGTGCTTATCGCTGGCGCCGCAGTAGTTCTTTGGTTTGGTAATACACTTAACTCGTGGGTTCTTGGCGGTTTGATTGGCGGTCTAGCAGCCTTACTTCTTAGTATCCCTATTTCCCTTACACTCTTTTCCTTTCTCTCAAAGCGTCACGAGGAGCGTCTACGTGCCGAAGAGCAAGAAGAAATGCTTGCTCGTGAGGATGAGTACCGTCGTATCTCCTCCCGTGCTGCCCGCAGGTCTCGCGAAGTAGAAAGTTATGTTGTAACGGACGAGACGCCAGAAGCATTCTATGAAGAACTACCACTCCCTAGACGTGTGCTACCTGCTCCCCCGCCTCGGCAAGACACCTTTAGGCAAAACGAGGGAGGCCGAAATCTCGACCGCGCACCCTTACCACCGCAGCAGGAGATATATGCTCCCGCCCATAGAACACAGCAGGTACGACCAAAGGGCAAAGAGACGACCTATTTGCCTCGTACAACAAAAAAAATCTCTTCCGTTGGACATGATGGAACATCACTCAGCCAACACCGAGCCGAAGCCTTGCGCACTGCACGCTTAGAGGCCGCAAGACAACGGCAGGACGATGATGTAGAAGTGTTGCCCACAAATTCGCCTAAAAGGGGCTTAACCGTTCGTCCTAATCAAGCATTAGCCAAACAAAATCAAACGTCTATTCGCACACCTCGTCCTTCGCGACAATTACCATCTTCTCCGCCTCAACAGCGACCCGCACGCCGCACCGTAGACTCAACACCTTCACAGAATGCTAACACTCGTTCCCTTCCATTCGTGCAGCAGCAAGACCAGATGTCACAGGGAAGAGAACCTCGCACAGACTTTATCCCGTCACGAGGACCACAAACTGAACCCGTTAGAAACACGTCCCGGCAGGAGCAACCGGAACGCTTACGACAAGAAAGGAATTATCGTCCTACGACAGATGAGATAACTGGCGATATCAACAAGCCTCTTGTCCGTCGCGCTCCCTATATGTATGACGATGACCCATTGCGTCAGGAGTTAGCGCAGCAACTCGATAGACCCACCGTTCGTCGCTCTTCTCGCTATGACGAAGACGAGGATGGCGAATAGCCCACTAGTCTTTTCTACACAACTTCTCTAGCTTCTCGCCGTAAAGTATGCTAGTATAGGTGTCCAATGCGTATGTTTACAAGGGAGGCTTTTCATTGTTATCACATTTAACTGATACACTTACAACTCTTATTACAAATCTGTATGTCGCGACAGGCTTATTTGGTATTGTGCTCGCTATGGCAATCGAAAGTTGCTGTATTCCCCTTCCAAGCGAAATTGTGATGCCGATCGCGGGTATTTTGATTGCAAACGGGAAGTTGCTTCATGGTACAAACTCTACTGTAAGTTTAATATTGGTCGCGCTCGCCGGTGCTGTCGGCTGTCTTATTGGCTCAATCGCTGCCTATGGTATAGGCTTCAGTGGTGGCCGTCCTTTGATGTTGAAATATGGACGCTACTTGCTCATCTCTCAGCATGACGCGGACAAAGCTGATGCGTTCTTCCAACGCTGGGGTAGTGCTACCGC
>CAXTCR010000329.1:0-4024 GCA_964242555.1 uncultured Ktedonobacteraceae bacterium
CGTTCCATACGAAAAGAATGCCTTTGGTACGTCATCGCTTACAACCGATATCAGCATAACCGACCTCGAAGGTAGTGTGAGCATGGACCATGTTGGTCATGTTGAGGTCACAAACATCAGTGGCGAGGTGAGGCTTTCTCATACGCAGGGCAGTCTGCGAGCTGTACATGCGCCTGTGGTGGTTGAAGATAAGGGCGTTGGGGGCAATGCCACATTGGAGGATGTTGCGCGTGTAGAAATCAGGGGGATAGGTGGTTCGCTGGATGTGACGCATGCAGGGATCGTCAAAGTCGGTGCAGCAGGTGGTTCGGCGCGTGCAACGGCAATTGGCGAATTGTTTGCCTGTGGGAGTACGGGAGGCAGTTGCGAGATACACGATAGTGGCAATGCCGAGGTTTCGATAAGCAATGTTGGAGGGAGCTTGCTGCTGGAACGGGTGGCACGTATGTCCTCATGCAATGTCGGTGGAAGCCTGACCGCGCCTATCTTCGTTGGACGGCATGATCGCAAAAACTTCACTGTTGGGGGAAGTGCTAACCTTAGCTTGCCGCGCAACGCTAATTTACAGATGCGTGTGATGGCCGGTGGCTCTATTAGCGGTGAGGCGGTCAACAAGAAGTGTCACAATATGGCAACGCTTACCTATGGCAACGGTGAGTCCTCGTTGAATGTTACAGCAGGGGGCAGCGTGAAGCTTTCCTGGACCAGCGACCCCGATGATCGCACCGGAGGTGACGAGCAAGCGCCTCCAAGTAAGGCACAGAGGCGGCAGGCGATTCTGACGATGGTCCAGCAGGGGCGTATTACGCCCGATGAGGGAAATGTGCTTTTAGAGGCACTAGGATAAAGGATTAAATGGATAGGCCCTCGCACACCTCGCAAGGCGTGCGAGGGCCTATCCATTTAATCCTTTATTGTGTGAAGTACGTCTATCAATCGTTCGATTTCGCCAAACGTATTATAATGCGTCAGGCCAACGCGCACCATGCCGCCATGTCCTTCCAGGCCCAGCCGTTTCATGATTTCTAGCGCATAATAATTCCCGTCCCACACGTTGATGTGCTCCTGCGCAAGCTTCTCAGCGACTTGGAGTGGGTGGAAGCCATCGAGAGTGAAGGAGAAGGTTGGCACGCGCCTGTCCATCCGTTGCGGGTCGGTGATGCCGCGAATGTGAAGTCCCGGTACGGAGGTCAGTCCCTGCAGAAGAGCGTGATTGAGACTCAGCTCATAGGTGTCGATGACCTCGATGCCTTTTCTAACGGCTTTATCCAGAGGACCCGTTTCGCCACCAAAGTGCCTTCCAAGCCATGCGAAGTATTCCAGGGAACCGAGGGTGGCGGCGATGGACTCGAAGCTTTGGGTGCCGGTCTCGAACTTGTCGGGCGGAAGGTCCCCAGAGGGACGGACTTTGTATGCCGTCAGGCGGTCGAGCAACTCATACTTGCCATAGAGGATGCCAGTATGTGGGCCGAAGAATTTGTAGGCCGAACATGCCAGGAAGTCGCAGTCGAGCGCCTGCACATCAATAAGTTTGTGCGGAGCGTACTGCACGGCATCAATGTAACAGAGCGCGCCGACGCCATGCGCTAACTCCACAACCCGTTTTACGTCGTTGACCGTGCCGACCGCGTTTGAGGCATAGCCCACTGCGACCAACTTGGTGCGCGGCGTAATCTGGCGCTCCATATCCTCCATGTCGAGCGTGCAATCTTCGGGATGGATATCGACCCAGCGCACTGTACATCCTCTATCTTCAGCAACGAGAAGCCATGGCGCGATGTTGGCGTCGTGATCGAGGCGCGTCACAACGATCTCGTCGCCTGCATTCAGGGCGCGGGCAATGCTGCGGCTGATATGGAGGGTGAGGCTGGTCATGTTTTGGCCGAAAACGATCTCTTCTGGCCGTGCTGCATTGAGGAATGCTGCCACTGCGCGGCGTGCTTCCGCGACCACCGCATCAGACTCCAAGCTTGTGCGAAACGCACCGCCGTGATTGGCATTCTGGTGCTGGTAGTAGGCCTGCATGCGTGCTATAGCTTCCTGCGCCACTTGCGTGCCACCGGGGTTATCGAAATACATATCGTCGGAGGCGAGTGAGGGGAAGTGAGTGCGTACCTCATCTACATTATAGGTTGTTTGGGCTGTGTGTTGCTGTTGCATGATGTATCCTTTGATTTCGTAGGGACCAGATTTATCGCGTCCGAGGCCGATGTATCGCGTATGTGTTTGTATGATAAATATATATTACTTCAAAACGTATACGCAATGTATTGCTCCTCCTAATACAATAAATGTGGTCCTGTATATTATTCAACAGGCCGCAAGTCTACCACTCGCGTCGACTTAAGCGTCTTGGCGGGATCGAAGATGTCGCTCATGCCGACGAATTCGAGGGTGGGTCGCATTTCGGCGGCTTCGGCAACTTTGGTGGTGAGTTGGGTTTTGATGCGTTCCTGATCGCCAGGTTGACAGGCGACCCGGAGCAGGAGTTTGTCACCGGAATAGGGATCGTCGGCATGCTCTTTGGTGAAGACAATCTGGTATTCTTCGATACCGTCGACGGTGGAGACTGCTTCTTTAATAAAATCAGGGTTAATGAGTGTGCCTTTGAGCTTGACCAGTTCGGCGGTGCGAACGGTGTTCGTGACAATGCGGGGTCCCTTGCGCCCACAGTGTGGACACGTTTCGTTGCTTATAGCGTTCAGGTCGCCAGTAACATAGCGCAGGAGAACGGTGCCACGGCGGTCTAAGTGTGTGACGGTGAAGAGGCCGCGTTCTCCGTCGGGGAGTGGTTCGTGTGTTTGCTCATCGACGACCTGGAAAAAGAACTGGTCGGGCGCGGGATTGTGACCACCGCCTAGCTCAACACATTCGCCGGTGCTTCCCTGCATCTCAGTGAAGCCGAGGGCGTTGCCGATAACCAGTTCGTCGTTGTTTGCGCCAAGGCGCACGAGTCGGCGGCGCATATCGTCACGCATGCCACGAGGACATGGCTCACCAAGAGCGGCGACGCGACGTACATGGGAAAAGTCCGCGCCGAGTTCTTCTGCGCGCATCACAACACGCCGGACATAGCTCACAATGCCGCTCAGGACCGTACCTTTGTGTCTCTCGACCATGCGCACGGCATCATCGAGTCGACGGTGCACAGGATAGGCGGGATAGGGCGTACCCGTCATAGCATTGACCGTTGCCGCGCCTACTACAGCTCCATAATCACGTGTGCGCAGGAAGCCGATGTGTGGTACGGGCGTGAGTGGGAAAAGGTTCATCACGGTATCGCTTTCGAGGATGCCGATGATATCGCAGAGGCGTTGAAGCTGTTCAAGGGTAGCGAAATAATCGTGTGTGGTGTTGAAAAAGGGCGTTGGCATACCTGAGGTTGTGCCAGTGGTATAGCTCACGTCCCACAAAATACGCTCTTGCGGTAGAAATTCGGGCAGGGCATTCAGGCGAAAGGCCTGTGGATTTTTCATGTAGTCCTGCTTTGTTGTGACGGGTAGTTTATGCAGGTCGCCGAGCGTCTTGAAGTCGTCCTGCGTCAGGTGCAGACGTGCGAACAGCTCTTGATAGTAGGGGTGTGCTTTGAAGCAAAGTGCGATCTGATGACGAAAACGCTTGTCTTGCAACTCACGAATTTCCTCAGATGTACGACGCAAAAGATCAGGTGTAACATCTTGGATGGTCATATTGAAAACTCCTTCCACTAGCTCTTCGTCAAAACATACTGATGCAAGGATTGAAACACTGTACTCCATTGACAAGGTTGCTGTGGCCTTTTGTATGCGGTCCACCAGGACGTGCGACGCAATATTGAAACACTATCCTCCATTGACAAGCTTGCTGTCACCGCTTTCGTAGGGACCACGTTCACGGCGTCCGCGGCCAATTCATTGGCTATCCCTTCGTACGACTCGCATACCAGAGATAATCCATCGTCTCCAACCTGGGTCCTACGAAAACGGTTCCTACGAAGATGGGCGAACTCGTAGGGACCGATTTATCACGTCCACCGGCAATTAAT
>CAXTCR010000330.1:0-4004 GCA_964242555.1 uncultured Ktedonobacteraceae bacterium
CGCTCATGGTCGAAGTAAATCCTGCAATATAAGCGAGCAAGGCGAGAATACCAGAAATTCTCTCCGCAGCTGTGATGAAGGGCACTTCTGCTGCTGCCAAGGCGTTTGTGTTGTAATCAAAGATAACGACAGTAGCGTATGAAAACAGCAAATAGCTCAAACCCATTAGTAGAATGCTGGAGTAAATTGCCTTCGGAACATTGCTTCTTGGATTATCCGTTTCTTCAGCTAATGCAGCTGAATTCTCCCAGCCAACAAATAGGTAGACGGCGACAGGAAATCCCAATCCGAAACCATTCAAGCCACCGGAGATATTTGCAGGATTGAAGGGAGCTAAAGAGAGATGTACAGCATGAGTTACCAGTCCAACAATGGAGACGAGGACGAGGACAGCCATCTCAAGAAGGAAAAAGTAGCCAGCCCATTGTGTAGAAAGATGTACACCCCGGACCATAAGGAAGTAGACAATAACAACGAAGATGAGCGTAAGCAATTGCCAAGGAACATTAATGCCCAGATATTTATTGAGCATAATCTGCACCCAGCCACCCGAGATAGCGATAACGGACGACATTGCGACAATATAGCCGACACTCACAACAATTGTCGTAGTCACCGCCATGACAGGGCCAAAAGTTTTTCCAATAAAGGTGATAAACGAGCCTGTTGATGGAATCACACGAGAGAATTCCGCAACGGTATTTCCTAGAAGTGCAATGGCAATGATCGCAGCGACAATGATTAGCGGAGAAGCAACTCCCGCCGCCATGACGATCAAAGCGGAACTAAAGTAGAAGCTCATCGCGGGCGCGATATTCGCCATCGTCGAGGTAGCGATATCTACTAATTTCAATGCTCCGCGTTCGAGGCGCGGCGCCCCAATCGCCTCTACAACGTTTCGCCGCTCAGGTACAACGGGGGGAAACTCTTCATGTGCGTCCATCACTTACACCTCTTACTTTTATGCTGTCTTATGTCCTTAAGAGCAGTAGCTAGACCAGATAGAACACTACGTGTAAAGCACTCTATTTGACGAGGTTGCGGAAGGATTTGTTATAGTATAACACTATTTCGGATTGACCGTGTAAGTTTATCTCAAACTAAAAAGGTAGTTCTTTGTACAGTGGTAGGCTAAACCAGAAGCGTGATCCTACGCCTTCTTTGCTTTCGACGCCCACCTGACCGCCTTGACGCTCTACCAGTATTTTACAGATGTAGAGGCCCAGACCCAAACCCGCTGCTCGTGAGCCTCGTGCGCCATCGCTGCCGGGGACTTGATAGAACTGGTCCCAGATGTGTCCTTGTGCTTCTTCTGACAGGCCTATACCAAAATCGCGCACCTCGACGCAGGCATTGGTGTCCTCAGGATGCACACTGACAATAACTGGTGCTGTATCCTCTGAATACTTCAGTGCATTGGTGACATAATTGCTGACGACCTGTCCGATACGGTCTCTGTCAACCAGCACAACAAGGAGTTCCTGGTCACTATCCATGAACTCGATGGTGCGGGTAGGCGCGACTTGACGTTGTTCCTGGACTACCTCGCGCACGATATCGACAAGGTTCCACCGTTTAGGGGTGAGTATGAGTCTGTCGGCCTGAATACGCGAAGCGTCCATCAAGTCGTTGATTAAGCGACTCTGGACTTCGACTTGCCGCATGGCACGTTCGAGGATGGTGCTGAGGTCGTCAACGGCTTTCCTGGTCTGTGGTGATGCCTGTTGCAGAGAACCAAATTGTCTCTTAAGACGACGTTCCGCAAGCTGTAGGTTCGCTTTAATCGTTGTAATCGGTGTGCGCAACTCGTGGCTGGCCATACTGATAAAGTCGTCTCTGCGCTGCTCTAGTTCTTTTCGCTCGGTGATATCAATGTTAATGCCAAGCATGCGTTGTGGTTCTTGCAGACCATCGTAGTAGACCTCGCCCTTCCCTAGAATCCAGTGTAGGCTTCCATCAGGCCATATCACGCGGAACTCCGCATCATATGGAGGGCCACCACTAATAGCTCCTTGTATATTTGCTTCAGCTTGTGAAAGATCATCAGGATGAACGCGTATCGCCCAATTCTCATATTTACCTTCGAACCCTCCTGGCGGCAGGCCATATAACGCCTCTAGCTCTGGGGTCCAAAAGACGACATTGTTGGGAATATCCCACTCGAAAGTTCCGATACGACCTGCCTGTTGCGCAAGTTCTAAGCGTTGCTGACTGGCGAGTACAGCTTTTTGTGCCTGGACTTGCTCCGTCACTTCAACGGCGTGGACCATAATGCCTTCAATGGCACCTGTCGGCAGGTGAACAGGCTGAAAAACAAAGTTGAAAAAGCCTTCCACAAGGGGCCCACCAGGGATGCGAGCGATGTTCACAAGCAGTTCGTTGCCAATAAAGGGTTCGCCCGTTGCATACACCCGGTCCAGTACATCTATCAATCCTTGTTCGGCTAGCTCTGGCAATACCGCCTGCACTGGCATGCCAATGAGGTCCTGGCGACCTAGAAGTTGGACGCACTTCACATTTGCAAGTTCAAAGGAATGTTGGGGACCGCGCAAAATACAGATTATCGCGGGTGCTTGCTGAAAGAGGTCATACAAATATTGCTGGGAATAGAGAGGTTCTCCAAAATGTTCTGGCATAAATACTGTTATCCTTGTAGGCGCTTTTGGACATATTATACCTCATGCGTACAAGTAGTTCACACGTGACCAAACAGATGTGGGGAGGCTAGGGCACCCGCTAGGGGATGCCCCTCCCATACGACGAGAGGGAAAGCTAGGGCACCCGCTAGGGGATGCCCCTCCCATACGACGAGAGGGAAAGCTAGGGCACCCGCTAGGGGATGCCCCTCCCATACGACGAGTGCGCGGGAGGAGTCACGAAGTGACTCCTCAATATGTATATTTTATCGTGTTATGCTACGGCTTGTTCTTGTTGGACGCGTTTGGAGAATTGCTCGTTGTAGAGTTGGGCGTAGAGGCCATTGCGCTCTAGCAGTTCCTGATGTGTGCCACGTTCCACGATCTCGCCTCTATCAACCACCAGGATAACGTCGGCGGAGAGGATGGTCGAGAGACGGTGGGCGATGGCCAGCGTTGTGCGACCCTTCATGAGGGGTTCGAGCGCGGCCTGGATGAGACGCTCCGAGTGAGTGTCGAGCGCGCTGGTGGCCTCGTCGAGAATGAGAATACGTGGATTCTTGAGGATGACGCGTGCGATAGCGATGCGCTGTTTCTCGCCGCCAGAGAGCTTGTAGCCACGCTCACCGACGATGGTATCGTAGCCGTCGTCAAGCTCCATGATGCGATCATGTATCGCTGCCGCCTTTGCCGCCGCGATCATCTCTTCCTCAGTAGCATCGGCGCGGGCGTAGAGCAGGTTTTCGCGAACCGAGGCATGAAACAGGTACGTTTCCTGCGTGACCACACCCACAACGTTGCCGAGCGACTCAAGGGTTACATCCTTCACGTTGTGTCTATCGATCTCCACTGACCCGCTATCGACATCGTACAAGCGAGGCACCATGTATGTCATCGTGGTCTTACCGGCTCCGCTGGGTCCAACGAGGGCCCCTAGTTGTCCGGGTTGGATATCGAAGGAGACATTGTTCAGGGTGATGCGCGGCTCCTCAAGCTCTTCTGCTGTGGGAGCAGGCACAACAGGCTCAGGGGATACGGGACGTTTTGGTTCCTCTTCCTTGACCAGCCCTTTTAAGATGCTTGGCTCGTCACGTTTGTAGGTAAAGGTTACATTCTTAAAGGTCACTTCGCCGCGTACTGTATCTGGCTCCAGCTTCAAGGCATTAGGCTTATTTTGGATATCAACCGGTAAGTCAAGATACTCGAAGATGCGGTCGAACAGGGCTAACGCACCCTGCACCTCTACTTGAGTGGTGAGGAGTTGCCCAATAGGGAAGAAGATTCTGCTCTGAAGCGTTGTGAAGGCTACGATGGTACCAAACGAGTAGAGGGAATTGCCGTGAATAGACTGCCAACCGGCAATCAGGT
>CAXTCR010000331.1:0-3978 GCA_964242555.1 uncultured Ktedonobacteraceae bacterium
GTTTCTGAGGGAGTATCTTCAGCAGCAGATGCATGTGTCTCAGACGAGGTTTCGTCAGAAGAGGACGTAGTCCCGGCTGATAGAGTCCTGTCAGAGGTGTGCTGTTCAGCCACAACGCCTTCATCGACGACATTGGCTGCATTTGTGCCATGTTCCTCGTTGTGTTCGTGCTCTGTATATTGTGTTGTCACTAATATCTCCAGTCTCACTGAATACGGACCGGAGCGCATTGTAATATACGTCCTGAAAGAGCTTCTTGAGGAAACTCTTTAGTAGTTGAAGATGTGCGGGGCAGACCACCTACAGTGGTTCCACCTCTTGCTTGCGTACAAGGCTCGCAATGGGTTTTCTAGTAAAGAGAGGACCTACTTCTCTTAATCCGCTTTTCTCTTCTTCCGGCAGTAGTCTTACACTACGCTCTGCTTGGGAATTCGGTCCGATCTTGTCTTTATCTACGCCGTTATTTACCATTTCTCTACATGCCTGCCGAACGGCGGAACGGGACATGTACAGGACGAGACACTCTTGTCCGTCATAACCATTAATGGTGTTGTACACATAGCGGCAACGTGTGTTTCACCAGGCCGGATACTATGTATACAAGTGTTGCGTTCTCCAGTAACCCGCTACATAGCGTCTGTATGCTCTTCGACGGACAACATCACAGGAGACCGCGGGTAGTGCCAGTAACTTTATACTGGCCGCGAATAATAAACCAATAGCGAGAAGAACGACATATTGGGGATGGGAGAGTAAACCTTTTTGCACCCGCTTCCCAACCCTCTAGCACAAGCTCTAGTGTATAGCTCACCCCGAGAAAACTTTCGATGGCGATAGGATTTCGTAAAATCCTGGTTCGCTCTTAATGACAAGGATCAATAACGCATTCGGAAGTCCATGGGCCGCTGCAATGTGTACCAGAGCAGCCCTAACAACCTACTATCTCTCCGAATAGTGACCCGTTGTCAAGTCTAAGTAAGCTATCATTTCCCAATAGTTAGCCTCGCGCTACATGCGTTCGCCAAACATACTCCTATTGTACCATACCTTGTATAGTGGATGCTATAGTTTCCTTTGGGAAGAGACAAATGCAGGTGGTGTTACCGTTGTTTCAGGATACGTCAATAACTTGAGCCGACGTAAGAGCCAGAACAGTGTACCTATACTTAGAAGCAACGCAAGCAGTTTAAACTCGAAGCCGAACAGGGGAAGGGCCTGTGAGCTAAAAATAACACCAAATGTGCCTGCAATCGGCAACACACAGGATGGGCAACCAAACGTGGCAAAGCCAAGCAGAAACGTCGCGCCCGTAGAACATGCCGTTCCAGCAAGCATTCCGTTGCGAGCGTTGTCGATTACTAAGGCAATTGTCAGGGCAGAGAAAAACGCGATCAGAAGGTCCAGCACAACGCGCCCCACAACGTAGAGTGCTCCAAAACGCTCCACAAAGAACTGTAATGGCATTACGTGCAGCGAAAAGAGCGTCAGGTGCGTCCCGCCTTGTCGCAAATCAAAGAAGGTATAGAAAGCCCAGAGCACAAGTGTCAAAACAAGCGTCAGGATAAGATATGTAGGTTTCTTCAATGTGTTACGAACAAATATCATGGCTCAACTCTTTCAATGCTTACGCTTATTGCAGCTGCGTGCGTGCCCCTATTGTACTCCATACACAAAAATATATGCCCTCTACCGATTGACACGATAAGGGGCATATATTTTTACCCGTAACATAGTGGTTTAGGCTATAGCAACGGCTTTAGCTTCAGCACGGCGACGGCTCATGTCGCGCCCCTCTTTGCTGACCCGGAACTTCGCCCAGCGCAGGTAGTCCTGCACGTCCCACAATCGGCCACCAGGCGCGCTGAGATGTCCTTCAATGCTGGCCCTCACGTCCTGTGCACTTGTGCCCTCAAACCATGTACGCCCACGTCCAACCCCATTAAGCGTGTGGGCGTCACTGTTCCCAAGTTCGGGTAGACCATATACCAGACGATTGGCGCGCATAGCCTGCTGATTTGCGTAGATACCGCAAAAGCTCGCATTCCACGTCTCGACTCCATCAAAGTGCACATCTTTTGAGTTGTGTATGCGGTCCATCGTCTCACGTGAACAGCTATGTCTGAAGAGTGGGTGCAGGGGATGCGCGATAATCGCCAGACCGCCCTGCTCATGAATGAGGTCTATGCTGCGCTCCATACTCAAACCCTGCGGCACCAATTTCTCGATAAACAAGCCGAGCAGATGTCCCTCCTTTGTACTCACCTCTTCACCTACTACAAAATCGAAACGATAATTGCCCTGCTGCCACAGGTCGCGCATTCGCAACGAGCCCTCGATCACATCATGATCGGTAAGCGCGATTACATCAAGGTCCGTTTTATTCTGCACGTAATCGAGAATTTGTTCTATCGAAGCAATACCATCGCTATAGGTGCTATGCATATGTAAATCTGCTTTACCTAGTTTCCCCGCCACATATGCCTGCTCAGACGTCATCTGACGTGACTTCTTCACCATCGCAGTTCCCGTAATCCTTTGCTCAGAGACTTCAGTTTTATGTTCGATTGTCCTCATGCAATTCCTTCTTGCCTAGAATTGTTAACCGATAATTTCGTGGGGACCACATTATTGGTGCATCCGGTAAGTTATTAGGTAATGCCAAAATCTGCCTGTTGGCCTATAAAGCCGGATGAGCATTATAAACATACCCTAGGTACTTACTGGATGCACCAATTATGCTCTTTAACGAATACATAGGGATACGATACGCCAAAAACAGATCCAGATTTCCTCGTGAAACAGCAGTATCACGTCCTTGTCCCGATTAAGATCGCGAAGAGGACGTGATACATCGGTCCCTACAGATCTCCTGATTACATTGTTAAACGGCATAACGTGGTCCCTACAAATCATAATAATCTTTGTACATAGCCTAGCATAGTTCCGTTAAAAATCAGACTTAAACGAGTGTAATGTTATGTTAAGCACGGGTTGTGCCCTCCCCTTCACCCGCTATCTCTACCTCTATCAATGCCTCTCCCCTCGGCGGCACCATCGAAAATGTAGGATCCACCAACTGTTCCAAGTGTTGTAGGCAGAGTCCATACTGCTGTGTGTCCAGCGAGCAGTAGACAAGCCGACCTGCACGCCGCATCGAGATAAGACCCGCACGTCGCAATTTGCGTAAGTGCCAGGAGACAAGCGGCTGACTCAAGTGGAGCAATTCAGTAAGGTCCGTTACTGTCATCTCCTGCCGTCTTGCTAGATGGTAGATAAGCGTGAGCCGCGCCACATCAGCCAGCGCCTTTGTCATCAGTTTGAGTTCGCGCCATTGGTCCATACGTATGACCCTCTATCGCTGCGTTCTTTTGTATAAACTTTTCTTTCATAAATTTCTATTTATATTTTAGTAAATGTGGCTGTGTTTGTCAAGGGGACGATAAAAGGACGGGCGTCCTTCCTGCATCCTCACCATGTACATGTGATATACTCAAACATCACATCGTCAAATATGTACAGCAGCAAGGAGTAGCGACTCATGGGACGACTCGATGGACGAGTGGCGTTTGTAACCGGCGCAGGTCGCGGCATTGGGGCCGCAACCGCCTTACGTATGGCGGAAGAGGGAGCACGCGTCACGCTCGCCGATATCGACGAAGAGGGTTGTAAGCAGGTTGCCGCCGAGCTTGACCGCATCGGCTCTGAAGGACTTGTGGTCAAGTGCAATGTCGCCGATAGCGCGATGGTCACAGCCGCTGTTGAGCAAACAGTGACGCATTTTGGACGGCTCGATATCCTCGTCAATAACGCCGGTGTGTTGCGTGACAATCTCCTATTTAAGATGTCGGAAGAGGATTGGGATACAGTCATGAACGTGCACCTCAAGGGTGCGTTCCTCTGCAGTCGTGCTGCGCAAGCGCAGATGGTCAAACAAAAATATGGGCGCATCGTCTCGCTCTCCTCGACCTCCGCGCTGGG
>CAXTCR010000332.1:0-3969 GCA_964242555.1 uncultured Ktedonobacteraceae bacterium
CGAGTATCGCGGCAAACTTCGCTGGCGTTCCCCTTGCGTTTGCATTTGTCGCCACCCTTGGCGTCACCGGCTTCGTTACCGTGTTACTACAAAACCTGTTTCATTTCAACCTCTACAACGCCGGTTTTAGCCTTTATTCCTTCTTTGGTTTGGTTCTCGCCTACACCTATTTCCAGTTGCCACTCATGGTGCTACTCACTGTGCCCGCTCTCGCTGCCCTTAAACCAGAATGGCGTGAGGCCGCGACAAATCTAGGTGCAACCAATGGGACATACTGGCGTCGCGTCGCCCTGCCGGTGCTATTACCCTCACTAATTGCGGCAACGATGTTGCTCTTTGCGAACTCACTTGGCGCCTTCGCAACGGCCTTTGCACTGGCTCAAGGCAACATCAATCTCGTGACTATCCAGATCGCATTCGCTGTAAACGGCAACGTCAGCATTGATCCCGGTCTTGGCAATGCGCTGGCTGTGGGTATGGTTGTTGTTCTCTTGCTCGCTGTTACGCTGTACACCGCGATGCTTCGCCGGGCAAGTAGGTGGCAAGGAAGGTAATGGTATGAGTGTACAAAGAAAAGAAGCCCGGAGCTTCTCCTTTCGCTGGGACATCCTGTTCCTGGTGCTCTTCGTGATGTACATGATAATCCCGCTAGGTGCAACGCTCGTCTTTGGTCTTTCGGGCGGCAATGGCCTCAATCTAGGCACCTACCAGCAGATATTTGCGGATAAAGACTTCTCCAATACGCTCCTGATATCGCTAGAGTTGTCGCTCGCCGCAACAATCCTTGCGGTGGTCCTGGTGACGCCCACCGTGTATTGGATGCAACTCCGTCTTCCGCAGGCACGTCCCTTGCTCGACTTTCTCTCGCTCGTTCCCTTTGCGGTTCCGGCGATTCTCCTTGCGCTAGGACTCAACGAGGTATATGGTGGTTCAAACATCCTCATTGATATTCTTTCACTTGGTCTTGTGCCACTGTTGAGCATACCACCATTTAACATTGTCGCCACACCTCCATTATTGGCCTGTGCTTACGTAATCGTCTCGTTGCCCTTTGTCTATCGCCCAATTGATAGTAGCCTGCGCGCGATCAACAACCGTGTGCTCACTGAGGCATCTTATAGCTTGGGTGCTGGCTGGTGGCGCACATTTTTAACGGTTGTCTTGCCCAACATCCTCCCCGGCGTCATCAGTGCGGCCCTGCTTACCTTCTCAACGGCAATGGGTGAATTTACGCTGGCCTCGCTGTTCGGCATCTATACCTTCCCGATCTACCTGAACCAAATTGGACAAAGCGACGCACACAAGGCTGCCTCGCTCTCGATTATTAGCTTTCTCTTCACGCTCGTCTGTGTGCTCATCATCCTGGTCTTTGTCGGACGCAATCCTGGAAACAGCAGACGACAAACTGTTCAAATCACGGCTGCGAAATAGGGAAGAAGGTACAATTATGGCTTTTCTCGAATTAGAGGACATCGCGAAATACTTCGGCTCAACCACCGCTGTTGAGCACATCAATCTCTCCATCAATCAGGGTGAGTTCTTGACGCTGCTGGGACCGAGCGGTTGTGGCAAAACAACTATTCTACGTATGATCGCAGGTTTTGAGATACCGTCCGCTGGAAAAATCACGCTTGATGGAGAAGACATTACCAATCGTCAGGTCAACAAGCGACCAATGGGTATGGTCTTCCAGTCGTACGCGCTCTTTCCTCATCTCACGGCAGCACAGAATGTCGCGTTCGGGATGGAAATTAAAAAACTGCCAAAGAACCGCGTTCAGCAGCGTGTGCAAGAATTGTTGGAACTCGTGGGTCTGGGCGAGATGGGTTCGCGCTATCCTCATCAGCTCTCGGGTGGACAACAGCAGCGTGTAGCTATTGCGCGTGCACTTGCTGTGGAACCGAAGGTGCTGCTGCTCGACGAGCCGCTCTCGGCGCTTGACGCCAAAGTACGCGTCTCGCTCCGCAACGAGATTCGACGCATTCAGCAACAACTGAAGATGACTGCCATCTATGTGACACACGATCAGGAGGAGGCGCTGGCCATCTCTGACCGTATCGCGGTCATGGCCAAAGGCAAGATTGAGCAACTCGACCGGCCAGAGGAAATTTACAGCAATCCAAACACCGTTTTCGCCGCGACCTTCGTCGGCAATAGTAACCAGTTTGATGCCGTAGTTCAATCCCCGTCAGAAGGACTATGCACGTCAGGGGACTACACGCTCGTGACCTCTCATCTTGGGCACCTGCGCAATGGGGCACGCATCCTGCTCGTTGTACGTCCGGAAGAGGTGACGCTCTTGCCACCAACAAATTCTGGTACTGTTCCAATGGCAAATGGTACACGAGCGGGAGACAACCGTATCGAGGGCGTGATCGACCTGAAGACATTCCTCGGACCCTTCACGCGCTTCCATGTGGCGGTAAATGATAACACCACGATGACAGCGGACATGCCCAATCATCAATCGCGAAATTTTGAGGTGGGGCAAAAAGTCCTGCTTTCATTTTCGCCTGATGACTGTCAGGTGCTGCCAATAGAGTCACATGACTCTGAATTGCAGCAAATCGCAGAGGCCGAGAAGGTGTAACACGCTCCAAAAGGTACACAAAATAGCCCCTTTGTGGGGGGCTATTTTGTGTACCTTTTAGAGAGTTCATAGGCTTGTTGCGCTTCCTGTTGCCTGCCAAGTTTCATCAGGACATCCCCCTTGTTTTTGTAAAATGTCGCTATTCGTGGTTGTAGACGAATTGCCTGATTATATGCTGCAAGTGCTTCATCGTAGCGTTTGAGATCGGAAAGTACATTGCCGCGCCCGTTGTGCGCAGATGCGGTACTGCTATTCAACTTCAATGCCTCGTCAAAGGCGGCAAGTGCCTCTTCATAACGCTTCAAATTCGCCAGCACACTGCCTTTGCCTTCATACGCGATTTCTAGCGTCGGATTGAGTTTGATGGCGCGCTCAAAACAAGGTAGAGCCTCTTCTGGTCGATGTAGATGCCAGAGCGTAAGTGCTTTTCCACTATAAAACGATGCAACTGTTGTATTGCGTTCTATCGCTCGATTGTAATCTACGAGAGCCTCGGTATATTGACCGAGTGCGTAGAGCGTATCAGCACGGAACTCATAGATTTGGGCAATGTTAGTGTCACGCTGTAGTGCCTGCGCAAAGAATGGTAGCGCCTCCTGGTAACGTCCCAGACGATACAATGTGCGTCCCATACCATTGTAAGAAGAGGCACTCTCCTGGTCAAGCTCTATAGCGCGCTTATAGGCATCCAACGACTCCTCTCGACGCAGTAGTTGCCGCAACGTCCATCCCATTCCATCATAGGCGCGCGAGCACTGGGGATCACGACGTGCAACTCCTTCATACGCCGCCAGTGCCTCGCTAAAACGTCCAAGATCATATAAGATGTCCGCTTTATTTAGAAGAGCATCAGCGAATGCTGGGTCAAGCGCAAGCGCTTGCTCCTGGCAGACCAGTGCATCGTCCAAACGCTTCAAAGAACACAAGACATTGCCTTTGCCAAAGTACGCCTGCGCAAACTGCGGATCCAGTTCGATGGCTTGCTCATAGGATGCAAGCGCCTCAGCATAGCGGTTCATCATATACAGCACACTACCACGTCCCTCGTATGCATCAGCGAAGGTAGAATCAAGTCGAATAGCACGATCAAATGCGTTAAGCGACTCCATGTAACGAGCTACATTGAACAACTCGTTGCCATAATCAACCCACTCTTGCTTCGTTTTATTGCTCTTTAAAGGTGCTGTCGTATGCGGCGTCAAAAGCGCACCGATAAATGAGGCCACATCATGAAAACGGTCCTCACGCTTTTTAGCAAGCGCGGAAAGAATAGCACGCTCGATGTGCTCAGGCACACTTGGGTTAAGCTCAGTGAGTGGACGCGGTGGCTCGTTCTGGTGTTTGTTCCATAAAGCTATAGGGTGTCCAGCAGTGAAGGG
>CAXTCR010000333.1:0-3959 GCA_964242555.1 uncultured Ktedonobacteraceae bacterium
CCTTCTTTACTTAACTTTGCTGGTACACAAGAAGCATCCTGAGGATGCCTCTTGCCTCAGACATTGCAGAAAGCATCCTTCAAGGATACTTTCTGCAATAGATACTAGAGGGCGATGATGCTGTTCTGGATAACGGAGTTGCCGTTGCCGATTTCGGCGCCGAGGATCAAAGCATGTGTTACGCTAACAGAGTTGTTGGCTGAGGCAGTGTAAGTGGTATTGCCGCTGCCATTGTTGTTACCGCTGCCATTGTTGTTGCCGTTACCGTTGAAGTTGCCGCTACCATTTCCATTGTTATTGCCATTGCCATTGTAGCTACCATTGCCGTTGACGCTGTGATTGAGGTGCAGGCTGAAACCGTGTCCGCCAGCTACTACTTCCAACTGCTCGTCACTGAGTTCAAAATGTTCCATGTTCGTAATTCTCCTCTTAAAATTCTACGTTGTATTTAGGTTAAGTATTTGGAGATAGATGATTGTTATTAGGCTAGAAGGCCAATCTGGCTGTTCTGGATAACGGAGTTACCGTTGCCGATCAAAGCAAGAGCAATGCCACTGTTTGCGACGCTGACAGAGTTGTTGGCCGAAGCAGTGAGAGTGGTGTTGTTGCTACCATTGCCATTATTGCTGTTGTTGCCATTGAGATTATTGTTGCCATTGTTGCTGTAGTTACCATTGTAGTTGTTGTTGTAGTTGTGGCTCAGGTTTCCATTAAGGCTGTGGTTAATACCAACATGAATGCCATGACCGCCTGTGACTGACTCCAGCTGCTCGTCGTTGATCTCGTACATGTTCAAATTCCCCCTAAAAGTTTGTTTAATTTTTTACATCGCGCACTTCGCACGTGTTGAAGGAAGTATAAAGCGAAAAATGCAAAAAGAGAATTGAGAAGTGGTGGCGAACTAGTTATGTTTTGGTTGATTTTACAGCGGTGGTACAGAAACAATTGTAGCCCATAAAAAAACTATTGTACCCATAATGCTACATAGGCCCTGGAACTAAATTCACTTTGCTCTATTATTGTTTTCTACACATTAGAATTAATTAGTCAATAATGGCTAGAAAAAAGAGATGTCTTTACACAATGAAAGCCATAATAGCATGTTTTGCATCTTCTTGACACATGGTTACGAAATGTTCACCTGATGTATCTTTTCTTTTTCTGGCTACCGCATGTATGTTTTTTTCATTACTCCATGTAATCTGACTGTCCATAAACGAATGGGATACATTTGTATGGCTTTTCCAATCTCTTCCTTTTATGTGAGATAGAATTAAATAAGATGGATGTTATACAAGAAATAGACTACTCATACGCTAATATTTTTCCCAACACTTTAGATACACTTTACCTAGAGTTGTTACTCTCTAATAAAAGGGACGTTGTAGAAGGTATGACAGCATGTCAAATGAAGGATATATACATTTAAAGGTTTTATTTAAAGGGGGGAAATAGTATGAATCAGTTTGCAATGCAGGACATCAGCGAAGAGCAGCTTGAGATGGTTGTGGGTGGGCATCATCATGGCCATCATAGCAATCACAACAGCCATCACCATCACCATCATAATAATGGGCATCATGCAGTACCTGCTCAGCAGCCCACAACTGTCAACAACTACTATACAGTCACGAATAATTACACAGTGAACAACACGTACTACATCATCAACTCTCCCGGAACACTCGTTGATGGTAGTGTCAATATTGTGACTCAAGCAGGCTAATTCGGGGTTAATGATATTTTCGTAGTGCTGTAGTACTTTACTATATTGGTTGAATTGTGGTGTTGGCATGGGTGAGTTCGCACAATAATGTATATTCTCTGGCTCTTCCGCCACTTCGGTAAGGACAACGAAGCGATGGAAGAGCCATTTTCATGACAGGCTTGCTTGTTATTGCGTGGGCGATGACGGGACAAGATATGTTTTTACAGAGAGAGGAGGAACATCATGGCTGCCGCCGATCCTAAACACTCTATTTTTCGCAGTAAGACCATTCAAAAGTACACCCAGAACAGGGAGAAGAGCGTCCTGCCACGCGTGGTCGCACCACCTGTTTTTGCGCTCTGCTGGATCATACTTACCCTGCTTGTGGCCGCGTGTATTGCCGCATGGATGGGTCGAGTACCGCTTTATATAGAAGGCTCTGGCGTTGTGCTTGACCAGGGAGTTGCAAGCCAAACGGGTGAGGCGACGGCAGTTATTCTTCTACCGGCGGAAAGCATTTCGCGACTCCACAAAGGACTTTCGATACAAATACAGCTCGGCCAGTCCGGTCCTGTACTTACACGCTCTATTGATGACATCAGTCCCACCATTCTCAGCCCTAGTCAAATTGGGCAAAAATATGGCATTAGAGTCTCTGATCCTTCTTTACTCCTAACAGTGGGATTAGGATCTACTGTACCAAACGCTCTCTACGCAGGTACCACTGTACAGGCGCAAATTCAAATAGGTTCCCAAAGCTTACTGGCACTATTTCCCGTCTTTAATATCTTGCTGAAAGACAAATAAATGAATATGTATAATGAAAAAGATAATTTGGATAATAGGGATACATTGCTTATACCATCGGTGCCATACGTAAAGAGAGATGACGCGGACGAGATCAATACGCTTATTATTCCCTCGACAAAGCCCACCTATAAAGAAGACAGAACCTCACTCTCCTCGTTCACCGGTATTGCAGGAGTGGATCGTTTTGAAACAGCGCAACTGCCGACTTCGCCCTATGTAACAAAGCAGCCGAAAGATATTTGGGAGACCGCCACAGCAGATTTACCGGTAACACCAAGTGAAGAACACGCCGTCAAGCCCCCTAAAAGTATTCCTATCTCACTTCCTTCCTTTATGAACAATGTTGAGCTAGATCGAAGACGCGTGAACTTACGCAGGTATACCTTTCAATCTGCACAGGCAAGCGTAAGCAACGTTCCTATCTCACCAGAACTGGATCGACTGCTCCAGCATAGAGAAAGTTTTGCGGGAGAAGAGACACGGCGATTAGAGGCGTTGGTGGTAGCCCCACCGAAACCGGAACAAGAACAAAAACCCGCTGGCCCATCTAGCGCATCAAGCACAACAAGTACAAAGGCAGAACCGGGGGGAAGTAAACCGGCGTCACGAAGTCGTTTTGGACGCAAGAGAAGAGTACCGGTGCTGCAACAGATTAGCATGGTAGAGTGTGGAGCAGCATGTCTTGCGATGCTGCTTAGCTATCATGGACGTAAGACAACGGTTTCGGAGGTACGCGAACAATGCGGCGTTGGGCGCGATGGTCTTTCGGCACTCAGCATCGTCAAATCCGCACGCAAGTATGGGATGCGGGTGCGAGCGGTCTCGCTGCAGGAGAATGATTTTCGCTTTGTCACCCTACCAGCTATCGTGCACTGGGAATTCAACCACTTTATTGTGGTAGAGCGTTGGACGCCCAAACATGTCGATGTGGTTGATCCCGCTTCTGGCCGCAAACGCATGAGCGCGAAGGAGTTCGACGAAGGCTTTACCGGTGTCGTAATCATGATGGAGCCGGGGGAGCAGTTTTCGCGTGCCAACAAGGTTGCGCAGTTGAGCCTTGTTTCTTACGCCAAAGGCTATATCAAACAGGCACCTACCGCACTAGCCCAAGTCCTGGGCGCATCAATGCTGCTCCAAATACTGGGACTTGTGTTTCCCGCGCTTTCTGCAGTAATCATCAACTACCTGATACCAATGAAGATGAGTAACGCGTTAGAGTTGCTGGGCATTGGTATCGTCATGATCGTGCTGGCGCAGGCAATCACCAAAATGCTGCGTTCAATGATTCTGCTCTATTTGCAGGCACGCGTTGATACAAACCTCATGTTCAACTTCCTGGAACACCTGTTTAGTCTGCCACAGCGCTTCTTTCTACAGCGTTCAACAGGCGACATCCTGGCGCGAGTAGGCAGTAACTCTGTCATTCGCGACACTATCAGCA
>CAXTCR010000334.1:0-3937 GCA_964242555.1 uncultured Ktedonobacteraceae bacterium
CCCGAGCCGCATTCGGGCAATGATACAGGCAGCGGGCGCCCTGGTCCCCATTCGAGCCTTACGGCAACGCCTATGGGGTAGCCCCTCGTGGGCGTCCGTTTTTGACTGAAAACCTATAAATGCTGAAAACCTATAAATGCCCGCCCGTCATCAATATACCTAATTGCTCCTCTGTGGCATCTGGACTGACGATGTCGACAATTTCGCCTTCGTACATGACTGCGATACGGTCGGAGAGCGAACGGATTTCGTCGAGTTCAGCGGAGATGAGCAGGACGGCTTTACCTGCGTCCCGTTGCTCGATCAGGCGACGGTGAATAAATTCGATGGCGCCGATATCAACCCCACGTGTCGGTTGCGCGGCAATCAGCGTCACGGGATCAGTGGCGAACTCGCGGGCAATAATTATCTTCTGCTGGTTGCCCCCTGAAAGCGCGCGTACCGGAACTTCTATCGAGGGCGTACGGATGTCAAATTCGGCGACGAGCCGTTTTGCCCAGTTCGCAATGTTCCTGAGCATGAGAACAAGGCCCCGCCACGAGAACTGGTGCGAACGTTGGCGCCCCAGAATTGTGTTGTCCTCTATCGACTCTGCAAGCACAAGACCACTACCGCGTCGATCTTCTGGTATGTGCGACATACCAGCTTGACGCACTCCACGCGCATCCATGTTCGTGATGTTACTGGTGGTGTTGACGCGTCCCGCCTCGCTTGGTGTAATGGTGACAGAGCCACCCGTCGCTTTGCGCATCCCGCTTAGCACCTCGACCAGTTCAGTTTGACCGTTGCCCTCAACTCCTGCAATACCAAGAATTTCACCTGCATGTACATCGAAACTAACGCCATGCAGAATTTGGAGTCCTCGATCATCCTGTGCCTGCAATCCTTCAACGTGCAGCACAACTGGCCCAGGTCTGGCAGGCGTCTTGTTGACACGTAGTAAAACCTCACGCCCCACCATCATACGCGCAATCTCGGTCTGATTTGTCTCGCGCGTCACCAGCGTGCCTGCGTTTTTACCACGACGTAGTACCGTGATATTGTCGGTCAGCTCTAAGACCTCTCGCAGCTTGTGTGTAATAAAGATAATGGTTTTGCCCTGCGCCACGAGGCCACGTAGTACCGAGAAGAGTTCAAACGTTTCCTGTGGCGTCAGTACCCCTGTCGGCTCGTCCATAATAAGGATGTCGGCGCCTCGATAGAGCACTTTAAGAATCTCGACGCGTTGCTGTAGACCAACAGAGAGACTTTCGATACGCGTGTCCGGCTCGATAGGTAAACTATACTGTTTGCTCAAGGCAAGGATATCAGCGCGTGCCTTGCGAAAATTGAAGGGCGAGCTGATACCTCCGGGTTCGCGTCCCAGCACAATGTTTTCTGCAACAGTGAGCGGGGGAATGAGCATAAAGTGCTGGTGGACCATACCTATACCGAGGTGAATGGCGTCACGAGGTCCACTAATGCTAACAGTCTGTCCATTGATGAGAATCTCGCCGCTATCAGGACGAATCATGCCATACAAAATGTTCATGAGCGTCGATTTGCCCGCGCCATTCTCACCGACCAGCGCATGTATTTCGCCCTTGCGCACCTTGAGGTTCACATGGTCATTGGCGACGACGCCCGGCCACGCCTTCGTGATAGTGCGCATTTCGACCGCATAGGGGGTAGTAGGTTCCTCGACAGGTTTGACGAGTGTGCTCTCTTGCATATGTTTGTGTTCCTTACTCTGTTCCTGGCTCGTATGGAATGCCATCGGCGGCGGGAGCTACGGTGCGTCCAACGAGACCGACAAGGGCGATTAATGTCAGTATATAGGGCAGGGTGCTGAGCAAGTTGGGCGAGATGCCTGTATCCTGCAGGCGTGGGCTAAGGGCCTCACCAAGTCCAAAGACGAGGCATGCGCCTGCTGTCCCAATCGGATTGTATTTACCGAAAATCATTGCCGCTAGAGCGATAAAGCCAACACCCGCTGTCATGTTGGTGTTAAAGATGCCAGCGATTCCTAATGACAAGAACGCACCTGCTATACCTGATAGCAAGCCACTACTAATCACACACAGGTAACGAACGAGACGTACATTGACGCCTGCGGTATCTGCCGCCTGTGGTTGTTCGCCAACAGCGCGAATGCGTAGGCCAATGTTCGTGCGGAAGAGCAAGAATTGGATACCGAACAGGATGATAAGCGCGACATAGAAGATAATGTTCTGCTGAAAAAGAACTGGACCAAGAAAGGGTATGTTGGCAAGCGGACCAAGCGAAATAGCGGGAATACGTAATGACTGACTCAGAGAGGGAACACCCTGACCCTTGGTTTGAATTGTGAGAAGAAAGTCGGTTAAGCCAAGCGCGGCAATATTGATGGCAATGCCACTGACAACTTGGTCGGCCTTGAAGTTGATTGAGATAATGGCATGCACAAGAGCCATCAAGCCACCAGCAATCATTGCACCAAGAATACCAGCAATAACGCTGTGCGTCGCAAGAGCCGTCATAACCCCAGCATATGCGCCCGTTAGCGTCATGCCTTCCATCGCGATGTTGACGACACCACTACGCTCGGAAATAACACCACCAAGTGCGGGTAGTAAGAGTAACGCGCCAAATTGAAGCGTCGCAGCCCATAGATCACTGGAGGTCAGGACGCGAAAGATAACTTGAAAAAACACTACTTTTCCTCCTCGCTCTTGCGCAGTGGAACATCTCGATACTCTGATAGACCGTCTTGCTCCTCTATTGTACGCTCAGCTACAGCAACAGAACTGCTTTTTGTCGCACTCGCCTCGCTGGTGGTACTCCCCGATTGCGTGTTCTCAACCAGTGCAGATGCAGCCTCGGTCGAACCCGTAATGCTGGGTACGACCGAGGGACGCCGGCTGAGTCGCGCCCAACTCGGCAGAGAACGCTGTAATGTGGGCAAAAATTCTGCCGCAATAGAAAAGAGGACGAGAGCTTGAATGATGTACACCAAATCGCCCGGTATCCCAGCATCAGCCTGCATAAACGTTCCACCCTGACGTAAGCCGCCAAAGAGGAGCGAACCAAAGAGTACACCAATGGCAGTGGTGCGGCCTAATAGCGCGACACCAATGGCGTCAAAACCTGTCGAGTCGATGCTAAACGTAGCTGCGATGAGGTGATAAGGAAACTGCCCCATGACGACTAATGCACCCGCGAGACCAGAGAACGCTCCCGCAAGCGCCATAACCTGGAAAAGTCTTTGTTTAATCGGAATGCCTGCATAACGTGCCGCCTTCGCGTTTTGTCCTATAACGCGCACTTCGTAACCAAAGGCAGTGCGTGATGTGATAAACCAATAGACTACGAGCGCAAAGAGCGAAATAAAAATACCCATATCCACAAGATATGCCTCTGGCGTTGGTATCTTAGGGAGGAAAGCACCCAATGTCTGGTTATAAAACATGGCTACCGTGGGAATAATGCCGGTGGTAGGAAGGGTTGATGTCACATTGGATTGTTTCGGGTCTTTAAAGGGACCGAGAATTAAGTAGTCCGTGACGTAAAAGGCGATCCAGTTGAGCATGATTGTCGTCACGACCTCGTGCGCGCCACGCCATGCTTTCAAAATGCCTACAATGCCACCCCAGACTGCGCCAGCAAGCATGCTCCCAATGAGCATAAGTGGAACAAGTATCAGTCCAGGAAGATTGTGTAGACTGAAGGAAATAATGGCAGCTGTCATTGCTCCAACCGCTAGTTGTCCCTCCGCACCAATGTTGAAGAGGCCAGCACGAAAGGCGATAGCTACGGAGAGGCCGGTAAGAATAAGGGGACTGACACGGACAAGTGTGGCAGAAAATGCTTGTGGGTTGCCAAATGAACCGGTATACAAGTCTTGAAACGCTGTTACAACAGCACCCAAACGGTCTGGCAATCCACCAGGTGATGTCAGGATAATCACGATACCGCCCGC
>CAXTCR010000335.1:0-3936 GCA_964242555.1 uncultured Ktedonobacteraceae bacterium
CATGAAAGAACACCTTCGTTACAGGAATACGTCGTCAAAGACATGTTTAGCCGCGCGAAAGAGTTTGAGCAAGGCCGAGGCAGGGCTATTCCTGATGATCTGCAACCTGACCTTGTGATCGAGCACCTGAGCGAACTCCTCGATGTGTTTCAGGAGGCAGGAGAACAATAACATGGCAACAAACTTACGCAAATTGCTCTTCGAGACGTTGTACAAGAATCGTTATCTCTACCGATTTGCGAGTACCGTACCTTTCGCTGGTCAGTGGCGTGTCTGGCAACGCCTCGTACTGCCCCGCATTACTGGCATAGATGTGCTAGAATTGGGATGTGGTTTGGGTGATCTCTTCGTCGATATGCTTAACGCGGGCTATAACTGTCGCGCAGTAGAGCACTCGCCAGAGATGGTTGCGGCGGCGCGAGATACCCTGCGTAATCGTAAAATTGGTCAAACATCATGGATTATCCAGGGATCAGCACAACATCTTCCATTTAGCGATCATTCGTTTGATACAGTTGTAAGTACGTTTCCAACGGAGTATATCTACGACCCCGATACGCTTGCCGAAGTTGAGCGCGTCTTGCGTCCAGGTGGTCGCATCATTATCATAGAGGGGGCAAATTTATTACCAGTTGGTGCATTGCAACCATTCCTCGTGCTAATTCAGGCCCTTGTGTATGGACCATCCGCACTTTTTGGACCACGGCGACAACGTACACTCTCTGAAGAGATGGCACGGAGCAAAACTGCGGATGCTTCAGATGTTATTACCGAAGTAGTACCCGATGCATGGTTCGGTCGTCTCATACAATTAGAACGCGTTGGTCTACAACGTCGTTCCGAACGCATTCGCAGTCGTCGCTGGGAAGTCTACATGACTATTGGCGAGAAACCTGTATCATAAACTACCCATTTACTCTAAAAGGCATCATTCTATGCAAACATATATTGAGCAATTAGCGAACCAATATCCACACCTCGCGCAAGCCTTTGCCCATATTCCACAGGGCGAGGCACACCTACACCGCCTACAGGACCTCAATACCACGTGGCAAAATATGCTCATCTCGGGTGAGAACCGCGCTTATACGGAAGTTGTCGTGACGGAGGAACGTCCCAGCCTCCCTCCAATAGACACCTTCGACATTATTTATGCTGGTGGTGGCCTAAACTTGTTGAACGCCGCGGTCATGACGCTTCGTTATGGCTTACGCGTCCTCGTTTTCGACCGCTTCACGGTCGGCGCTGTTCATCGCGAATGGAATATTTCGCGTGAAGAGTTGCGCGAATTGCTCGATGTAGGTCTGCTCACTCCCGCTGAACTCGAGAGTGTCATTCAGCGTGAGTATCACGATGGTCTGGTTCGCTTTCATCCAGCACACATCGGGGTTAAGCCAGCCGAATTGCATCTGAAAGATGTCTTAAACATTGCGGTGGATGCCGAAAAGCTCACTGCATTGTGTGTGCAGAAAATACTCTCGCATCAACCGTCAGGCTCCTACCCAAACGTCGTGCTACATAATACAACGTTCGAGAGGTGCGCAGTACAGCCTGAGCGCGGCGTCACGATTGATGTGATAGCCCAAGACGGGCGGAAGCATAGTTATGGTGCCCGTCTTCTTATTGACGGCATGGGGTCCACTTCGCCCATTGCCTGTCAATTGAACTGCGGACGACCATTCTCGCTGGTGTGTCCTACAGTCGGCACGGTTGCACGCGGCTATAAGCAAGGAACGGGACCACAAGAGATTGATCTTACTGTCGGCGAAGTCCTTGTCTCAACAGAGGATGCATACAAAGGCCATCAGCTCATCTGGGAAGCCTTCCCCGGCGCTGACGATCAGGTCGCGATTTACTTGTTCTATTATGCAGAGACTGGTGATTCCGTTGACCTGTTGGCACTCTTTGATGACTTTTTCGCCCTGCTCCCCAGCTACAAGAATACAGAGCAGGTTGAGATTCTTAAGCCTGTGTATGGCTTCATTCCAGCAGGCTATAATATCTCACTGCCATGGCAGAAAGAACAGAAGGTGCTCGCCTACGATCGCGTTCTCTCCCTCGGTGATGCAGCCGCATTTCAGTCTCCACTCACCTTCTGTGGCTTTGGCTCGTATGTCCGCAATCTGCGACGTATCACAACACTGCTACACATAGCACTTGAAACAAACGAGTTAGGTGCCGCTGACCTGAACAATATTCGCGCATCTGAAGCAGTGCCTGCTGTAGCGCGAGCATTTAGCAAATTCATGATTGCCAAACCAGAAGGCATCGAACCGTCATGGCAGGTTAACGAGACCCTTAACGTTTTCTGCCATGTCCTTGCGAAACTGGGACCAGAGGTCACAAACGCCTTCTTCAAAGACCGTATTGGCTGGCTTGACTACACACGCGTCGTGCTCAATACACCTGGCTACTATCCAAAAATCTATAAACTCGCTCTTACTACTCTTTCACCAGCTGAAATTCTTGGCTGGATTACAGCTTGGCTCAAATTGGGTCAACAATCGGCAACCCTGAGTCTCTATCGTGTATTACGGCCAATCGTACAATCACCACTAGGGACATTTGTAGGTCATCTCTCACCACAAGCAAAGTTATACATGGCGATCTTCGACGAACGCATGCAACAAGTGGAGCGTGGGCTACCAGATAAAAAGAGAGCCACAGGTATCAGTAGCTGGCTAAGCGGAGTATGGCCTATAGGATAGGGGATTGGAATATAGTATATACGCGATAAATCGGCTTTACACGGACGCCCTGAAGGTGGTCCCTACGAACAACAGGTTCGTAGGGACCACCTTCAGGGCGTCCGTGTGCAATTCATTACCTATACTATACCTCATCATAGTACTTCATGTTACCCATGTTAATGCTACGTATAGCATTCGCTAGTATACTATACACAGGGACCGTCATGTGGAAGGGGAGGTACTGCAATGGTAACGATACAGGACAAATCAAGAACACCGCAAGAGAAACTGGTTGGAAAAACGCTTTGCAACGACGAATATTATATTCATCGTGTCATTGGGCATGGTGGTATGGGGAAGGTCTATCTAGCTGCCCATACTGAGCTAACAGTACCTGTCGCACTTAAACAGATTCGCGCAGATCAGCCACTGCCGGAGAGTATTGCGGCTGAACTAGATGCACTCCTGGCAGGCGAACAGCTCTCTCATGGAACATTCTTGCAGAATGTGGAAAGCAGCGGTGGCGAACATACTGACCGCTTTTTGCGCGAGGCTCTCTTCCTGGCCCGTCTCCATCATCCAGCACTACCATCGCTGTACGACTATTTTTTTGAGGATGGCTCCTGGTATCTGGTCATGGACTATATTCCAGGTCCAACGCTCACCATGTACATGCGCCAGCAGGGGCCACTACCGCCACTGGAAGCCCTCGGCTATGCTATGCAACTCTGTGATGTCTTCGACTACCTACATAAGCAGAATCCACCAATTATTTATCGCGATCTAAAGCCCTCTAATATTCTTGTGGCACCTGGGGGCAAGCTGATGCTGGTAGATTTCGGCATCGCACGTTACTTTAAAGAGGGCCAGAGCAACGATACCACTGATTTCGGTTCGCCCGGCTATGCCTCGCCTGAACAATATCAGGTGGAGGGCCAAACCGATGGTCGCTCGGACCTGTTTAGTCTTGGCGTTCTACTTTACGAAATGGTGAGTGGCCAGCGTCCTACCATGTCTAATGGCTCCCTAGCAATAGATGTTTCTCGTAAGACTATCCCCCCTCTCTCAGCGGTCTTGAGTGGCTTGATTACGCTTGCTACCCGCACTGAGCCGATGTATCGCTTTCAATCTGCACACACCTTCTTCTTCGCCCTGGAACGTGCTTATACGCTTGAGGAGCAGCGAATGTATCAGCAGCGCGTTATGCTAGAGCAAGCCATAGATCAGGCAAATGACGATTATACGA
>CAXTCR010000336.1:0-3925 GCA_964242555.1 uncultured Ktedonobacteraceae bacterium
AAACGCTTGTCGATAACACTAAAACGCTTCTCAACCTTGTCATTTAGAGCGTAAAATTCTCGGTTAAGATCGGCGAAACCATCATAAACTCTTACCCCGAGCGAAGATACGCTCTGCTTAAGAACACGAACATCATCAGTTAGAATACCTAGTGATATTGTGATTTCGTGATTCCTATCACTTAGAGTTTGCTTGAATTGCCACGTCAGATTTTCCATAGCCTTCGTAAACTCCGTGCGTTTGACTGTTGACTGCTCTAATACAGTCAATCGTTCTTCATAGTTGGACAATTTACCCCTCCAGCATACAAAGATTTATTCCCCGTTGTCAATATAACACGATTATATCCTATATGCAACAAGCGGCTAAGCAACATAGAGAATATGAGCATTGACGACAACTTTAGGAGCAACTACAATATCGTGTAGAAATCGCTTATTTTGTTTGACAAAACATGGAGCATAGATCATGACAACACCAGCAACAACAGAGGTTTTTATTGGACCAGGCGTGAGCCGCTTTAAGCAGACGGTAACATTGGGGGGCGTGCTTGCCGTGACCGCGCTGGTCTTGTGGATTGCCATCCATCAAGGCGCATCGGCGGTCGGTAGTACAATCGCGGCAGTCGTCTTTATTGCTGGCTTTGTGTGGTATTTGCGTATCGTGGCTCCCGTCCCCTTCACAATCTCAATTGAGCCACAAGCATTAGTCAAGCGCAGTCGCAATGGCGAGGAGATTGCACTTCCCTGGTCGTCGCTCACACGCATCAAAGAAGAGTTTTTCCCCAATGGCAAACGCATTAGCATTTCTGTCTATCGCACAGTGACAGACCCAAAGCAGAAGACGAAGGCGTGGTCGGTGTATCGCGATGATGTAACCGATTTAGATGGTCTGGCCGAGTCGCTGAAGCGTACAATACCAGAGACATGCTCCTGGCAGAGCGAGACGGTACATGAATAAGAACGTATTCGGAAACTAGACGCTCGTCTATAGTAGGGGAGTCCCCGGGCCGCATTCGGGGAATGATGGAGGCAGTGAGCGTCCGTTGGTATCCGAATAAGCTCTAAGCCTGTGGTACAATGAACAAAAATAGACAAAGGAGACTCTTGCTGCATGCCAATTGCTATTATTGTTCATGGGGGCGCGGGCACCGTCACACCCGATCGAGTCGAGAGTGTGAAAGCTGGCTGCGATGAGGCTGTCCGTATCGGCTGGCGTATTTTGCAGGATGGTGGAAGTGCTCTGGATGCAGTAGAGGCTTGCGTACGTGCGTTGGAGGACAATCCAAACTATAACGCTGGAACTGGCTCCTGTCTCACCTCTACCGGTACCATAGAGATGGACGCGGGACTGATGGACGGCAACAGCTTGCAGGTGGGTGCCGTTGCCAGTATCGAGCGCATTAAAAATCCTATTTCGTTGGCACGCGTGGTGCTGGAGAGCCAGCACGTACTGCTGACAGGTCGGGGGGCTATGCGTTTTGCCATTGATAACGATATTGCTTTATGCGAAGAAGAGGACCTGCGCACCGAGCGCCAATATCAGAACTGGCAACGTTTGCGCGACGAGCAGCTTGCATTGCAAAACGAGCCTACAATTCATAGACGAGAGATTGCCAGCATTCCAGCACGTACTGAAACATCCTCTGATACCTCTGCCCACGATAATGGAAAGCATCCTGATAATAGACATGGCACGGTTGGGGCTGTAGCACTTGACTATTCGGGCAATCTTGTTGCGGCAACGTCAACAGGTGGTATTCCTTATAAAGTCCCCGGACGTGTTGGCGATTCTCCACTTGTTGGCGCGGGTTTCTATGCCGACGACAATGCTGCTATCTCTTGTACCGGCGATGGCGAAGATTTCGCACGCCTGCTCATTGCAAAACGTGCCGCCGATAATGTCGCTCGTGGTATGAGCGCACGAGAAGCGGCGGAAGCCACAGTCGCTCTACTGGGAGCAAAAGCAACCGGCACTGGTGGACTAATAATCGTGGACCGCAATGGCAATGTAGGCTTCTCCTGGAATAGTCAGAACATGGCCTATGCCTACCTCACACATAACACAACAGAACCAATCGTAGGGGTCTAATTCATTACACCCTTGTGATACCACCCTTGTGCACTTGAATTAGACCCTTACAAGTGTACAATATATGAATTTTTGTTATGTATATGCTAAAATGTAACCATAGCTACGTCTATTACGTGTAATAAGGTAGAAGGACACTATGCAGAGACGATTAGGAAGAACACGGCTTGCACGCTCGACATCTGCAGCGTTCAATAGTGCAAGTGTAACAGCAGCGGTGGGTATGGGTGAGACGGCTGGTCGCTTACGTGCGAGGCGCAGCTCGTTGTTCACTCAAACAGTCATCTGGATCACAGCACTCATCTGTATTGCCTTTCTGCTCGGAGCACTGGCCCAAGCGTGGTCCAACAGCCAGTCAGCCCAACAGGTGCAAACGGCGCAGCAACAACTGCAAAATATACAGAATCATCATAAGGACCTGCAAAAGGCAGCACAGTACTATCAGAACCCGTCAGTGGTCGAAAATGAGGCGCGACAGCAACTGGGATATACACGACCAGGGGAACATCCAGTTGTAATTGTGGGCACTAACGACACTCAACAGCAAACGGCTAAGAGACAGGCTGCGAACCATGCGCAACATGGCTTCTGGCAAGATTGGTGGAACGCGTTTTTCGGCGGATGAGGTCGGTATTGCACGGAAGGCGCATAGTAGTACCATTGGCCAAAAGTTTGCATTGCTTGACATTGTGAGTATGATGAATGTATAACATACATAAGTACAAACAATGAACATTTTAACAACACAGGATGAACAAATGAACGATCAACGCGCCTTTGATGTATTTCTTCTTACTGAGCTCCAGCATAGCCTGGAGCACGTTGTAGTAGAGAAGAGGACTGAGGCGCGTTTCACGGTATAGAAGCATTTATTTTTCCAAACGGAACGCAAGAACATACCTCTAGCGTTCCGTTTTTTTTATTCTTATAGATCTTATAAAATACGTTGAGAAGTCAAATACACTGGCTTCGTGAAGGAGTTTTAGTAATGCGTCCACTCATTGGAATACCCTGCCATGCAGGAGTGCGTGCAGAGACAGAGCGACCCATCTATTATAATAATAGGAGCTACATACATGCAGTGGAGCGTGCCGGTGGTGTGCCTATTCTCATCCCGATCTTTGATGACCTTGACGAACTACATACGCTGTTACCTCGATTAGATGGATTACTCCTTTCGGGCGGCATCGACGTTAACCCAAGCAATTACGGTGAGAAGCCTCATCCCCTCCTGACAGAAACCAATTCGCAGCTTGATGCACTGGAGCTATCAATGGCGCGTTGGGCATTTGACAAAAATGTTCCTACACTTGGCATTTGCCGCGGTATGCAAGTGTTAAATGTTGCGCTCGGTGGCACACTCTACCAGGACCTTGGCGACCTCTTCACTGGCAGTCTGCGCCACAAGAACTGGGACTTGCCACGCAACACCCTTGTGCATTCTGTACGTATCAATGCCGGTAGCCGTATGGAGCAAATTCTTGGCACGAGTGAACTACCCGCCAATAGCCTGCATCATCAGGCCGTGCACAATCCCGGTCGTGGCGTATGTGTCACAGGCTGTGCGGAAGATGGCGTGCCAGAATTGATCGAAGTACCTGGCCACCGCTTCATGCTTGGTGCTCAATGCCATCCCGAGGAAATTTACACCGATATTCCCGCGTGGTCGCGTCTCTTCGTTGCCTTCGTGGAGGCATGCACAAAACCCGCCACAACTACAGTACGCACAACTGAACCCTTACAGAAAACAGTGACGCAAATTACTTCTATTGGTATTGGTATGATCTAATCCTAGAGTAGAACCTTTCGAAGACACACGGCCTTCCTATAATAC
>CAXTCR010000337.1:0-3925 GCA_964242555.1 uncultured Ktedonobacteraceae bacterium
CGCTTCTCTTCGCCACAGGATTTTATCGACAATATCTTATTTCCCTACGCACATGCGTACAACAACATTCTCAAGACGAACTACAACCAGGGGTTGCCAGCGAAGGCGAAAGAGATAAACACGATGTTCAGGTGGTTAAACTATCTCGACCACGCACAGTGGACGCCACCTGCACTCTACTATTTTGTCAAGTATCATCGCAAGCAACCGGACTCGGTGTTGCGTTTCCTGACGGACCTTGAGCGGCTCGTAATCAGCTTTATGGTATGTCGAGTGCCTCCATACAAACGCATCGAGCGCTACTGCGAGTTGTTGTATGCGATTGACACGGAAGAGGACCTGTTCAGTCCAGAGTCGCCGCTACAGTTAAAGGCAAGGGAGCGTACAGATTTTCTGCGTGTGCTCGATGGTGATATCTACCTGCTGCACTATCCATGTCGCTATGTGCTGTTGCGCTTGGACACGAAACTTTCCGAAAAGGTCGCGTCCTACGATCATCAGACGGTGACGATAGAGCATGTCTTGCCGCAGCGACCAGCGCCAGAAAGCGAATGGGTCAAGGCATTTCCGACGCGGGAGGTACGTCAGAAATACGTGAACCGCTTGGGCAATCTCGTATTGTTGTCGCAGGGCAAAAATATGAAGGCCGAGAACTTCGACTTCGAAGATAAGAAGCACCGCTACTTTCTCTCGAAGGACGGCATCTCTCCCTTTGCGTTAACAACGCAGGTGTTAGGGTTTCGTACATGGACACCTACTACAATAGAGCAGCGACAGGGACAGTTGATAGGGGCATTAAAGCAGTTGTGGCGCCTGTAGTGTATTGCGGATACTACTGCAACACGTTACAATAACGTAAGGTTATAGTGGGCACCGTAAGGAAAATGTTCTTGCCTCTAATAGATGTAGGGGCCATAATTTGCTACGTCCCCTTCGGCCTGTAATGCGGCATGAGGGCGTAATGAATTATGGCTCCTACATTAGAATAAATTTGTTAGATTTCATTATACATATTAAGGACACTCGATGTTCCGAAAACTGAGTGCGATAGAGATTGCGGAGGGGGCGTTGCTCGCGGATATCGCGATTGTGTTTCAACTGCTGACATTGTACCTGCCCGTTGGCGGCGATTTTTTTCGTGTGCTGATTTTTATTGTGTACGCGGTGCTTGTGCTGCGGCGCGGCCTCTATGTGGGCGTAATGGGTATGATGGTTTCGCTGTTTATCGCTGCGATACTTACGGGACCGCAATTGGTTATAGGGTTGTCGTTAGAGGCGATGGGCGGCCTCTTTCTAGGCTTTGTCATGAAACATCGAGTATCCCATTTCTTGTCCCTCTTTGTGGGCATTACGTGTGGTGCGCTTGCATCGTATATCGTGCTCTTTCTTGGCTCTTTGGTGTTCGGGATACCGTTGAGTTCGCTAGTGCGAGGTTTGCGCAATAGCTATAATACTGCTATGGGGCTTATTGGAGTGCTGTTCGGCAGCATCGGGCTTGGTGGGTGGTGGCAGCATACTTTTCTCCCTTTCATCGCGCCATTGGTCGCGTTTGGCTTCAAGTACTGGTATGGCCTGTACTATGTTGCGCTATGGGCGATTTTGTGTCCCTTCGTGATTGCTATCTATCTGGTCACAAATACGGTGGTGCGCAGACTGGGCTATAGCGTACGACCTTTTCCAGATGGGCGTGTGTATAGATGGCAACGGCGCTTCTCACGTTGGATGATCAAAAGAGCGGTACGGAGACGACGTTTGCTGAGAAGACAAAGGGCGGCAAGGGCATGAGCATTGATATACAGGGGGTAAGCTATAGCTATCCTGCTCCTGCTGGGAGTAAAGAGGGAGCGCAACCAGCTTTACGCGATGTAAGTGTACGGATACAGGATGGTGAGTATGTGGCGATCCTGGGGCACAATGGAAGCGGTAAGTCGACGCTGGCGCGTATGTGCAATGCTTTGCTCCTTCCCGATACGGGACGTGTGCTTGTCGATGGATTGGATACGAGTGATGGAGCGCAACGAGGTGCGATTCGGGATAGTGTTGGGATGATTTTTCAAAATCCTGATAACCAGATTATCGCGACACTCGTGGAGGACGATGTCGCGTGGTCTCTGGCAATGAGAGGCTACTCTCGGGAGACGATTGCTCAACGGGTTGATGCCGCGCTCGAAGCGGTAGGAATTACAGGTTTGCGTCAGCTGCCACCGCATAGGCTTTCTGGTGGACAGAGGCAACGTGTCGCGATTGCCAGCATGTTGGCTCTACGGCCCAAATACATTATCGCGGACGAGGCTACGTCGATGCTTGATCCACGGTCGCGCCAGGAGATCGTCGCGTTGCTACATGATTTGAATAGGGAGCTAACAGTGATACAGGTAACGCATTTGCTAGAAGAGGCGGCATTAGCACAGCGCGTTATCGTGATGGAAGGGGGGCAGATCGTCATGGATGGCACACCCTCGAAGCTCTTTGCTAATCTAGCCCAATTGCGTGTGCTGAAACTGATGATACCGGAGCCGATCGAACTTGCCACACGACTGCGAAACGCGGGAGTACCCATTTCGAGGAAGGCGTTGACGGTCGAGGCGATTGCGCGGGAGTTGGCCCTGTGACAAACGCGATTATTAGGACAGAGCATCTCTTTCATACTTATTCTACAGGAACTGGACAGAAGGCGGCGCTGGTGGATATCACGATGGAGATTGAGCGTGGAAGCTGTGCCGCGATTATTGGCGTGACTGGCTCTGGCAAATCGACGCTGATCCAGCACTTCAATGGTTTGCTCCTGCCGACATCAGGCGCGGTGATTGTCGATGGCGTCAATGTTGGGGACAAGAATGTAGACCTGCGCTCGCTACGACAACGTGTGGGAATGCTATTTCAATTTCCTGAGTCACAACTCTTCGCGAAAACGGTGTATGCGGATGTTGCATTTGGGCTACAACGCCTGAGAATTGGACGACACGAGCGACGTGCGCGTGTGTTTGCTGCTCTGGATATGGTTGGACTACCCCACAAGGAGTATGCCTCGCGTTCGCCTTTCGGGTTAAGCGGTGGGCAACAGCGGCGCGTTGCGCTGGCGGGTGTGCTGGTGATGTCACCACGTGTGCTCATTCTCGATGAGCCAACCGTTGGACTGGATGCCGATGCGCGGAGCGAGTTTTACACGTACCTACGACGGGTGCAACGGAGAGGCGTAACGATTGTGCTTGTGACACATGATATGAACGAGGTCGCTACGCTGGCCGACATGCTGTTCGTCCTGCACGATGGAAAATTGGTGATGCAGGGAACGCCGCGCACCCTTTTTGCTCAGGGCGAACAATTGCACAAGTGGGGACTAGCAACTCCACTACTGAGCGAGCTACTAGCTTTGTTACGTAAGCAGGGGATGGTCATTCCTCCTGAGACATTGACGGTTGACGAGGCCTTCGCGGTCCTGAAAAATCCCCGCCGGTCCGTGCCTGCGCCAAAAGAAAGCTAGAATGATGCTGCAAAATATTTCGTTGGGGACGTATTTTCCAGGGAAAAGTCCCATTCACCGGCTGCAAGCAAGAACGAAACTGCTTGTACTTGTCATCATCTCAATAACGTTGTCCATTGCAGCACAACATCAATGGCATTTTGTACCTTTTGGTGGGGCGGTTGTCCTATTAACTCTTGCTCTTGTCACATCCAGGATTTCGCCTCGTGAACTCTGGCGGCGGATGTGGCTCCTGATCCTCTTAACTGTGATCGGGGCTGTGATCGTATTATTCTCGCTCAGCGGTAACGATGATAAGGTACTGTATGCGTTCGGGCCGCTGCCCATACGTTATGGGATTGCTCAGGAAAGTGCATTACTGGTTGCTTTCATCCTGCTTGGCTTTTTGATACTCGCTCGTGTGACACCCTTACGGGCACTATGGCGGAACGTATGGCTTCG
>CAXTCR010000338.1:0-3904 GCA_964242555.1 uncultured Ktedonobacteraceae bacterium
CTGTGGGTGCGGCCACTAAATCTCAGATAATGAAGAACGTGGTGCTGTATGCAAGAGCCACATTCCGAACCGCAACAATCCGAGAGAAAAACGGTTTCTCCTGACGTAGTGTATATGTCGGGAGAAACCGTTTTGTTATGTCTGTGTAGTCATAAACTAAGGAGTATGCATGAGCGATAGGATTGCACATCGTCCCCGTTATCAAAGCATTCGCAGACGTATTCAACCCTCACACTTCAAAGAAAAAGATTTTCTACGCAATCGCTGGGCTTATCGACGCCAAAAGTCTTCCTATGAAAAACACGCTCTCGGGTATGGTATCTCTTTTGTGCCGCTTGGTTATAGGTTTGTGCGCGGCTTACTTATTCGTTCTGCCTAATGGATATCAACACACTCCTTGCATATCAACCTGCGTGCAGGTTGATATGCAAGGAGTGTGTTGATCGCTATTCTAAGTCGTCGTCAGCAATTGTCGAATTGTTCAGTATGCGTGTCACCAGACCAACCATGTCGCTGGTGAACTTAGAGTTCGCCACGACTTTTGTGGCACCGGCTGCTAATGCTTTGGCACGAGCGTCGAGATCCATGTGCGAACCAAAGCCGAGCACAGGTATACCTTGAGAAGAGGCGGCGCGGATTGCCGCTTCCCAGTCTACGCCTTTTGTGGCGGTATTAATGATCGCTAATGCTGGCTTTTGTTCGGCTTGTAGCCCTTGCTCGAAGGCAGGCAAGGTACGGACGGTTGAAACTTCCATGCCGTGCTGTTGCAGGGTGTCGCGTATCCTGACCGAGAAGAACAGGTCTTTTTCGAGCGCAAGTATGCGTGTTGTCACAGGCTCTCCTAGTCGTCCGAGCGTTCGTAGACGGGACGGCGGAAGAGGTCGCCCAGTTCCTGGTTGAGCACGTTCATATTCGTGTACAGGTCGGGCGTGAGAATATGGTGTGTGCCGGTGCAATAGGATTTGTTGCACTTTTTCGCGTGGCTTGTTTCAAGAATCAGGTTACCGTTTTCAACGGTGAGCCAGATGTGCTTGCGCGAATAGCCATCGCCCCATTTGAGCAGCAGACCACCACTGTATTCGTCGAAGCGGCCCTGCCCATAGAGGTAGTCGCGGTTGAACATATTGAGAACATCGCGCACCTGACTCTCGTTGATGACGCGGGCCACCTCTGGCGACATGCGTGTTGTGGCCTCCTGTGAGAGGTCTTCTTGCGGAATGTATAAGTGACGAGATGTGCCTGATTCTTCACGAATCATCTGTTGAATTGCTTGCCCCTCTTCGTCGCTAAGGCCATGGCCTTGTCCCAGGATGGGGTCTTTCTTCGGTCGACGACCATCTTCAGGTTTATATGCACCACTCATGGGAAAAGCTCCTTGTCTTGCTGTAGCTATATCATTGTATTTATTCTTGTAATGTACCACGCGAGGGAGTAGTTTGCCACAAGGATTAGAATAAGAAGGGACTATGAAAAAGGTACTTTTGCGACTATCGAGTGGGTTTGAGGTTTATGAAGTTTCAGCTCTCACAGATTTTAGTCCTCTAATATGGAAGCAAACTTCTAGCTAAAACAGATGTTGAACATCTGCTCTTGACAAATGTTCTTACTGGTCACTATACTTTGATTACACACTCTTTGTGTATTATCTTGTACCTTATTGTTGTGACCTGTTAAATTAGGAACATATGTTCTAGTTAAATACTAGAATAGAGTAGCGCAGGTACTCAATGGCTAGAGATAGGCTTGTGGGGGTTGGAGTCGAGATAGCGAGCAGCAGGGCTACTGTTGCGCTGGTAGACCGGCGTGGGCGGATACTGCATCGAATTGGGGTGAAAACGCTACGAGGGCGTCCTGCGTATGCAACGCTTGAGCCTTATTTCAAGGCGATTGATACAATACTAGCTTATGCTCATGACCAACGGTTTCGTGTGGGTGGTATTGGTGTAAGCGTTCCTGGCTCACTTGATACGACTGCGCAAAGAGCTATGTCTATTCCTACATTGCCGGCACTTAATGGCCTTCCTCTCCAAGAAATTCTACAAAGCCGTTATGATCTACCCACACGCCTCTATGTTGATGTGGATGGAGCTATGTTGGGAGAGTATACCTTTGGAGCAGGCCAGGATGTGTCTCGCCTCCTTTTTTTAAGCGTGAATGCAGTTGTGGGTGCTGCACTGATGAAGAACGGGCAAGTGGAGCAAACGGAGCTGCAGCAATACATGGGGCATGTATGTCACCTTCCTATCGCTACAAATGGACCGCGTTGTAGCTGTGGAAAATATGGATGTATTAATACGCTGCTTTCACTAGATGCGATGCAACGAACGATACAGCGTGCGCTTCGACGTGGTGAGGAGAGCAGTTTGACACAGCGCATTCTCAATCGAGAATACTTTAGCTTGCAAATGCTGGTGGAGGAGGCAAGACGCGGTGATGGTGTGGCACTGAAAGTGTATAGTGAGTTGGGACGCTGGTTAAGTAGTGCTATCGCGAAGTATATCGCGTTGTTTGAGCCTGACGCCCTTGTACTCGGTGGTAGTTTATGCACTCATAATGAGTTATTAATGATGCAGGTACGCAGCAATCCTATTCTTGCAACGTCGTCCGCAAACGTGGCAACGTCAGTGAAGTTGGTGCCCGCCGTTCTGGGTAGCGATGCAACGTTAATGGGTGTTGTCGCTTTCCTATTCTGATTCGTTGTTTAATTCTTTTAAGAGCGTCAATTGATAATGTCGAAAGCCCGATTGTTCGTACAGGTATGTTGCAGGTTTGTTTCGTGATAGTACGTTGATTTTGACGACGTTTACTCCTAATCCTCTCGCGTGCTCCTCGGCCTTTTGCATAAGCATTCTTCCAATGCCTTGTCGTCTGTGAGTAGGAAGCACGACCAAATCGGAGATATAGGCGTGTTCTGTGATGCTTGAGAGATAGCTATCCCAATTGGGTTCACGTCGAACGCTGACGAAGCCAACGACTTGTTCCTGAACTACGGCAACAAATATTTTTCCCGCTTTTTTCTCGTTTTCGTCCAGTATCTCTTGTAGATAGCGTTTAGAGATGGTGGTGCCTGCAACAATATCAGGCTCTAAACCGCGCTCGAAATCTTGCAGTTCGATGATGCATTGCTCTAGTTGGGGTGCGTTGATTGCTTCGTATTCTTCAATAGTGTATGTCATATAGTACGTTTCTACTTTGATTGATTACCTCTTTGCGAACAGGTGCGCGGCTACTCATGACTGAGATTTCTACTGGCGAGAGGTCCTGAAAAATATCTATCGCGCTCAGACACTGTGTGCGCGAAGGAATATTTTGCATCCGCCAGAAACGCTTCTGTCCATTTTTCAATCCAAATGCTCCTTCGCGCAATGCTAAGCTATGCTTCTTTAAGGTTGCTTTACTTTGATTGTGCAGTCAGTGCATAACTGCAAGTGTATCACAAATGATTGCAAAGGCGGGCTACGAAATTTCTTGTTCGTAGGAGGAAGAGTACATAATTTTAGGGAGGAGAACTGTGACCTAGTGCACACTTCGACCCGTTGCGTTTTTGAAGCAGTAGACAGTATACTATGTGGTATGGAAGAAGAGCAGATTTGTGTCATCGTGGTTGACGATACGCCTATCAAGCGGCGCGGGGTATGTGAGTTTGTGGAGGAGACGGAGTGCATGACGGTGCATGAGCAGGTAGGTGATGTCGACAGTGCCATACGATTAGTGGAAGCGCTGAGTCAGGAGGGGCTTATGGAGCCGCTTACACAGCGTTGGTTGGTGCTGTCCGATTTACGCTTGGGCAATGGCAATGGTATTGAGTTGGGACGCACCCTGCTTGATCTTGCCCCCGCTCTACGTGTTGTCATCTACACGCAGGACCCAAGCTGGACGCTGGCGGCAGAAGTATTTCGCGAGG
>CAXTCR010000339.1:0-3858 GCA_964242555.1 uncultured Ktedonobacteraceae bacterium
CCTGGAGTGACCGTTGGCCCCTTCAGGTATATCTCACCCGCTTGATCAACCTGAGCCTCTTGCCCCTCGTGCAGGATACGCAACTGTACCGGAGCTATAGGTCTTCCAGCGGAGCCAAGCTTGCGCAGCGCGTCTGCTGGCGAGAGCGTCACAGCTTGCGAACAGGTCTCAGTCATACCATAAGTTTGGACAACGGGAATGTACTTTGCCGCACACGCCTCTAAAAGTGGTCGCGGCGCGGGACCACCACCGAGCAACACACAGCGCAACGTCGGAGGATAGGTCGCCTGTTGCCCATCCAACCCCGCCAGCATGCGTTGTAACATCACCGCGACCACCGAGATAATCGTGACATGCTGTCCTTGGATCGCAGCATTGACCGCTTCGGCATCAAATTTTTGCAGCACTACGACACTGATTTGATAAATAACGCTGCGCATCAGTATAGACAGTCCACCTATGTGGAAGAAGGGCAGACAGGCGAGCCAGCAGTCGTCGGGCTGGTGGCCAAGGTTGAGCGCCGAGCCAACTGCGTTCCACCACTGCATACCATAGGTGATGATTGCCCCTTTAGGAGTCCCAGTCGTGCCAGAGGTATACATTATTGCCTGCGCCGCTTCTAGGTCAATCAGTGTGCGCAAGGGAACATCTGTTTCTGGAAGCCTACTCAACACAGGAATATCGCGTTGCGCTTCAACCGGTGAAAACAACGCCTGTGCTACCTGTGGAAGCTGCTCTTTGACCGACGTGGCCATTACTGCATGCTCCACGTCAGAAACCAGCAGCGTGACATTGGCGTCGTGTACTTGCCAACATAACTCTTTAACCGTCAGGCGAGTATTCAGAGGAACGAGTATCGCGCCCAATCGTGTCAGGGCATGAACGAGTGTCACGAAGTGCAGGCTATTAGCCCCCAGCAGTGCCACGCGACTCCCTTCACCAATAGAGAGTGTCGCAAGTTGCCGTGCGAGCCGCGAGCTTTCAGCATCGAGTTGCGCAAAGGTCCATTGTATCCCGCCAAACTTAACCGCCAGATGCTGTGGACGGTTCTGAGCACACCGTGTCAACCAATCTGGTAGATGTGTATCATACATAGTTATAGAGCCTTTTAGCGTTTACTTGGAAACGGGATGCCGGTATAGAGTAGGGTAGTCCCCGAGCCGTATTCGAGGAATGATCAAGGGAGTTGGCGCCCGTTCAGTTTCTTATATTTTTATTGTGGGTGTCTGTTCAGTTTCTTATATTCTTATAAGTGCAGAGAAGTGCTATATTTTTGTAGTGCCTCCTCGTCGAGTGTCACGCCCAGACCGAGACCCGTCGGCACATCCATCAAACCGCTAGAGATAGGAATGCTTTCCCGAATGAGATCATCAACCAGCAGATATTGAGTAGTGAGGCCGCAAGCCAACGTGATCTCCGGTGAAGCCGACGCGAGATGTAGTGCTGCGGCAAGGCTAAAGCCCGACTCAATGCTTGTGGTGATGACACATCGTACCCCGCGCTGCGCCGCCTCTGTAATGATTTGCCTACTGGCATATAGCCCGCCAGCTAATTGCGGTTTGATCACGAGCACATCCGCCGCACCATAGCGTAAAACCGTTCGAGCGCTTTCCACGTCTGCAACACTCTCATCCAGAGCTACGGGAATAGAGACCATACGTCGCAGATGCTGTAACCCTGTCAGATCGCGTCGTGATAGAGGCTGCTCAACATATTGAATATGGTAGGACACACACTGCGAGAGAATTGCCTTTGCCTCTTCAAACACCCAACCCTCGTTGGCATCGAGGCGCAACTGAATGTCAGGGCCAAGGGCAGAACGGGCAGCCGCGATCCGCTCAATTTCCGTGGCGTGATTTTGTGTGATGCCAACCTTCAGTTTGACACAAGAAAAGCCTCGTTGTTTCGCGTTCAGGGCTGAGATAAACACATCCTCTACTGACTGTGAGCTGATAATCGCGTTGACCGGCACGGTACTACGAAGCGGCCCGTCGGAGAGCAGCATACCGATGTTATAGCCATCGCGCTTGCTCTGTATATCTAGCAGCGCCGTCTCTAGTCCGCAAACAACGCTGGCAGGCAGATGCTGGCTAATCATGAGCGCAGTATCGAGCGGACTTTCACGCAGGCGTGGTAACGCCTCGACGAGTGCCTCGCATGCCTCGTCCAGCGTCTCGCTGCTGAAAGGCGGCAGTGGTGCTATTTCGCCAGTACCGACCAGACCAATATCGGTTGTAATTGTAAGGATAGCGCCCTTGCGCACCTTCATGTCACCATGGGCGGTGGCAAAGCTGTGCGCGAAGGGCAGGCTATAGGTTTGTAAGGATATGTCGAGAATTTTCATAAAAACCGTTAGGGAAGGCGTGGGAAGCGCGAGAAGTCGGGCTTGCGTTTCTCCAGGAAGGCATTCTTGCCCTCTTGCCCCTCTTCTGTCATATAGTACAGCATCGTCGCATCGCCCGCTAACTGTTGAATACCGGCAAGGCCGTCGGTATCAGCATTAAACGCAGCCTTTAGGAAGCGTATAGCGATGGGACTCTTTTCTAATATCTCTTTGGCCCATTGTACCGTCTCTTCTTCCAAACGTGCAAGTGGCACGACCGTGTTGACAAGTCCCATATCCAGCGCCTCCTGTGCATCATATTGGCGACACAGGTACCAGATTTCGCGTGCCTTCTTATGTCCAACAACACGCGCCAGATACGTCGCGCCCCAGCCAGCATCGAAGCTGCCAACGCGCGGCCCCGTCTGTCCAAAGCGTGCGTTATCCGCGGCGACGGTGAGGTCGCAGAGCAGGTGCAGGACGTGCCCACCACCAATCGCATATCCCGCTACCATCGCGATAACTGGTTTGGGCAGGTATTTGATCACTTGTTGCAGCTCAAGCGCGTTGAGCCGTGGCACACCATCTTTTCCGACATAACCTCCCTGCCCGCGTACACGCTGATCTCCACCCGAACAAAATGCCTTATCGCCCGCGCCTGTAAAGATGACCACACCAATCTCCGGGTCCTCGCCGCACGTTCTGAAGGCTTCGATCAGTTCGTTCAGCGTCTCCGGTCGAAAGGCATTGCGCACCTCAGGCCGGTTGATCGTGATTTTGCCGATACCCTCGGCCTTCTGGAACAAAATATCGGTATACGTCTTAACTGTTTTCCACTCTATTGACATCGGAGGTCTCCTTCTTACAAAACTCTAAAACTAGCGCATCAAACACCTGTGGCTGTTCGAGGTGAGTTGTGTGCCCGGCGTCAGGAATGATGTGTACCTGCGCGTTTGGCAGTACCTTCGCCATTCCCTGTGCGATGGCACAAAACTTCTTATCAAGTATACCAGCTAGCAGAAGGATGGGGATAGCAAGCGTTGGAAGTCTCTCCTGTAGTGCTGGTTGTGCGCCCGTCCCCACACCACGTAAACTGTTGGCAAGGCCCGATGGTCTATTCTGTAGACGCTGCGCATGTACCCCCCTTTGCTGTTCATATGGAAGACGCTGCTGGCTGGCAAACAGTGGCAAGTGTTCCCAATACTCGACAAAGGCTTCTATGCCATCGCGCTCAATTCTAGCGGCCAGTTCCTCATCACTGCTTCTACGCTGTGCTCGCTCCACTGAGTCGGTTAGGCCAGGAGAGGCGCTTTCTAAGATGAGGGCGCGGAAGAAGCGGGAGAAGGCCGTGTAGAGCGCAATTCGTCCACCCATCGAGTAGCCGAGCAGAATAGCCTGCTGCTCTTGAACACCTAGCATACGTAACGACGCCACTACATCCTCCGCGCAGTGCTCTATGCTATAGCGCTGTGGGTCAGACGGCGCGTCAGATTGCCCATGTCCCAACATGTCTAACGCGACAACATGAAAGCCCT
>CAXTCR010000340.1:0-3843 GCA_964242555.1 uncultured Ktedonobacteraceae bacterium
ACGACGACAACGTACGTTCACAGGAAATTGTGCGTACGACACTGGATTTTATGAGAACGCACTTATTAGAGCGATAATGCTTGAGGACATACATGACTCGTCTCTCAATCTACCCTAAAGGCTTTTTCGAGATTCAGTTATGGAACATTGTGAACACTCCTTTCTCTACAGCGTCTTGTTCACTAAAGCTCCTATTTCATTGTTTTATCAGTTTTACAATATTTGACAGGATATGATGATGTATACAGAAACAGGACACATCACACCCACACCTCTGTTTGACTTCGCGAAAACACTCAACTTTCTGGGGTTCTTTCCCGCGACACAGGGCGAACAAACCGTTACGGAGAAGGCACTCACAAAAGCTGTATATGTCGATGGACAGCTTATAGGCTTTCGGGTTTCATCTATAGGCACGATAGACCAACCGCAGTTGGCGTATACGCTTTACTCAGAGCAAGCTATGGACGAAGCGATAAAGAGTGCGGCTATAGATCGTATTACATTCTTCTTAAGCTTGGATGACGACCTTCGTCCCTTTTACGCGATAGGGCGAGAGGACAGCGATTTCGCGCCAATTGTGCAGGAATTATACGGCTATCATCAAGTCAAATTTTTGACGCCGTTCGAGATTGCGTGCTGGGCTGTGCTGACGCAGCGCAATCCAATGAACATGTCGCAAAGGATGAAGAAAAGTATCATTGATAGATATGGCGGCACTATTACGATAGACTGCACCACGTATTCTGCATTTCCAGAGGTGGAGCGCATGGTGCATGTGAGCGAGGACGAGCTTACAAACGTTGTACGTAATGCGCGCAAAGCGGAGTATCTCGTCGCAGTCATCAAAGCGTTCAGTGACGTTGACGAACACTTTCTACGTACGGGCGACTATGACGAGGTAGAGGCATGGCTGCGGGGTATTCGTGGCTTCGGCGCATGGTCATCCTCATTTGTCATGATACGTGGTCTTGGACGTATGGAACGCCTTACAAGCAACGAGAAAGTGATGCTAGAGGCAGCCTCAAGATTGTATGGCCATGGCAAGGACTTATCACGGGCCGAGATCGAGCGCATTGCGGAGAGATACGGAGACTATCAGGGATACTGGGGACATTATTTGCGCGTTGGTTCGTAGTTCGCATCTGTAGGGACCGGTTCACCACATCCTTCTAGCATTAAGATTATCAACGAGGACGTGGTGAACCGGTCCCTACAAGAACATTTGCGCAAGCTCTTCACTATGTTCCACAACCCAAGAGGCAAAACGTACATTATCAACTAACCGCGCAATAATTTGTCCCGTATTCGGCAAAAAGTTTGCCTCTGCAATCCAATACAAAGGAACACGTGCTAATTCGAGAGGAAGAGCTTGTATTTCTGTGGGTGAGAATGGCTGAATGCTCTCCCTGTTATAGCTCCTCAGCATTTCATTGATCCGTGACCACGAAAGCTTGTCCGGCGGCACATTGCTTTCAAGACGACGAAACATCCAATAGAGCGCGTAGGCGAGGTCAAAGATACGTTCTCGCACCGCCAGAAAGTCGAAGTCAAGGATGGCAACGATCTGTTCGCCTCTAAAGATAAAGTTGCCCAGACGAAAGTCACCATGTATCATTTGTCGTGGTAACTCGTGCCCTGTTTTATCCCATTCCCCCTGTATTTTTGTAAGTAGTTGCACAGTACTGTCACATAAGGCAAGAGCTAGACCAGTATCTTCATTTGCCGTTGACTTACTAATGCGCTGTTTGGCTTGTAACGTCCATGTTACAAGCTCATTAGGTGTCGCATAATTGGCTACGAGCGGTGGTACTATTGTAATACGTCCAGTCTTTGTCGCAAGGGAGGTATGAAGTCTTGCAAGAAGTGCGAATGCTAGTTCGTAGTGTTGCCATGTTCCTTCGACGTTATCGTGGGGAACAAAGCATTCGACTTCTGCAAGACGGTCTTGGTAAGAGAAAATAGTTTTGCCTAATCTATTGACTATAAGAGTTGGTACAGGTAGACCATTTTCATAAAGTACCTGCTTGACTTGATGAAGCATGGCTAGCCGCTCATATGTTACCCATGGACGATAAACGCGTGCAACATAGGTACCTCCAGTGGTTAGTAGTAAAACATTGAGATTGTAGGTACCGCCAAGGTCTTGTGTGGAAGTTATAACACCAATAGCAAATTGCTCTGCAATCGCTTGACGCAATTCATCGTTATAGGTTGCTCTCGGTCCGTAAGGTATGTTTTCCAAAGGAGATAATCCTTATGGGTACTCATCTAAAACAGGTGCAGAGCCGACTCTATGTCGGTATGGTTATGACTTAAGACATGCCTTGAGATCGCTCAGCGTGATAAAGGAACTAGGAGTTGCATGTCCTCGGTTTGCTATGATCTCTGCTGGATTACCGGGATCGCCAAGTTGCGAAACAACCATAATTGCTTCGTGCATATCCTCTTGCGTGGTGTAACTACTAACCGTTACAAAGCATCTCAATCCTGCTTCAACTGCCGCAAGTAAGCCGTTGCGAGAGTCCTCGATCACAAGAGTTTCAGCAGGTGAGGCGTGCATATGCTGCAAAGCAAATAGGTAGATGTCTGGTGCTGGCTTCTTTTTAGGCACAATGTCGCCTGCAAACACGTTGAAATGCCCTGCTGCATCTCTTCCAACCACACGCTCCAAGATGGCAAGCACAGACTCACTAGCGGAAGTCGAGGCAACAGCAAGCATCCAGTTATGAGCTATCGCCTCATTCACGATACGAGCAATGCCGGGGCGCCCCGGTAAGCGTCCCTCCGCTACAATCTCTTTGAAGATTGCAGTTTTTCGCTTGTGCCATTGTGCAAGAACGCTTTTCTGTCCCTCAGAATCAGTTGGCAAGTGTGCCTCGCGCACAAATTTTGGCGTCAATAGGCTAGCCATACGCTCCTTGCCACCGCCGATTTTGAGCTTCTCGCCATACTCTTCCTCCGACCATTGCACAGGCAAACCAAACTCTTTGAACGTTTGATTGAAGGCGGGAAGATGCCCATATCGTTCCGTATCGGCGAGCACACCATCACAGTCAAAGATGAGCGCGTTTACCATGCTTTATCCCCAGAGTCAAAGGGAGAACGTTATAGTATCTCCTAACGAAATACTTATTTGCAAGTATATTCACGCGCTCGATCAAGCTGTCAAGAAAAACTCTGCTCATTTGCTTTAAGGTACCCTATCATTAAAATCTTAGCAAACGCCTTCATTGACTCTCATTGACAACTATGACCAAGAAAGTTGTGGAAATAGCGTTATACAAGAAGAGATACATATGGTATCAGCATTGCAACTGCTCAATATAACATGACAAGCCAGCGTGACATGCATCCATATGTAGCATTTCGTTGCCTCTGGAAAAGAACGTGCGTTATAATGAGCGAAAAAGAGTATGCTTCTTTCAAGAGGTGAAAATAAGAGTATATCGTGATAAGACGTATCACGTTAACAGAAGAAATCCAACCAGAGGTTTTGAAAGGGGAAAGAAAGATGGTTTTTTGTGGTCAATGTGGTCTTCATTTGCCTGCTGGTGCAACACGCTGTCCTCGCTGTGGTGCTGTAGCCGATACACCTGTAGATACCAATGTTGATTCGTTTTCAACCGATGCACCTACCGTGGCATCCCTTATCTATACCCAGAGTCCACAAACACATGTGTATTCCGATGCACCACATGCTTCGATACCATTTACTCCGTCCGAACAAAACAAGCTCGTATTGCGTGGCAACAATTATGGCAGTAGTCTAGTAGGGGACGACGTACCAACAAGTGCGATGAATGCTCCAGATTATCGCACCAACACGCCCATCGACTATCA
>CAXTCR010000341.1:0-3830 GCA_964242555.1 uncultured Ktedonobacteraceae bacterium
GTGCATAATAGTCTCCTGTTCACTACTTTCTATAACACCAATGCTACAAGAACTTTAAAAACGTACCTTTTGTCTATAAGAAAATCATTCTATATTCTTACGAGATACCGCAGAACGTACAGCGTCATACGCTCTCTCAAGCACATTAGCTATATTTTTCCCGTCCACAGTAAAAGGAGCATTTCCCAATCTTTTGAGTAGGGCGTTATCAACATCGGGTGCAGATGGATTGACAGAGAAGGTGTCTAAGGCTTCTCCTGCTTGCCAGAAGGTGCTTAGCATGTCTTCGAGGCGGACGGTTGGCTCTGCTTGCTGTTTTTCGTTGATGGTGTTAAGCGCCTTACCTCCACTGCTTTTAGTATCGAATGTTGAGGCACGCTTTTCTCGTAGGGCAGAGATGATGGCGTCTTTATCGCGCCCACGTAGTTTGAAGAGCAGGAAGGGATCTTCGTCGAAACGTTCGGCAAGGATGTAGTAGACAGCAGCGATGTGTTTACAGGGATTGGCCCAGTCTGGACATGAGCAGTTTGTTTGAAGGTCTTCTTCTAGCTCTGGGAAGAGCGAGACATTGACACTATCGAAGGCTTCTTCGATGTTGCTGGGCATTTCACCTGCAAGGAGTTTCGCGGCAAAAAGTGCTTGCGAGGCCATCGCGGTTATAACCTCTTGCCAATCACGTTTTGTGAGTGGGTGCAAGCGTATCTTAATATCATATGGTGTTGTTCTCGAGCCTTGCACCTTTGCTTTGACCAGTCCTGGTTCGATATCAATTGAAAGGACTTGCCCCTGACGAGCATAGGAGCGTCCACGAGTGAGGCGGGTACCCATGCCCAATGATTCGAGTGCTCGTAGCCAGCGTTTCGACCACCATGTCTCACCGATTGCGCCGCGTTCACTCTTGGCCTTGATGCCCCCCTCAACTTTACGAGGTCTATTTTCGGAATAATAATCCCATTGGAAATCGTCGTAGTTATCTCGCCATCTTCTACCCATAATGCTATTCTCCTACGGCCTCACGGCTCAATGCAAACAGTTCTTTGAGCTGCGAGGTTGACATTTCGGTTAACCAGTTCTCGCCACTGCCGACAATGTTTTCCGCCAATTCTTTTTTCTGTTCGATCATCGCGTCGATGCGCTCTTCCAGAGTGCCGACACAGACGAACTTATGTACCTGGACGTTTTTCTTTTGACCAATGCGAAATGCTCTATCGGTTGCTTGATTTTCAACGGCTGGGTTCCACCAGCGATCAAAGTGGAAGACGTGATTGGCCGCCGTAAGATTCAGGCCGACGCCACCGGCTTTGAGCGACAAGATGAAGAGGGGCGAACCGCGCCGCTCTTCCTGGAAACGCTGCACGAGTATGTCGCGCTCCTTCTTTTGCGTTCCTCCGTGAAGAAACAGAACCTCACGGCCTAAACGCTCTTGTAACTCTGTACGCAACATTCCGCCCATTTCGGCGAATTGCGTGAATATTAGGGCTTTGTCTCCGGCGGCAAGCACTTCTTCCAGCATCTCCTCCAAACGATTCAGTTTACCTGAACGATGTTCTAGCCGACTCCCGTCACTCATAAAATGGGCAGGATGGTTGCAGACTTGCTTCAGTTTTGTCAACGTAGATAATATAAGTCCTTTACGCTCGATACCATCGGCCTCTTCGATACGTTCGAGCATCTCTTTGACCACTGCCTCGTAGAGCGACGCCTGTTCTTGCGTCAGGTTGCAGAAGACCTTCATTTCCATCTTATCAGGCAAGTCCTGGATAATCGCTTTGTCGGTTTTTACACGTCGAAGGATGAAGGGTTGTGTCAGGCGTTTCAGGGCGTCGGCACGTTCAGCGTTATGGTAACGTTCGATAGGCAGGGCAAAGTTTTTATGGAATTCTGTACCGGAGCCGAGATAGCCTGGGTTGAGAAATTCCATGATGGACCAAAGTTCTGATAGGCGATTCTCAACAGGCGTACCCGTCAGAGCAATTTTATAGCTTGCATTGAGCTTTTTGATAGCCTGTGTCTGTTTCGCCGACTCGTTTTTGATATTCTGCGCCTCGTCGATCACTACCTGCTCCCATGTAACGGCGGCCAAATGCTCTTTGTCGCGCAGTGCTAACGAGTATGTCGTAATCACAATATCATGCTTGGCGACCTCATCGACAAACGCTTGCCCTGATAATCGCTCGTTGCCATGATGGACCATGACGTTGAGCGAAGGCGCGAACTTTTGTAGCTCACGCTGCCAGTTGCCGACGATAGACATGGGGCAAATGAGCAATGTGGGTAGTACTACGGCTTCTTGCTGTTTTTCACGATCGTGCAACAAAAGGGTTATTAGCTGAACTGTTTTACCCATGCCCATATCATCTGCTAAACAAGCTCCTAGGCTAAATTGTTTGAGGAATGCTAACCAGGAGACGCCCTTTAGCTGATATGGGCGTAGTGTTCCATGCAGTGTTTTTGGCACCTCGATGGTGTCGAGTTTGACGTTTTGTTTTAGGCCACCAAGCAGGTCGTTAATCCAGCCCTCACCCTCGACCTCTGCGACTTGTAGGCCCGTTTCGGAGATGCCTTGACCAAGGCCGAGACCCAGAGCCTCCCCCAGCTTCATTTCGCCACGTTTACGCTTCTTTTGGAAGAAGTGTATCGCGGCTTCAATCTCCTCTGGTCGCAGCTCGACCCACTGTCCACGCACCTGTACGAGCGGCGTCTTCAGATTGACAAGACGTGCGAATTCTTCCTCTGACAGTTCGGACTCGCCAACGGCGGCGTTCCAATCATAGGCGACGATGCTATCGAGTCCAACCAGTCCCTTCGCTATTGCAGCAATCTTGGGTTTGAGCTTCAACTTGACTTTTAGACGCGACGCGCTCTTAGACCACCATGGCGGCACAAGCACGCCAAAGCCACTCTGTTCGAGCAATGGTGCCGACTGTCGTAGGAATGCGTATGCCTGTTCTGTATTTAAAGTCAGTGTGCGCGGATGGGCAGTTTTTAGGCTTTCCTCAAGCAGTGGGAACAGACGAGAGGCTCGCCCAAGATCGGATAGTAAGCGTTCTTGTGGATTTTCGAATTTATGATGTAGAAAGGTGAGTGTATCGGAACGTACCTGCCACACATCCTCTGCTGGCACCAACAAGCTGCGATCATCGTTTGCTTGTAAATGAAAGCTAATTTGCCATTCGTGCTCGTCATCTTCGGGTGTATCAAGACGGAAACAGGTGCGAAATGGCGCATTATCCACTACAGGTTGTAGCGTTTGAAGCCACGACGTGAGAGAGGTCACAAACTGCTGGAGTTCTTCTGGAGAACCAGTCAGTGCTACATGTTCATGAGAGGAGAGGGCACGTAACCATTGTTCAGGTAAGGAGAGTGCTTTTCGACCAGACTTGCTCGAAACAAGCGCATTTGTAGGCATGCTCTCACGCACAAACGCATCAATATTTGTGTCAAGAAATGTCTGCACCACCTCTTGTAACAGCGATACTGGTTTTTCGCTGGGAGGCATAAAGGACCAGCAGAGTGGGGGCATTGCTTGTGTGAGCACACGAAGTCGCTCAGTATCCTCTTGCGAAAGGAATGCCTTCCACTGTGCCCCATAAAGCGTTGTTCGTCCCTGTTTTGTCCCTTGCAACGTGGGAACGTAGGCTTGTTTGACGAGTAGCTCGTAGGCAAATGTCGCAACTGTCATCCAGAAACGCAAAGAACTACCGTAAACAACCCCGTATTGAGGAGTTTCGGGAAGCGCGAGTAGCAGATCAAGCGAGAGACCAGATGAAAAGGTTAACGTCTTAATATCCCACCATTTTAGAGTAAGGGCATCGTTTAACGAATCGTCA
>CAXTCR010000342.1:0-3814 GCA_964242555.1 uncultured Ktedonobacteraceae bacterium
TCCCCAACAAAATATATGGACGCCGGCGCCCGAAGCGTGCCAAGCGTCCACGCGTTTCGTCGCTGAGCATGCCGAAGAGCGGATTGGCGAAAAGCGAAATAAACGCGCCGGGGACGAGAATGAACGCAAGTGCCTCACCTTGCTGTTGCGTGCCAACAAGTTTAAAGACTTGACTTGGTAGAATGATAATGCCGAGCGCGGACCAGTGAAAATTGAGCGCGAACCAGAAAATGCTGATGGCTAAGATTTGTAGCCAGTGTACTGTAGGGAGAGAAATTGTAACCTTCTCCGTTGTTAGCAATTTTTCCTTCAGTAGTTCTCCCTGTTTTATAGCAGCCATGTTGTTCTGCTGTTCCTTTCGAGAAACAATGTGGGCATGTCAGGAAGGATACAGCAAATTCATGCGTTACGCTAGTGTCATATGACCTACATACCTATTTGTCCCATTGACATGTAAGTAGGCCGTCCGTTATAGAGTCCTTGAATTCTACGAGACCGGGTGCAGCTCCATCTGCTTGTTGTCGGTGGCTTGCAGTACTTTGTCCGAACGACGTGGCCAGCCGACCTGCATACACAGGTAGCACAGCACGGAGAAGAAAAACGAGATGATAGTGACATGTAGCAAGGTGGCAAGCAATTGACCACCTGTGAAGACGGTAATCATGCCGCTAATAGCTTGAAGCGTAATCAGGCTGAAGGCCCACCATGCACCGCGTATAAGGTCGCGTCGCCCACTATAGTTGCGCAGCACAACGACGAGCACAGCCAGGACGAGTAACCACAGCGAAGAAGCCGCGTAGCGATGCAGCACTTGAATGCCTGACAGGGAGGTCAAATTAGGGAAGTACGTCGAGCCGCAGCCTACCACCTGTTGTCCACAGGCGGCGACTGCACCGGCATGCTCTACCAACGCGCCCGTGTATACGACGATATAGGTGAATATTGCCAGACCCCAGAGGCCGTACTGCAAGCGCCTCCCATCGAGTCGTTCCGCTGTGGAGCGTTGTTGCGTTTGCCCATGTAGCTGGTAGAGGCGGATGGTCAGCAAAACGACGCTGGCGAGCGCCATCAGGGAGAGACCAAAGTGGACGGAGAGCAACCATAGCTTGACGTATGTTCCCTCGTACACCACGGTGAGCGCGCCTAAAGCGCCCTGCAAGACAACAAAAAAGAAGCTCATAACGGCGAGGAATTTTGCGCGAAAATCTCCTCTATAAAGGAGCCATGTGCCTACAGTAAGGGCAAGTACGAGCAGGCCATCGACGCTCGAAGTAATGCGATGACTGTACTCAATCAGGCCAGCCATTGTAATGGTGCCGGGAATGATTTGGCCGTGACAGAAGGGCCAGGAGTTGCCGCAGCCTTGTCCCGAACCTGTGTTTGTCACAATCGAACCCATAACCAGGATGATGTATGAGCTAATTGAGGTGATGATAGCGAGTATTCTTAAAAGACGATGACTGTTCATAAGTATTGTTGCTCCAACACAGCGCTTGCAAATATACGTTCACTTTAAAAGATGATAGCGGAACTTTGTCTAGTTGTCAAAGAGAGCATGACACCCGTACAATCATGACAGGGATTCTTTGCACATTCGCCATTTCCTGTTATAGTATTACCCAGGATATAGAGGAAAGGCTCATATAGAATGAATGCGAACTTCTGGCTGACTGCCTGGAACTGGCAACCATCGATTATTATAGGTACGCTTGCTGTCATTTGTCTGTATTTATATGCTGTGGGACCGCTGCGTGTGAGGTATCATCTAGCCGAGAGCGTCAAGACGAGTCAGGTGGTGATGTTTATACTGGGCGTCAACGTTATCTTTTGGACGCTGTTCACACCCCTGGATAGGCTGGCGGAGGATTATCTATTCAGCGCGCATATGGTGCTTCACCTGTTGCTCTCATTCGCGGGTGCGCCTTTAATAGTACTCGGCATTCCTGGTTGGCTAGTTGCATTCCTATTACGGAACCGGACTATGGCGAGGGTAGGAAAGTTTTTCACCTTTCCCATCCTTACCGCGGTGCTATTCAATGCTAACCTGTGGTTCTGGCATGCGCCACCTATCTATAATGCGATGATCGTCAATTTGCCACTACATATAGTGTCGCACCTGCTCTTTATTATAACGGGCGTCTTGTTCTGGTGGCCTATTCTCAGTCCTGTACAGGATATCCTGCCCTCGCTCTCAGTAGCTAAGAAGATCGCGTATCTCTTCTTCAGCGATATGCCAATGGTTCTGCTGGGTGCTGGCTTGACCTTTGTGCCGCCGCTCTACGATCGTTATATCCATGCGCCGCGTATCTGGGGTTTGTCGCCCGACACCGATCAGCAACTCGCGGGTCTCCTCATGTGGATTCCTGGCAGTATCTTCTTCATCGTCATTGTCAGTATTTTGTTCATCCAGTGGATGCAAGCGCAGGATGCTAAGCAGAGGGCCGATGAAGCGGCGCTATACGATGATGACGATGTAGAGATTGAGATTGAGCGAGAGACTGGGCAGGCGGGGATTGTATAGATAATAGGTGTAGGGAGTTTTTGGATTAGCTATGTTACAATGTCCTCAATAGCAACAGACCGAAAGGGAAGCATAGCCGTGCAGCTCAAAGAACTACTACAAGAAAAACGTGAAGATATTCTGAGATTAGCAGAAGAATACGGTGCGCATAATGTCCGTGTCTTTGGTTCTGTGGCGCGTGGTGAAGCTGACGAGAAGAGCGATGTTGATCTCCTCGTAACAATGGAGAGAGGTCGTAGCTTGCTGGATTTAGTGGGCTTGTGGATGGATTTGGAAGAGCTTCTACAGAGAAAGGTTGATGTTGTATCGGAAGGAGGTTTGAAAGGGGAGTTCGGAAAACTTATATTAGAAGATGCGGTTGCTCTATGAGGAGCATTACCAAGAGGTTACTTGATATACATAGGGCAATTGTGAATATAATGACCACTTTCAATGAGGGACGAGAGGCATTTGATGAGGATGAAAAGTCGCAAGTATGGGTGATCTACCATCTTATAGTTATTGGAGAAGCTGTGCGTGCTCTTCCGAAAGAGTTTAAAGATACGTATCCTCTTATTCCCTGGCGTCAAATCAGTGGAATGAGAGATATGCTTACACATCAATATTTCGTTACTGATAACAACATTGTATGGACTGTACTTGAGCAAGATATACCGGCATTAAAAGCTGTTATTGATGCAAACCTAAATCAGGATAACGATAAGCCGTAGTTGTTCTCATTCAGGTTTTTGTAAGGTCAGCCTTCAGAACTGCAAGCCTCTTGTTAGTCTACATTGGTAGATTATCTTGTAATGTGGAAAAGTATCGCATGTTATATGCTATTTTCTTTCTAGTATCTTTTTGACCATCGTCAAAATTTGTACTTACTGTACTCGTTAGGAGATTCGATGTGAGGAAGTCCTTATTTCGCAACCCGAGACCGTGGATGATGCTGTTCACGGGTATCCTGTTTGCGTTTTTCCTGGTCGCGTGTGGCGAAGATACCACTAAGGAATATGGTCCGCACACCACTCTAACTACGTTTGGACCCGTTGCGGACAGCGAGAGATTCCTGTTCTACATCATCTTCGGTATCGCGACCACAATCTTCGTGATTGTCGAGGCGCTACTGATCTACTCGATAACACGTTATCGCAGCAGACCGGGTATGGCGAATCCACGGCAGAACCATGGCAACCTGCGGGTTGAGGTGTTGTGGACCGTCATTCCGGCTCTTATTCTGTTCATCATCCTCGGTGTCACGATCCAGGGTCTGTTCCAGGTATCTACTGTACCCAATGATAAAAACTCGAT
>CAXTCR010000343.1:0-3770 GCA_964242555.1 uncultured Ktedonobacteraceae bacterium
GCATTCGCAGGTATTGCCGCTGATAGCCCACGAGTAAGTGCACAGGAGCGCTCGTTTATCAACGATATGGCGAAGCGGTTGCAAAAGAATAACTTCGCGCCGAGCGAAAAACAGCGCAACTGGGTTAACGTATTGGCCAGGAAGCACCGCATTGAGCAATAGGTAATCATTGTCAATCCCTCTATGTGATAGAATGGCAAGCGTGACATTTTGTACTTTCACGTTATGCAGAAAGAAGACATATCTTGTATCCAGAACTTACAGACCGCTTCAAGAATCTGTTACAGCTAGAGCATGGCCCCGTAGGAATGGCCTTTGTGCAAGGAGTTCCCTCATCTGTTGAGCATAAGACAACATACGTTCCATCGGCTTGTACCTTCTGGCGACTTGCCGAGCAGGGAGTATTTTATGCCAACGGACCAGATCACAAAGAGTGTCCGGTCGGGATGATGACGATGGGGTTTGTTATGCCAGAGTCCGACCAACAACGGGCACAGGTGTTAGTTGGCACAATGGCAAGCGTCCAGTATTTTTCGCCTGATGAGGTCGCTGCATTGCCAACGGTGCAGAAACCCCATGACAACATTGTCTATGGGCGACTTGACCAATTTCCCATTGAGCCGGACGTGATCTTATGTCGTCTCAATGCGCAACAAGCCATGCTCATTGCCGAAGCAATGGGAAAAGCCGACTGGTTACAGGGTGGACAAACGGCCTTTGGACGCCCAACATGTGGCGTTATTCCACGCACACTGCAAAAGAATGAAGTGTCCATGAGCTTCGGCTGCGTTGGCGCACGCACCTACGTTGAGTTGACGCCAAGCGAAATGATTTTAACCATTCCAGGTGAACAATTCTCTGATCTGGTCGAGAAATTGGACACGATCGTCAATGCGAACAACGCTCTCGCGCCCTATCATGCGGGCCAAAAGGCTACTTACGTCGCATAGACTCTAGCAGGAAAAATCTTGGATACAGCACAAACAACACGTCTCTGCGCTATATTTGAATTGGGCGAGCCATTGTATACGCCTCAGCCAGTACAAGGCGGCATGATACATAAGCTCTGGCAGCTGCATACTGCGCGTGGTACCTTCGCAGTAAAGCAACTCAACCCAGAAATTATGCGTAGAGAGGGTATTCGTGATATGTATCGGCTTACGGAACGTATCGCGCAAGCAATGGCTCTTCGAGGTGTTCCCGCTGTCGTTGCCCTCAAAGGAGAGGGTGACGGCGGAACCGTACAAGATATTGATATTGCGACGTACATAGTGTACAATTGGATAGAAGGGGAGACGTTGTCAGCGCAAGCCGTTGAGCCAGAGCGTGCACGACTTATTGGCGCATCCCTCGCACATATGCATGATCTACCTCATCAAGATTTCCCAGAACTTCAGTTATCCGACCACGAACCATTTGACGAAGATGAATGGGACATGCTTACATTTCAAGCCTCCGATAGAGATATTCCCTGGACACATCAGGTGCGCAGGGCACTCCCTTTGCTTGTCGAGTGGGGCAAACTTGCAACTGAAGCAAATTCAGTGCTCAATCGTTCTTTGGTAATTAGTCATCGCGATCTCGATCAGAAAAATGTAATCTGGCGTAACGAGACTTCACCTGTTTTTGTTGACTGGGAGAGTGCCGGTCTGACAAATCCCACAAAGGATATTGTTGAAACTGCGCTCTACTGGAGTGGGCAAACTGTGCAGCCACCACGTGAGGACAGCTTTCATGCAGTGCTCGAAGGCTATATTACTTCGGGGGGCACAATACCTAACTCTGGTATACATGCCCTACACAGTGTGATGGGTACATGGCTGGCATGGCTGCTGTTCAATATGCATCGTTCGTTGGGTGAGTCGGTCAGCAGCGAAGAGGAGCGCCAGCTTGCAGTGCGTGAGACGACGCACACACTCTCAACTCTTTATGCACTCAATACGAATGCAGAGATATGGGCGCAATGGGTTGAGCGATGGCGCACTACTTAAAGTGCCCTTGTTTCCAATGGCTTACTGAACACGATTGCTATGACAGGAAGTGCTAGTAGCAGCACAAAAATCCAGTTGAAGATGAATAAATTCATCATATTGTCTTCTAGCCTCTCGGTCTCTCGCAGCGATCTGCCAGCCAGCACAAAGCCGGTATTCGCCCCCTTGAACTGTGTTACTACAATGGCGCTACGCACACCATCTTGCGGTTGCCATGTAATTCTGTCTTCGCCGTTTTTACGTACATAATCAAAAACGCTGGAGGGAAAACTCGGTGTTTGCCCATTTAGTTTTGCTGTTGAGGCAATTGGATGACCGTTAGCATCAAAGATCATCATATACGTCGCGAGGCTTGAATCTATGTCTACACTCTCTTTTGGCACAACATCCTGCGCTGATTGCCCTGCTGTTAGCTTTGCCGCCGCATCCTCCGCCATTTGCACCTGTGGATCATTCGCGGACTGTCGAATAACTTGTTGAACCGCAATGGAGACGAAAAAGACAAGTGTTGTTAGAATAATAGCTGCGCCAACCCAATATTTGAATGTTGTACTGAGTATATAGATGATAGTTCTCATCGCTTGCTTATTCCTCTATTATAGAATGCAAAGTTTTGTGAAACTTCTACCTCTAGCATACTGAACATTCTAACATCATACGATGCTCTGTGTGCCTCACGTGCAGCATTTAAGTGTACTCTTTTTGTGTTTAAAGCCTAACAATCATACCCTTACATCTTAGGATGACCTTTTTTCTCTTAGAGTAGTTTCAATAATCATTGTATAAAAAATAGGTGACATCTTGTGTCAGGTTTCTTAATTATTTGGCTTGACAATCTTGTTCCTAGAGATGAAGATAAAGTAAATAGAGCCAGTAAATAAGGAAGATTAGACATGACCACAACTGAAAAACAACTTTTACAAGAGCATTTTGTCGCTCCCGAACTCGCACGTAACCCAGGTATGTCGCTGGATATGGATTGGGTGCGCGAGGTACAGATCAATCGTAGCGCGGTTGAGCGACGTGCTGCAACGATGCCGACGCGTCGAACCGTCAAGAAAGAGTGGCAGGCAGCATGGCTACTGCGTGCCATTACATGCATTGACCTCACAACATTAGCTGGAGACGATACGCCGGGAAACGTGCTACGTCTATGTGCAAAGGCACGCCAACCTGTGCGCCACGAATTGTTGGAGGCAATGGGCATGGGCGCATATCCGCTACAAGTGGGAGCAGTCTGTGTCTATCACAATCTCGTTCCTATAGCCGTTGAAGCACTAAATGGCTCGACTATTCCAGTAGCTGCTGTCTCTACAGGCTTTCCTGCTGGTCAAAATCCAATGGAACAGAAACTGGGTGAAATTGAGGCATCGGTAAAGGCGGGCGCAGCGGAGATTGATATCGTAATTTCGCGTGCCCATGTGTTGACCGGAAACTGGGGAGCTTTGTATGACGAAGTGAAGGCATTTCGTGCGGCTTGTGGCGAGGCGCATATGAAGACGATCCTGGCAACGCACGAGCTTGCTACGCTGCGCAATGTAGGCATGGCGAGTCTTGTCTGTATGATGGCAGGGGCCGACTTTATCAAGACATCTACAGGTAAGGAACCTGTCAATGCCACGCTTCCAGTAGGTTTGGTAATGGTACGTGCCATTCGTGACTATTATGAGCGCACTGGCCACAAGGTTGGCTTTAAGCCTGCTGGCGGTATTCGCAGCGCAAAGGCTTCGCTTGATTGGCTCATGTTGATGAAGGAAGAGTTAGGCGACGAGTGGCTTA
>CAXTCR010000344.1:0-3760 GCA_964242555.1 uncultured Ktedonobacteraceae bacterium
CGTAGTCCCTACGAACGCGGTCACATTAACCTTGTCAAAGGACTACCCTGCCCTTCACACCGTCTTGGGTGCACTAGCTCAGCTACGTCGATAGTGCTCGAAGGATGGGTACACCCGTATCCGCCTGTTCCCTACTTCGATCTCTTGAACAGTGGACAGCATATCGGCGGAGCGTGCTAAAGGAGTGTCTTTCATTAGCTTGCTATGCAGCGAAGCTATTGGATTGTTGTCGTCTGCACCGAACGCTTTGCCTTGTGTGAGTTGTAACACCTGTGCCCACGTGCCCCATGCGGCACGTCCATCAAATGATGCGCCATCAAAGAAGTGCGCAAGGTAGCGTCCAAGCACAAAAATGTACACATTCTGCGCTTTGAACCGCTTGACCTGTGTTGTGTCAAGCCGGCTTAACAGAGCACCTGCGCCGTTGCGCTTGACCCATTCATAGGCGGCAATGACCTGTCTGCTTGCACCATAGAAGTAGTCGCGCTGCCGTACCCGTTCCGGCTGTGAGTAAGCAAATGGGTCCTGTGACTTGAGTTCAAACAGGGCAAGAGCACCTGTCTTGCGATCAAAAATCAGCGCGTCTACGTCCGTTGACAGCGTCCCCTTCGTGCCGCGCAGTTCCACATGACGCACACTTTTGACAAAGCGTTTATCAGCGAAAAGCGCGTATACATCCTGGCGAAAAATGTCCTCGCGTAACTGCGAAGCCGTATGATACTCAGACGAATACGTGTGCCTCAACTCGCGAAGCAGAAAAAAGAGCGGATAGGTAAACAAGCCCTCAAGTGAAAGGACACAATGTTGCTCATCGAGCCGAATAAGTGGAGCTAGAGGTATCTGCATTATCGAACTATGAGATGAAACGTTTTGAGCACTCAACGTACATGCATTTAACGCGTGCTGTATTGTTACAATGTCCAATGCGAGCGTCTGAGTAAGCGTTTCTATCAACACCACCTCATTCATAGGCTCTAGCTTGATCGCGTCTGTTATCAGCTCATTAGCAATGAGGCTCCGGCAAGATATAAGGGCCTCCGTAGATGTACCCAATCCAGCCCTTATATTGCTCCTTTGCGCATCAATTTGTTTCAGCGTCAAGCCAATCAACGCACCGAGCACATCACGATAGACAGCAAAGGTACAATACCCAATACTTGTATTTGATGGATAGGTGTCATAACCAACCATGCACTTAACATGAAGCTTGCCAAGCCGGTAGTAGTAATCGTCGATTGTGCGCGTCATCCTGTAAAGAGGGAGTCCTTGCTCAGCCTGTACAAAAGCTGCAAGTTGCTGCTGAATAGATATCCTTTCTTTGGAAAGCACTTCCCACTCAGGAGCATATGTCTGATTGAGCAGGCGTGTCCACGCTGCAAGGTCCTGCTGCTCACGCCACTCGGCTGGCATTCTGTTGCCAGCAATCCAGAGATTGTAGTCGACATCGTTTCCTCCTTGCTGCATGTGTAAAAAGCCTGTATCACAGTACGCAAGTACCCGCTCGGCCTGGGCAAGACGACTACATGCTTCTAACATTGTCTCAGCCCACTTATCAAGCGTCTCATTAGACACACCATTATTCTGATTCGAGAGGCACAAGGAAAGCGCTTTCTGTAAACCAGTGGAGGATACGGAAGGCGTGGTGGAAGTATGCTGCAATTGGAGAAAACGCCTGTTGCTCCCAGCAACAAGGGCAAGCAGGGCATCACGTCGATTTGAAGGAAATGACTGTTGTAACGCTACAGTTTGCGTATTGAGTAGTTGGCGCAACTGCTCTTGTTTATTAGAAGGGGAATGCATAGTCTTCGCTCCTGTAGATGTGCAATAAGAGGAAACAATCAGATACAACCGTCAGCACACCTGATTGTCTAACGGCTGATAGTGGGTATACATTGATTGTGTTCCCTAGCACACTGGCGAAGACATGTAAGAATGATACCTCCTGAATATGATCAAAATAACTATATCACAATAGCGCCTGCCAACAGAATTATTCCATCTCTACGATCACACATCATTCCCCCACCTCTTCTCCACACAAGAAAGCTTCGACGGCCTTGTTGAACTGCACAGGCTGATCGAACATGGCAACATGGGCGGCGTGTTTGAAGGTGAGCAAGCGCGCATTGGGTAGTTCTTCCCGTAGCATATGCCCGAGTGAGGGTGGCACGAGCGTGTCATTTTCGCCCCAGACGAGCAGCACGGGCTGTGTGATATGCGCAATCTCGTCTGTTATATCAAGCGCGATCAGGTCTCTCGTCGCCCTCAGCAATGTAAGAGGACCTGCTCGCAAGCTATCATAGGCCAGGATGGGAAAGAAATGCGGCGTGAGATAGCGCGCAGCCTCAAGTAAGGGTAGTGTGTAGCCCCAAACGCTGTGCGCAACTGGTTTGAAGGCCGGATCGACGAGCACGAGTCGCAGAACAAGATCAGGTCGATGAATAGCAATCTCCATACATATATAGCCGCCCATCGAGTGACCGATGAGATGTGTTTTCTTCAAACCTATCGCATCCATCCACGCGATCAGCCAATCAGCGGCCTGCTTCAACACAAAACGACCATACCTGTGCCTCGCGGCGCCAAAGCCTGGGAGGTCGACAAGATAGATTTTGTAGTGCTGCGAGAGTTCTGGCACGTTTCGCCGCCACCACAGCGTAGAACCAGACAAGCCATGCACCAGCACAATTGGCTCACCCTCGCCCACCGTTTGATACTGCACTGTATACGTACCGACCTGCACCGTTTGACGCGTTACCTTGACCATACATACCCTCTACATAATATTGCTGTAATCTAGCATATCACCTACGCTTTGGGCATGTCACATGCGCTTTGTTGCATACGTAATAGCATATAAAGGGAAAATTTTAAGGGATAACAAGCATGAAAATACTTGTGTTGAATGCTGGCTCGAGCAGCCAGAAGAGCCGCTTATACGAGATCGGCGATACCCTGCCCGCGACCGCGCCAAAACCACTGTGGGCCGCTGACGCCGATTGGACAAAGGACAAAGGGTCGGCCTCGTTGGAGATTTCTACGGGCGATGGCAAGAGCGTACAGCAAGAGGTTTCAGCAGACTCACGGCCACAGGTTATCGAACAAACCTTAAAGACTATCTGGAGCGGCGAGGCAAAGGTACTCAATGCCCCAACCGATATCGACATCGTCGGACATCGCGTTGTGCATGGCGGACCCGATTACCGCGAGAGTGTCTTCATCGACTCCAAGGTGAAGGACGACATCCACACATACGCCTCGTTCGCCCCACTGCACAATCCCGTCAATCTCGAAGGCATCGAGGCCGTCGAACATGTGCTCGGGAAGGACGTGCGACAGATCGCGACCTTTGATACCGCCTTCCACAAAACCCTGCCCATGCAAACCGTCGTCTATCCCGGCCCATACGAGTGGTATGAACAGGGCATCCGGCGCTATGGCTTCCACGGCATCAGCCACCAGTACTGCACCAGTCGCATTGGCCAGATTTTGCAAGAGGACGAGGCACATTTGCGCATAGTCAACTGTCACCTCGGCAATGGGTGTTCTCTCGCCGCAATACGAAACGGCGAGAGCTATGATACCACGATGGGCTTCACACCCCTTGAGGGCATCATGATGGGCAGTCGCTCCGGCACCGTCGACCCCAGCATCCTGATCTACCTGCAGCGCGAGAAGGGCTATACCGCCGACCAGTTGGATACAATACTCAACAAAGAGTCGGGTCTCAAGGGTGTATCAGGCGTTTCAAACGACGTGC
>CAXTCR010000345.1:0-3718 GCA_964242555.1 uncultured Ktedonobacteraceae bacterium
AAGATATCACCCTTGACCGCCTCGACAAACTCATCTGCCCCCTGCGGCAGTGCGCGCTGCCATTCGCGCAACTGCTCGATCCAGTTCACCATCTCATGATAGGACAGGCGCCAGCTATTCGGTGAGTTGCCGTCCTTCGCCATCACACGCTCGCGCAGGTACCAGTAGCTGGCGAGACCATAGTCAGCAGTACGCTGCATTTCATGTGTACGAATTTGAATTTCTGCTAACTGGTTATTCAGACAAAACACGGTGGTGTGCAGAGATTGATAGCCATTTACCTTCGGCGTGGCAATAAAATCTTTGATACGTCCGTCCTTTGGGCGCCACAGGGCATGAATGTGACCAAGCGCAAGATAACACTCATAATCAGAATCCACAAGAATGCGAAATGAGACAAGATCATAAATTTGACTTAATATAGTAGACGCAGGTCGTTCACTGATCGTATCTTGCGAGGGCATATCTTCTAGCTTGCGATTGATACTCGCCAGATTTTTCCAGCGCACACTTACCTCTGCGGGAATGCCTGCATGGTGCATCTCATCGCACAACGTGCGACATACCTCGTCAAGATACGGTTGACGACGGTGCATCTCCACCTCTACCGCGCTCACAAGCCACGCATATTTTTCCGGTTCAAGATAGCTCAATACAAGGTCTTCCAGCTCCCACTGCACGATTGCCATACCCAGACGACGTGCAAGGGGTACAAAAATCTCATCTGTCTCCCGGATCGTACGCTCCTGTTGCGCTGGCTTCATCACGCTGAGAGTTCGCATATTATGTAAACGGTCGGCCAACTTGAGCACAACCACACGAGGGTCTTCCGCCATCGCCAAAAGCATTTTTCGCATTGTTTCCGTACGCTGGCGGCGCTTGTCAATTGGCGATGGTGCAGCACTATCCACTGGAATGATATGTTCCTTGCTCTGCTTTTCGGCGAGGGCATCAAATTTTGTGACACCATCAACAATGCTAGCAACGGCAGGACCAAATAACGCACGTAGCTCGTCAAGGGTATGATAGGTATCCTCAACAACATCGTGGAGCAAGGCTGCGATAATGCCGTCCGCATCAATACGCATCGTAGCAACCAGGAGCGCAACTTCAAGCGGATGTTGGATGTACGGCTCACCAGAGCGACGAATAACGCCTCCATGTGCCTCATTCGCCAGGTCGTAGGCACGCTGAATCCCCTCTAGGTCTTGCGGTGCTAAATACTTCCGAGCCTCCGCCAGTAGAGTTTCGAGCGTGATCTGTGAAGGGATCAATTTCGTCTCCCGCGACACTGTGTTCATAATGATAATGTCCAATGATGTAAGTATACGCTACAACGTATGAAACATATGCATAGCTACAAAAAAATACAAGTAATAACAAATGTTATTCTCTCTATTATAAAGGGGATTAAACGCCTGTCAAGCAGGATAGGACAGATATTTTGTGTTTTCTCTTTACTATAAGAAACGAATGGGGAGGTGGAGCTTATTCCAGCAGGTGTTGCAGAAAAACAAAAACGAGGCACTGTCAAGAACACCCCTTGACGTTGCCTCTTTGTCTGATGTGTGGATTAAAACAAAGGCGGGAAGCGTGCTTAGTTGCGCGCCACTCGTACCTTGTCATAACAAGTGCTGCAATAGACGGGTCGATCATTCTTAGGCAAGAATGGAACCTGGGTCTCCGTGCCACATTCAGCGCAAATAACGGTGTGCATTTCTCGTGGAGCGCGCTCTGCTCGTCCACCTGTCCCCGACGCACTGCGGCGCGCTGCACGGCAGGAAGGACAACGGCTCGGCTGATTCATGAGTCCTTTTTGCTGGTAGAACTCTTGCTCTCCGGCGGTGAAAACGAAATCGTTGCCGCACTCACGGCATTTTAGGGTTTTGTCTGAGAAGTTCAACTAGAAGCCTCCTTGTGATATGTTGGTAGTCCTCCGGGTCCATATCCCTGCAGAGTTCACCAGTTGTTCTTTCCCCTACCAGCGTGGTACGGAATACTTGGACGAGCGCTGTATGCGAGACCGAGATGGGTTACCGAAGAAAAGCATACACTATTCTTCCTCGTTTTACAAGCTATTTCTAAGCCAATTGTAAGCTAGCTTACAGCGTCTTAATATAATCTTTATACATATCTATATATCTTCACAAACATACCGCTTACAAAGCCTCTTTTTTTGGTGCCTCCTTATAGACAATAGAAGCACCAAGTTCAATCACGAGTTCTAAATCACTTAATGAAGAATCCATTGTGCGTTAGTAAAGCGAGCCAAATACCATTGAAGCCAGGTTTTGAACGATTCTCTTCCACGTCCTCCTACATGACCACTTGGATCGTATGTTATAAAATCAGGAGCAACCAGCTCTTCAAGTGCTGCAAAATCTCCGCGTCCAAACACATCGTACATATAGCGTTCGACGATGGCTTTTTGTTCATCAGATACCATATAAATATTCCTCTTCTCTCGTTTTTTATTACTTCCATATCTGATTATAGTGTACATTTTATCCTCATGCGATAAACGAACAACAATACCTGTACCTGACACGGGTATGTTATACTCGTTAGAAAATCACACTCACTGAGACAAGAGAGAATTCATGCCCGAATATATCTGGGGACGTAACCCCGTTTTGGAAACGCTACATTCTGGTCGCCGTGTCAAGCGTGTATTGCTCGCAGAAGGTCAGCGTGACGCAGCACCGATAGCAGCAATCGTACAGGAGGCCGAACGGCAGCATATTCCGCTTGAGACGGTGCCACGGTCACGGCTTGACCAGCTGAGCCGGGGAGCCGTGCATCAAGGCTGTATCGTGCAGGTTGAGGAGCGTAAATATACCAGTGTGTCCGACATTCTAGCCTATGCCGAGCGCAAACAAGAGGCGCCGTTTTTACTGATTTTGGATGCGATTCAGGATGTCAACAATCTTGGCTCGTTGCTTCGTACAGCAGAGGCGGCTGGTGTACATGGTATTGTGCTACCTGAACACCGGGCAGCGGAGGTCAACGCGACCGTTGTCAAAACGTCTGCGGGAGCTACCGAACACCTGCTCATTGCTCAAGAGGCTAATCTAACACGCGTGGTCGACCAACTCAAAAAAGAAAATGTGTGGGTCGTCGGGCTGGCGGGCGAGGCGAAAACGTTCTACACTAAGGCAAACCTGACCGGACCACTTGCGATTGTTGTAGGCAACGAGGGTAAGGGCTTGAGTCGCCTTGTGCGCGAACACTGCGATCTGCTGGTAAAGTTGCCGATGCATGGTCACGTTAATTCGCTCAATGCAGCAGTGGCGGGAAGTATTGCGTTATATGAAGCATTGAGACAGCGAGAGATTACGTAATACTGTAGGGGTCTTATTCATAACACCCTGTTAGCATCTCACAACGTTTGAAGGATTAATGAAACGTTTCAATACATCCTCCAACATTGTGTATCGCTCAGAGGGTGTAATAGAATTAGACCCCTACAGTTGATCATCGAATACTAATACCCCAGCAGCTCCTGCAACTCCTTTTCGCACTGCTTGCTCAGCGGAATCATCGTCTCTTTATCGTCATTTAATAGCAGCGTATAGCTATTGCGCGTGTACTGGATGACGGCTCGAATATGCTGCAGGTTCACAAGATAAGCGCGATGAGCTTTAAAGAAACCACGTCCAACTAAGCGGTTCTCAAGTTCCTGTAATGTCAGGTTCGTGGCTGCTTCGTCATTTGCTGT
>CAXTCR010000346.1:0-3715 GCA_964242555.1 uncultured Ktedonobacteraceae bacterium
ATGCTATCAAAGACAAGGCCGGTTCGTATACAATTGATGGTAGCATCACAGATGCCGATGCAAAGGCATTTTTCCAGTAGATTGAATTGTAGGGAGTCTTCATGAAAATATCGCTCGCGGCTCAGCATATAGTAAAGCACTATGGAGGCGTGATCGCACTCTCTGATGGTTCGCTGGATGTGCAATCCGGTGAAGTGCTTGCACTTATGGGCGCGAACGGAAGCGGAAAGAGTACTCTAAGCAAGGTGATTGCTGGCGTAGTTGCCCCTGACGAGGGGCAACTACTGCTTGATGGCAAACAAATCTCGTTCGCTTCTCCTCAAGTTGCACGTAAATATGGTATTGCCGTTGTTTACCAGGATTTGAGTCTTATTCCAGATATGACCGTGGCTGAGAATATCTGGCTGGCACACGAACTTATGGCAGGACGGAGCCTGCTGAGGAAAAGAGACATGCGCAGCCGTACTCAATTCCTCCTTGACCTCTTTACTGGAACCGTAAGCTCCTCGCTGCGACCAGATGCGCGGGTTACAACGTTATCATCTGATGAGAAACAGATCGTTGAAATCCTCAAAGCCTTGAGCCTTCAACCGAGAATGATGATTCTGGACGAAGCTACGGCGAGTCTGGACAGTCGTCAGGTGCATCGTTTATTCCAATTGATCGAGAATTGGAAAGCGCAAGATATGGCAATTGTCTTTGTATCGCATCGCATGGATGAGATTTTTCATATTGCCGACCGTGCTGCGGTACTGCGAAGTGGCAAAACGGTCGCAACTACGGCGATACGAGAGACCAATGAACAAAAACTTGTCAGTTTGATGATCGACAGTGCGGAGGTCGCACGTCAAGTCAAGCAGAAAGAGACAATAAGCGAGGCCCCTGTGCGCCTTGCCGTCAATTCGATGCAGACGCAGGTCCTACATGACATTAGCTTTACCCTACATGATGGTGAGTTGCTTGGCCTTGGTGGATTGCGCGGCCAGGGACAAAGCGATCTCCTGTTAGCCCTCTTTGGGGCCGTTCCCTTCAAAGGTACCATCACACTTTCAGGACAACAGGTTCATTTTACACATCCACGGCAAGCGATGCAGGCTCGAATGGCTTTTGTGCCAGGAGACCGCGGGTCGGAAGGGCTGCTTCCTATACGCTCTATTTTAGAAAATTTACAACTCCCTTCCTGGCGACGTTATGGTTCCTTTTTACAGATTGGCAAAGCACGCAAAGATGCGACAACGGTAGCCGATAAGTTGCATCTCGTTATGGGGTCACTGGATGCTCCTGTGAATAGTTTGAGTGGGGGTAACGCACAAAAAGTGGTACTTGGCAAATGGTTGCTGCGGAACCCCGCTGTGCTGTTGCTGGATGATCCCACAAAGGGTATAGATGTCGGAGCAAAGAAAGAATTTTATTCGCTGCTTGCAGAGCTTCGTGAGGCAGGAACGGCCATTCTCATCTACAGTAGTGATGATGAGGAATTGCTTGGACTGTGTGAACGTGTGCTTGTGCTACATGATGGCCGGGTACAGGCTGAACTGGTTGGAAACACGCTCACGCGTGCCGATCTAGTAGCGGCCAGTATGGGTGCAGGCAGACAGAACGAGAAGGTCGTATGAGTAGAGTCGCACTTTCAGATAGAGTAAGTACGGTGCAGGCAGTACGCGTTGTACGCACGCAGCCCTATCTCCTTGCATTGTTACTGCTATGTATAGCAATAGTGGTGAATGCAAGCTTGCAGCCAAATTTCTTCCGACCAAGTGTAATAAACGGTAATCTGCAAACATACCTTCCGTTGATGTTGCTTGCAGTTGGTCAAACGATTGTTATTATCGGAGGAGGCGTTGATCTTTCGGTCGGCGCAATTGTTTCGTTGGTTAATGTTGTGATGGTACGCCTCTTAGGGGCTAATCCAACTGGCACACAAATACTGCTAGCAATTGTAGTGGGGGTGTTGATAGGTGTAGTGGCAGGGGTAGTGAACGGCATTTGTGTAGCCTATCTACGCTTTCAGCCCATTGTGACGACCTTTGCCACCAGTTTTATTTTTTCTGGGGTTGCCCTCGCGGTGCTCCCTAGTCCGGGTGGCGCTGTTCCCTCGTTTTTGATGAATGCCTTTCAGTCGAGTCCACTAGGTATTCCTCTTACGCTGTGGGTCATGCTGGTCGTATTGCTGCTTTGGTGGCTTGTGCGCTCTACCCGTTATGGCCCATATCTTTACGCGGTTGGCGGACGCTCAATGTCAGCGTATGCGACGGGCGTACCAGTCTCGCTGGTGCGCTTGAGTACCTATACACTTGCAGGACTACTAGCCGCGTTGTCAGCACTCACAATCATACTAGGTACTGGCACCGGTGATCCTTTGATTGGCAATCCGATGACGCTAAGTTCAATTGTTGCTGTTGTCCTGGGTGGTACGCGTCTGAGTGGTGGACAGGGAGGCATCTTTGGTTCGTTGCTGGGAGTAATCATTCTCGGTCTCATTCTCAACATTATCTCCTTCGCAAATGTTCCAACGTGGTGGCAGACGTTGGTCAATGGCTGTATTATTGTGCTTGCGCTGGCAGGTCCAGGTATTTTTGCACTTTTGCGGAGAAGAGTATGACAGATATAAAACGCTTCAAGCTGAATCCGGTCGCTATCGCGTTGCTCCTGGCTGTCGCTTTATTTGTCCTGGGGGGTCTGCTGCGTCCTGGTTTTTTCAGCTATTCGCTTGCCATTAACATTCTGCGACTCGCGGCCTTTCTTGGTATCGTCGCAGCTGGGCAGACGCTAGTTATTTTAAGCGGTGGCGAAGGAATCGATCTCTCAGTTGGCGCGGTTGTGACGCTGGGGGGTATTCTGGTGTATCAGATAAGCAATGGCCGCAATGAACTCCTTCTGCCAGCACTTGGAGTCGCACTGCTTGTTGGTGCCATAATTGGGGCCGTAAATGGTGTAGGTATTACGTTTCTGCGCATTCCCCCTCTCGTGATGACGCTAGGTATGACAGGTGTTGTGCAAGGACTGATTCTGGTTGTCACGCAGGGTGTACTCAATGGTGGTGCACCGTCGCTCGCGGTTGGCCTTGTTTCTAGTTCGTTTATATTTGGCATTCCTGGTGTGATACTGGTATGGCTCTTGCTCGGTGTTGTGCTTTGGATAGTCTTGCAGCGCACACCTTATGGCAAACAACTCTTTGCAATCGGAGTGAACAGGCTGACCGCGCGTCTCTCTGGTGTGCATGTACCTGCCGTGTTAATAGCAACATACGCGTTTAGTGGAGCGCTGGCGGCACTTGGTGGCTTTGTGTTGCTTGGTTATACACAGCGTGTTTTTCTTAACCTTGGTGCTTCTTATACACTACCTTCAGTAGCGGCAGTGGTTGTCGGTGGTACCTTATTAGCTGGCGGCGAGGGAAGCTATGCCGGAACAATGGCGGGTGCATTAGTTTTGACGATTCTCGATAGTCTGCTGACAACGCTGCAGCTACCAGAGTCTACGCGTCAGATAGTCTATGGGCTTACCTTGCTGCTCCTGCTCTCAGTCTATGGACGACAACGCAGGTTGCGTAGCTAATAGCCTTTGTGTGTAATACATCCCGCGTTCCAGCAAGTTGACAGAACCCACACATTGCGTAACTAGAACAATATACTCATGGTAATGGTGACGCTGCTGGAACGTGACAAAATGGCTCCTCCGATATTCCCAAGAAACGCTCGAAAAGTGTGTTTCCCTG
>CAXTCR010000347.1:0-3703 GCA_964242555.1 uncultured Ktedonobacteraceae bacterium
CCAATGTTTCTGCATGCGAATCTGCTGCATGTTGGACTTAATATGCTCAATTTTGTAGTGTTGGGCATTTTCCTGGAGCGACTGGTTGGTCATCTACGTTTTCTATTCATTTATCTTGTAACAGGTATTATCAGTGTCATCGCGAGTTTTTACTTTGCGCCACAGGAAATCAGTGTGGGAGCGTCAGGAGCAATCTTTGGATTGGTTGGCGCATACAGCGTTTTTGTGTTGATGCATAGGCAAGCCTTTCCACGCGGTGGTGTTCCAGCATTGCTTTGGCTCGTTATCATTATAGGCATTAACCTTGGCCTCGGACTGATCGTGCCAAATGTCGATAACTATGCCCATGTGAGTGGACTTTTAAGTGGCTGCTTGCTCGGATGGTGGTTTACACCGTTGTATAGCGAGACCAAAACGGGTAAGATAGCAAGTATACATTCGGATAATGCTCAATCAGCGCATCCACCTGAGCAAACATTGGTAGATACGCATAGTCTTGCGCGTCGCTGGCCCCTGGCTCTTTTGACTCTTTTTGGGACACTGGCACTGGCCCTTCTCGCGCTACATCTAACCGGAGGATAATTCGTGGAAGCTCAAACGAATACACAGACATATATCGAGGGTGGAAACTATTCGCTAGCACATGGGCAGGCACGCGAAGCCGCGATTGCTTATGCGCATGCGGCACAAATCGAACCAGAGAATCCAACCATTCATTTAGGATTGGCAGAGGCGAATCTTGGCCTTGGCAACCTTGACGTTGTACGCATGGCCTGTAACCGTGTGCAAGAGCTACAACCGGCAGGGGGCATTGAGAGTACAACTGCACAAGCTCTGCTCGACCTGCTCGACCACCAGTATGATCGTGCGCTACAAAAGGTTGAAAGCGCCATTGCCGAAAATCCGGGCATTGCCTACTTGCATTCGATGCGCTCTTACCTGCTGCGACTCAAGCAACAGGATTATGACGCGAACCTTGCTCGCGCGCGTGCGGCACGCCTCTCCTACGGTGGACGCTTCGATGGCATGTTTCCGCCTGCCGAGCCGCTGCCATATACGACATCATATACAAGTGGGTACAATGGCTTAGAAAATAGCGGATCGAAGACTGGTACATTTGCTGAGGCTGAGCCACAGGCACGTCCTGAACGTGAGGCTGTACCCACGTGGACGCGTCCAAATGGTATGCAAAGACAAGTTATACGAACACGTTTCACGCTCAGTCAATATCCTGGCTTGATTACTTACGCCCTAATTATTATCAACGTGATTGTGTTTGGACTGAGTGCTCTCTATCCAGGCTTGATAACTGCAGGTGCTCAAATCAACGCGTACGTGTTGCGCGGCGAATATTGGCGTCTCTTCACGGCCATGTTCCTGCACGCCAGCATTGTTCACATCGGTTTTAACATGCTCTCGCTGTTCTTTGTGGGTCGCGGCGTGGAGATCTTCTACGGCAAGTGGCGCTATCTGGTAATCTACCTGCTCTCAGGCATTGCAGGAGGCGTCCTGTTCCTGTTTACCTCGTCGATAGATAGTTCGGCAGTGGGAGCATCGGGAGCGATCTTTGGCGTCTTTGGCGCGCTCGGTGTGTACTATATCGTCAACCGTAGAAGTCTAGGAGCCTATGGACGTGGCGCGATTGGTAACTGGCTCTTCTGGATTGGCCTGAACCTCGTCTTTGGTCTCTCAAATCCAGAAATCGCCCTGACCGCGCACATTGGTGGCCTCATCGCAGGAATGCTTATTGCCTTCCTCCTTGTGCCGCGCTACGGCAGCAGAAGAATCTAGAGAATAGTATAAAGTGCCAGTGTGTAGATACATTGGCACTTATTGAAACACTTTGACATACCGTTCGCTTGTTGTATAGCTGAGTACACTACATATAGGGAGTCGAGTAAGTAATCTCGCTGTGACCATCGGCTGAGTCACGCAATGATCCTATCCATGCCCTTTACCCCCCTGCTCGACCCCCTGCCCCTTTTCACACTTTTTCTCCCATATCTTCACTTGCAGGCTCATACCTACGTATAGATGGAATAGCAACTACAACTGAAACAATTGCTAGAGCGATAATGAGTGAGCCAGAGCCATACGCCTCAAAGTGACCCCACTGTGTATAGACCAAACCGCCAAGCAAGGGACCTAGAATATAGGCTAGTGATTGAATTGACTGACCCGCACCACTCACACGGCCTTGATCGCGTGGCCCAACCACGCGTGAGGTGAGGACGCGTAGTGCGTTCTCGACTAGACCGCCCGAACCTGCGAAGAGCATTATACCCACAATCAAGAGGATTGGGGAGGCAATCAGCGCAATGCCTCCCATTAAGAGGTAACTGATCGCAACCAGGACTAAGGAGCCGATACCCAGTTTCACATTACCGAAGATCGCAAGCAGCTTACCCACGAGCACCCCTTGCACCAATATATCGGCGACACCTACTGATGTCGCGACAAGCCCCGCTTGAGCCGCATTCCAGCCAAGACTATCCTTCATCAAAATGGTAGATGTGGCCTGCAGCATGCCAAAGGGTAAGGCGTAGAAAAAGCTAGCCAGCAACAGCCAGCGTAGGTTTGCCAGACGAAACACGGATGCTAATTGTTGAAAGGGATTCAGTTCGCGAATTGAAACCGTTGTTATACGATGCTCCTTGCGTAAGCTTTCTGGTAGAAAGAAATATCCCCAGACAAGGGCGAAGGAAACAACTCCAGCAGCTACGAAAAAAGGTGTACTATAGCTGATCCCTGCCAGCAAGCCTCCAAGAGCGGGACCAACGATAAAGCCCGCGCCTGATGCGCCTCCCACCATGCCGAAGTACTTGCCACGATCCTCCGGCTCATATACATCAGCAATATATCCAAAGAGGATGCTAAAATTGCCGCCCGTTAAACCATCGATGACGCGTCCTAAAAAGAGTATCGGGAGCGAACTCCCGAGACCAAAGAGCAGGTAGCCAATCGCTGAACCGAGCAGGCAGATAAACAAGATTGGGCGTCGTCCAAAACGATCGCTCAATAATCCCAAACCTGGAGACGCAAGCATTTGACAGATACCGTAGCTTGCGGTCAGCCAAGCTACAACGAGCGCGAGACTGTTGGGATTGTCCAGGTGCCGCAACGTGATAAAAGGCACAACAGGTCCAATAATTGTCACACCCATCGTGTTTAAGAACGCTGTGACCATAAGGAAGAGCAAGCCATTGCGTCCTAACGGGGGTTTCTTGCCGCTTGAGTCCTCAATTGGTGTCGTAGAAACTTCTGATGTATTCATAAAAGTGTTCTCCCATCTCTTAGTTCTGTAGTTCTGTCCCTACTATACTGTTGAGATGGATGAACACACATCATCCATGTGGATGATTAGACGCATGAAATCTTTAGGTTAGCGCAAGCTTCCTTGCAACTTCGCTTGCCTCAACACGATTGTTAACGTTCAATTTACGATAGATGCTCTGCACTTGTGTGCGTATCGTATTGACTGAAACAATAAGTTCGCGTGCAATCTCTGCATTAGAATTTCCTGCCGAGAGTAGCCGCAGAACTTTTTGTTCCTGCGAACTTAAGGGTTCTAACAGTGCCGTTGAAGCAGTTCGTTGATTGGAGCCTGGCGTATCAATTGCCTTATCAAAAGCATGAAGTATCCTGCGTACATACACAAGTAGCATTTTCTCGTGTTTCTGAGACAAGAGTTCACGCAATAGCT
>CAXTCR010000348.1:0-3698 GCA_964242555.1 uncultured Ktedonobacteraceae bacterium
GGGTAATTGAACAGGAGTAACAGCATGTCAAAATCGCTTACCTACGCTAGCTACCTGCGCGTTGACGAACTGCTCAATTTGCAGACACCGAAAAGCACTGGACCGCATGGACCTGAGCATGACGAGATGCTGTTTATCATCATTCATCAGGTCTATGAACTCTGGTTCAAGGAGATACTCTACGAAATCGACTACCTTATGACGCTCCTGCGAACGAACGAACCCGCACGTGCCGCCCACGTCACAAGGCGCATACTCGCCATCCTCAAAACGGTCGTCTCGCAGCTAGACGTGCTGGAAACCATGACGCCGCTCGAATTCAACTCGTTTCGCAACTTCCTCGAATCGGCGAGTGGCTTCCAATCTGCTCAGTTTCGTGAGATAGAGTTCGTCTTTGGCTATAAACGCGAAAAGGTATTTCGCAACTATACCGAGGACTCCTTTGGACGCCGCCTGCTCGAAGATCGCTACAAACAGCCGAGCCTGTGGGATGCCTTCCTATGCTACCTCAGTCTCAATGGCTATCAGGTACCAGAAGACCAGTTGAACCGCGATGTCACGCAACCCATTGTCCCTTCGCACGCCATTCAAGCTATCCTCATCGACGCATATCGTCAGAACGCCACTGTAGGCAACATCTGCGAAAACCTCGTGGATATGGATGAGGGTTTCCAGGAATGGCGCTACCGGCATGCAAAAATGGTCGAGCGTACCATCGGCCATAAGAGTGGCACAGGCGGTTCATCAGGCGCCGGCTATCTTTTATCAACCATCAAGCCGTTTTTTCCCGATTTGTGGATTATCCGTTCCCAGTTCTAGGAAGGATGCATTCCATGTCAACAAACCTTCAATTGCCCTTACAGGGTAAACGCGCACTCGTAACTGGTGCGGGGCGCGGCATTGGACGCAGCATCGCGCTTGCCCTCGCCAATGCAGGCGCCGACGTAGCCGTAACCGCACGTACCCTCGCCGAACTCGAGTCGCTCGCGACCTCCATTAAAGCTGCCGGTCAAAAGGGCCATGCCTACGTGTGTGACGTAACTGACAACGAGGCGATACAGCGCATGGCACACACCTGCCTCGCTGAGATGGGCGGTCTCGATATCCTGGTCAACAACGCTGGCAATGCGCGCAGCCATAAATTCCTTAATCATCCCGACGACACATGGCACTACATGCTCGCCGTTAACCTGACAAGCGTCTATGCCGTCACCAAAGCCTTTGCGCCAACACTCGTCGAGCAACGCTGGGGCCGTATCATCAATATCGCCTCAACAGCTTCTCGCGTCGGCGGTCGCTATATCGCCGCTTATACAGCCGCAAAGCATGGCGTCCTCGGCCTCACTCGCGCCCTCGCCACCGAATTCGTCTCGTACAACATCACCGTCAATGCCATCTGCCCCGGCTACGTCGATACGCCCTTGACGGACACAAGTGTGAGCAATATCGTCGCCCGTACCGGTATGAGCAGCGAACAAGCACGCGAAACACTTGCCAAAACCAGTCCCCAGCAGCGCCTGATCGAACCCGACGAGATAGCCGCACTCGCCCTATTCCTCGCCCAGGACAGCAGTAAAGGCATCACCGGTCAGGCCATCAACATCGACGGTGGCGGCGTCATGTCATAACTCTTTAGACTATAAGAAAGATAGCTGTATGGAAAAATCAATCATCAATCCCCCTACGCTCCCGCGTCCCGTTGGCTTCAACCACGGAATCACTGTCAGCGGCGGGCAACTCCTCTTTTTAGCGGGACAAACCGCGAGCGATGAAGAGGGACACATCATCGCTCCCGGCGATATCGTGGCACAATATACACAGGTGCTACAAAACCTGCAAACAGTAGTCGAAGCCGCGGGCGGCACAATGCAGAACATCGTCAAGATGACCATCTTCGTCAGCGATCGCGACAACTACCGCGCCAATCTACGTGCTCTAGGCAAAGCACATCAAACCTTTTTCGGCGCATACTATCCCGCAACAGCCCTGCTTGAAATTTCGCGCTTTTATCAAGATGAAGCAATGATCGAGATAGAAGGCATCGCGGTTCTTTGAACTATGCAAAAGCTACAATTTTCTAGTATACTGTGTAAGGCACCTTTTCATTGATCATGAGGTAGTACCTACTACCGACGCTGCACAGCAAAAAGGAGCAATACGTTGCAAGAGCAAAACAACATCAACGAGAACTTCCCAGACAAATCTCAAGTCACCATGAGTGACGCTGGTAGTCCCATCCCTAACCAAAGTGCTTCTACCAATGCCGGTCAAGGGAGTAATACGCAAGGTCAAACACAATCAAAACTACCTACCGACGCAACTCATATTGTGTCTGATGGGGACAGCAGAGCTGTTGCTAACCAAAACGAGGGTTCTTGGCCTCCTCCCAATATCCGTGACGAAATAGCAGAGTCAGCCAAACAGGTGGAAACCGAGGACCAAAAAGGCCAATCCTAAACATAAGGGTGCAGGACCTCCTGCCGGGGATCGGGGTGTCCCCGAAAATTCCTTCTTTTCTCGTGTCGCCGTAGGCGACACGAGAAAGAAGGTGCAGAAATAACTTTCTGCTTAAGCTAATGCCTATAGGGATACACGTATGTAGTGAGGAATGCGTATGCAGATTAGCGCGCCAGCAGAATATATTATCTTGGGCTTGCTCAAGGGCCAGCCTATGCATGGCTATGAGATGTTCCAAAAGTTTGAAAACAGCCCACTGGGAGAAATTCTGCACCTGGAAATGAATCAGATGTACGCATTCATCAAAAAACTCGAGAAGTTGGGCTACATCGAGACGACACTGGAAACGCAGGAAACACGCCCCCCACGCCGCATTCATGTCCTTACACAATCGGGCGAGGCTGTCTTTCAAGAATGGCTTACACAACCCGTTGAGAAGCCGCGCGATATTCGAATAATCTTTCTCCTGAAACTCTATTTTGTGCACAAATACATGCCTCATATAATGGGGAGTCTCATCGATCAAGAGATTGCCGCCTGTAATAGCTTTCTTCAACACCTGGAAGCGAAACATTCCAGTGAGACCAATACAGGGGATGAGGCATTCTTTGACCAGATTGTGTTGCGCAGTCGCATCCACCAGACCCACGCCCTACTCGACTGGATGCGCGAACTACAGGCAACGCTGTCGGTCCCACAATCCTCATAGGAACATATGGCAAAAGGTCTTTTTCTATGCCCACAACAACTGCCGCCATTCTGCTCGCCGCTGGCCGTTCGAGCCGCATGACACACGGCCACCATAAACTACTTCTACCACTTGGAGACCGTCCCGTCCTGGCTCACGTCGTCGAAAATGTGCTTGCATCACAGGCACGTCCAATTGTCGCAGTTATAGGCTATCAAGCAGAACAACTACGCACAGTACTTCTACCCTATACCTCGTCGCTTACCATCGTCGAAAATCCTGACTACGGACAGGGTATGAGTACGTCCCTACATAAGGGCATAGGCACGTTGATGTCTTCTTATCCAAACGTCGACGGTGCCTTAGTCGTCCTCGGCGATCAACCACTCATGTCTCCACAAATTTTTGACAAGATGATCGAGGCTAAACACACCCCCGGCAAACGCATCGTTACAGCACGCTATTCCGGTAAACGAGGCAATCCAACGCTCTTCGACACCAGCCTCTTTCCCGAACTCCTGGAGATGACAGGTGACGAAGGCGGTCGTAGGGT
>CAXTCR010000349.1:0-3693 GCA_964242555.1 uncultured Ktedonobacteraceae bacterium
ACGGCGTTTATGGGTGACGCGCTCATGGCAATATTTAACGCGCCGCTTGCGCAAGAGGACCATGCGATCCGTGCGATCCGCGCCGCGTGGAAGATGCGTATGGCGGTGCTTAACTACCAGAGGAGCGAGTCGCAGGGTTTACCGATCTCGTTCGGCTTTGGTGTGAATACTGACTCTGCGACGGTGGGCAATGTTGGCTCGCAGGGGCGGTTGCAGAACTACACGGCGATAGGCGATGCGGTCAATGTGGCATCGCGGCTCCAATCGAATGCCTCGGATAACAATATACTGGTTAATGGTACCACGTTGCAGAGGGTACGTTCGTTTGTACGTGCGGCACAGATGGCGCCTCTGTATGTGAAAAATAAGACAGCTCCGTTGGATGTGTGGTGTTTGATGGGTTTAGTGTAAGACGTTCATGTTTCAAAGACCTTTTTTTGTCTCTGACGCCCAAATTGTTACAATTCTTCGTGAGAGTTATGGTTTGGGCGTCGAAACGCTTCAATTTACTCCTGTTGGCGAGGCATCCTGGAACTATAAGACAGTAGATGTACATGAACATGTTTGGTTTGTGAAAATTCTGCGTCATAAACTTCATCCTGCTTCTGTTGCTATTCCCGAATTTTTACGTAATGAACTTGGATATCACTTTGTCGTTCCACCTCTATCTAATAGACAAGATGTGCCATGGGAAAGTGTTGTAGGGCATGAGATTATGGTCTATCCATACTTGTGGGGAAAGACGGTGATGGACGATGCCTCGTTTGATCGTTGGCAAGAGATTGGTAGCATATTTGCCTTGTTGCATTCAACAGTGCTTTCAGAGGATGTTATAAAGACGCTATCAAGCGAGAAGTTTGTACCAGTCTGGGCAGACACAGCAAAAAGTGTTGTTGCACATGCTAGCATCAATGGCTTAGCCCGAACATCTCATGAGCTTGCTAAATTCATACAAAGTAAAGAGCAAGAGATACAGGCGATATTGTCCAGGACGACAGAGCTTGGAAGTCTGTTGAGACAAGAGAGGCCTGAACTTGTCCTGTGTCATGCAGACCCGAATGAGTCAAATATTTTTGTTACGGACAACAACGAAATAGTGCTGATAGATTGGGATGGTGTGATGCTTGCACCGAGGGAACGAGACCTCATGTTTTTTACTGGCAAGCAGCAAAAAGACTTCTTGCGTGGCTATAATAAGACACAGCAGTACAAAATAAATCCTATTGCGATTGCTTACTATAAATATGAGTGGGTTGTGCAGGAAATAGGCGATTATGGTTCACAAATATTCTTTAGTAATGTAGATGATGCGACGAAAGAGCGTGCATTGCGAGAATTTCGTAAGTTGTTTGCAGATGGTGATGTGATACAGGGAGCTTACGCTGCCAATGCTAACATTTCCTATGGGCAATAGTTTGGTCCAAAGAGGGAAGCCGAAACGTACTCCTTTGTAGGCATCTGAAGTGCTTTTAACGAGATTGAAACACTTTAGGGCATATTTTTCGTATTAGTATAAAGATAACAATACACCTTCCTATAGGTGTATTTTGTTTTAATACAACATCTAGTAAGGATTTTTAGCTTACAATGGCGAAACAAAGAGTAGCATTGATTACGGGTGCGAGTCATGGGATTGGAGCGGCAACGGCAAGGGTGCTTGCATCGAAAGGTATGCGCATCGTCGTCAACTACAATAGCGATGAGAAGAGTGCAGAAGAAGTGGTGCGGTCTGTTAGAGAGATAGGGAGTGAGGCTATTGCGATAGGGGCAGATGTGCGGAATAAGGAGCAGGTCGAGCGAATGGTGGCCGAGGCTCAGCGTGTATTTGGCTCTATAGATGTGTTAGTAAGTAATGCCGCAATGTCTTTTGTACAAAAGCAAATTTCAGAGATGATTTGGGAAGAGTTTTCGCAGAAGTTGAATGATGACATGAGTGCGGCGTTTAATATGACAAAAGCTGTTACGCCACTTATGGTTCAAAATGGGTATGGACGTATTGTTTATGTTTCAACAGGACTAGCTCGACATCCCCAAGTTGGATTTGCTGCACATGGTTCGGCGAAGGCAGCGATTACACAATTTGCACGCTATGTGGCGCAGGAATATGGGTCTGCAGGAATTACAGCAAATATTATTGCGCCGGGCTATGTGACTACTGAGCGCACTGCACATCAACCGCAAGCGTTACGAGACCGTCTTATCGGAATGACTCCATTAGGGCGTCTTGCGAGTGCTGAGGATGTAGCGAAGGCTATTGCAGCCTATGTGAGTGATGAGACAGGGTTCGTAACTGGTGCTTACGTTTCAGTTGATGGTGGTATGGCTATGGATTAGTAGTTGCAATAACAGTACATTGTTTTTCCATCTTGGTCCTTATTCAGTTGTATATGTGTGCGCCCTCGATTGTCATTTTCGAGGGCGTATCATTTGTCCAGCAATGCGGGCGACGAGCTGACGAGGGAACAGGCGTGGCATTTGTGCTGTTAATGCATTTGAGGCACCATCAATGACGACGCTACGTCCCTGCTCAAGTGCCCGTAGTCCTGTGTTTACTACTTGCTCCGGGGTACGTCGTTTGCCAACCGAAGCTGAGTCGCCAGCTGTCTCGAAGAAGGGCGTCTCCGTCGCTCCGGGGCATAGCGCGAGAACGCGAATACCACGGCTTCTATACTCTTCGTAGAGCGCCTGTGAGAAGGAAAGCACGAAAGCCTTGCTTGCTCCATAGACTGCCATGTAGGGAAGTGGCTGAAAAGCAGCGGTTGAAGCCACGTTAATGACTGCTCCCTCACCACGTGCAACCATAGGTGGAATGAAGGCGTGCGCCATATCAACGATTGTCGTGACATCGACCATTACCTGTTGATGGTCGCGTTCAGCAGGAATTGTTTCGAAATAGCCATTGTTGGCAAAACCCGCGTTATTCACTAAAAGATCAATCGTAAGCCCTCTTCGCTCAACTTCTTGTTCTACTGACTGTGCAGCATTTTCTTTCCCAAGGTCGGCAGCTATAACATTGGTTGTGACGCTAAACTTATTTGACAACTCGGTTGCAAGTGCATTTAAACGTTCTTCGGAACGTGCAACCAGGATAAGGTGCATGTGACGACTAGCGAGAGCATGGGCAAAGGCGTATCCAATTCCTGATGATGCGCCTGTGATAAGTGCAGTTTTCTCTCCATATGCAAACATTGAAACATTTCTCCTTCTATGCTGTTATCAGTAACTAGATTGCTTTCTGGTAACATTGTTACCGAAACAAAAAAGTTCGTTTACTCAAAAAATAAGTTACGGTGCGACTTATGTAGTAGGAACAATGGAAGCAATAAGTGCGCTAATAGCCCGTTCAAAGACTGCCTTTGCTTCCTCACATGTAGGAAAATGTCCCAGAAGATATAGGCTGATGACGCCATGTAAGGGTGCCCAAAGGGAGCGTGTAACAACTACTGGATTATCAGTGTACAAAAGCAAGCCTTGCGCCATATAGTGTTGCATGTTGAATACAATGGTTTCAAGAGCAGTCGTTGTAGTTTGTATGCTCACTTCACTTGGATGAAAGTTGGGAATGGCACCGCAGAACATCACTTTATAGTAGCTCTGATTGGCGAGTGCGAACGCCCAATACGCCCAAGCCACCTTTTCTATATATGTAGCAGGAGATAGCGTGCCTTCAACTTGCCTTACTAAACTACTTAG
>CAXTCR010000350.1:0-3680 GCA_964242555.1 uncultured Ktedonobacteraceae bacterium
CTTCCTTGACCTGCCAATCGCAGCCTACTATGTGCTTGGTTCAGGAGCTGGCGCAACACCAATTCCACAACTTACTCTTCTGGGCAAGCCGATCTATCCTGATAACTACTACGTTGGCTTCAACAAGAGTAGTGCTAACGCTGCAAAATTGTTGCCTCAGATCAATCAAGCGTTTACCAATCTGAAGAAAGATGGTACCTTGAAGAAAATCTACACGAAGTGGCAGCTTATGAATGAGCAACAGGCTGAGATTGGCATAATGTGATAAAAGAGAGCGAGGGTTTTGCTGCCACCTTTTCACTAATGGCGAAAAGGTGGCAGCAAAACTCTCGCTCTCTTAGGCACTAAAAGGATACAGATATATGGCTCTCATTCTCCAGGCTCTTCCAGATTTTCTCGACGGTATCAAAAATACCATTATTTATTGTGCGGTCTCGTTCTCTCTTGCCTTGATCCTAGGCTTCTTACTCGCGCAAGCCAGTAACTCGCGCATTCGTTGGTTGAACACGCCTGCCCGCATCTACATCGAGGTGGTACGTAGTACGCCAATGATCGCACAAATATTTCTTCTTTATTATGGACTAAGCCTATTTCTCGCGAACTATGGCCTCGCACCCTATGACAACGCGTGGACTGCAGGCATCGCAACACTTGCTCTGAACTATTCAGCATATGAGGCTGAGGTATTTCGCGCTGGCTTTGCCTCTGTCAACAAAGGACAGGGTGAGGCTGCATTATCATTAGGTTTGACCGATCAGCAAGCCTTCTTTCGTATCATCTTTCCACAATCCATTCCTCTTATGATACCGCCTTTTGCCAATGACCTGATCTATATGCTGAAAGACTCCGCTATTGTAAGTGTTATCGGCGGCTTTGAACTGACTTCTAAGCTTGATTTCTGGCGTAACCATAATGGGAGTAACCTGTTACCAATCTATTTCCTAACTATTGTTTGTTATCTTCTGCTGAGTATGCCCATCTCTTATTTCGCACGGTCATTTGAACGTCGGCTACGAGCGGCACTATAGAGGAGAAAAGTAGATGCAAAGAGCAGCCGTTCCTGAGCGACACGGTTTATTGAGCGTACGTTCTAGTTTTGCCGCATCGGACTACGGGTTTTTTGTCATTCTGACACTTGTGTTTGTAGGATTTTTTTACTATTTGTATTCTTACCATGATGCGTTGCTGCTATACTTGCCTGTCATGCTTGAAGGGGCCGGCCTGACCATTGTGCTATCAATCTTAAGCATGTTCCTTGCGACCATTTTTGGATTGATTGGTGCTTTGGCACGTCTCTCTCGCTTCGCGCCTATACGTTGGCTTGCGTTTATCTACGTTGAGGTGATACGTGGCTCGCCTATCCTGGTGCAATTGTTGCTGTGGGGATTTGGTGTTAGTACAGCACTACAAGCAATAGGCTTTGATCCCTATAATATAGCGTATCAAATAATGACAGCACTACAAAGCAACAGCTTACTGCCAGACCCATTACCCTTCGATGCTGCCTTCTATGGCATTATTGGCTTGAGCTTTAATTATGGTGCATACCTGACAGAGGTTTTCCGTGCAGGTATTGAGTCGGTAGATCGGGGACAGGGTGAGGCTGCCCTGAGTCTTGGTTTGAACTCGCGACAAACGATGCGCCACATCGTCCTGCCACAAGCAATCCGCATCACAATCCCACCATTTACAAACTATTTTATTACGCTTGTGCAGGATACCGCTCTGCTCTCGGTCATTGGTGGCGTCATCGAGTTGCAGCAGACAACCACTGCAATAGCAAGTACGCAGGCGTCGAATCCACAAAGACAACTTTTTGTCTACATATTTGGCGCGCTCATCTTTCTACTCATCTGCTATCCACTGGCCCTATTATCAAGCTTCTTTGAACGCAGACTTGCACGCATGGATTAAATGGAATTAAGCATATAGACTTGGTCGACCGCTTGCTATTGAAAATTGGCAAGCGGTCGACCAAGTCTATATGTCCAAAAATACCTCTTGCTCATGTATCAGCACAGGATACGTTTTGACACGCAGCTTGTCGGGAGCGGTAAGGCATACACCAGTTGTCACATCATAGCTAAAACTATGCCAGGGGCAGCGCAGGATTTCACCCTCGCGTATGTACTCAAACTCCTTGCCAGGGGTGTTTGCGTCAGTCAAACCGCCGAGCAAGCCGTAGTCCAGGTCGCCACGCTGATGAGGGCATATTCTATAGGTGGCATAAAACGCTCCCGCCTGACTGTGCACTACAATAACGGGAATGTTTTTCACGGTAAAAGCCCTCTTCTCACCACGTGGAATATCCCCAACAGAACATACATGATACTCCATATTCCCCCTCTTCCTAGTTAAGCCCGTAGAGTTCGCGTGCATTTTCGTAGAGAATACGGTGACGCAGGTCTGCTGGCAACCCTCGTGGAATTGACTCTTCTGGCACGTCAAAATCCCAGTGCGGGTAGTCGGTCGCAAAGAGCAGCATGCGGTCGCTCTCGAGCATGTCGATAATACGCAGCCAATTCTGCGCACTCACATCCTCAGTGGGCTGCGTAGAGAACTTCACGCGTTCACGAATATATTCCGAGGGAAGACGTTTCACCCAGGGAATTTCTTGGTGCAGCGAACGATAGTTCTGGTCGAGTCGCCACATTAGGTGCGGCAACCAGCTATAACCACTCTCAAGAATGGCGAATTTCAACGCGGGGAACTTGTCAAAGACGCCGTTGACCACAAAGCTTGTCAGCATCGACATCGCGCCTTGCGGCACATTGACATGCCATTCAATATAATAACGTCCTTGCCCCAGCGCACTCTGTACTGGACCAGAATGATGTAGTGCAACTACAAGATTGTGACGTTGCGCTGCCTCGAATATTGGGTGATAAAAGGGATCACCGTATGCTGACTGCGCGATGGGCAAAATAACCTGCACGACCTGCGGGTGATCCCCGACGCGATCAATCTCGCGTGCGGCAGCCTGTGGGTCCTGTGGTGCAACATGCATACTGGTAAGCAGTCGTCTGTCGCGTGGCAGCCAGTGTTCAAATATAAAATTATTGTAAGCTGAAGCCAGTGCCGTCGCGAACTCGAACTGCATCGGCATAATCCCTGGCATAAACTGTCCTGTGAGAATACCGTACTTAATCGGATACAGGTCGAGCACCTGCTCTTTCAGCAACTCATAGCTAGAGCCAGCCCCGCCACTCGGCTCAGGATTTGCATCAACCCGATTCACACCATGACTCGCCCAGTGTGCCGTTAACTGAATGGCACCTTTCCACGAACCATTAATAATCAGTCCGCGCCACGGCTCCTTCAGATATGGTACAAGGTCATGCCAGGAAGAGAATGTCTCATGTATGTCTGTATCGATAATCGGTCCCGTGAATTTTGTACTCTCACTAAATATATTTGCTGAAGTTATAGGGGTGCTCATCCTTGCTTCCCTTTCTGTCTTAAGTTCTATGCAAGCAACGTCTGTAGTGTTTACAAGTTATTCTTTCATATTATAATATATATCAACATCTGTTATTGAAATGTCAAGGACGTTAGTGGAGCATTCCTATTTCTCGTTTAGCAAGAAAGGCAAATTTGTGGAAACCCAAGAAGGCACACACCTGTCATCGACTCCATCTTCGAAGGCTGAGAACACACTTCCAACTTCGACGTTAACTAAC
>CAXTCR010000351.1:0-3662 GCA_964242555.1 uncultured Ktedonobacteraceae bacterium
GGGTGTATGTATGGGAGGGGCGCCCTGGTCCCCATTCGAGCCTTACGTTAACGCCTATGGGGGCATCCGTTCCCCAGAGGAATTTTTTAGGGTGCGTAATTCGGTCCCTACAAGGCACCACTAGAAACCGTGGGTTCACTCGCGCTTGCTTTTCCATCGCTGTACTGTCTGCCGCGCCAATCGACGCCCTTCCTCGTGAGGACACGCCACGTCGATTCGCCCAGTATACCCTCGAAAATAGCTCCGGCTAGAGGATGGGTAAACGCGTAATACCACGGCACTCGCAGCATGGCATTAAGCCAGAGCCGGTATGCCAGTAGCGGGACAAGTTCTATTAGAGTGGCAGTGTTTGTTTCTGCAGAACGGATGCCTCCACTGTTACGTGTACGGGTTAGACGAGCCAGCAGTGGTAACAAAAACGGTACAATGGTTATCATAGGCAGGCCAAACAGTTCGAGCAGCACAAAGGACAGGCCGCCGCGACTACCGAGATAGGCATTTTTGCGCCAGCCGCGCCATGTGTCGCGCAACCCCTGATACATGTGGACGTGTACAAGGTCCTGCCCATCCACAAAGTGCAGTTTGAAGCCTGTCGACTTAACCACATGCGCGAGGTCGCGGTCATCCAGCAACGTCCCACGCAGGTCGGGTCGCGCATAGCCCCCGACAATATCGTACACTGCCCTGCGAATGAGCAGGTATTGACCATTGGCAACCGCAACATCGCTTTTGGGATCATTGACCAAGCGCGGCGGATACTGCATGCTGATGCCAAGATACGCCATTGGCATCAATACCCGCTCCCAGAAGGTCGGCAGTTCCTGCTGTGTACCAACGGTGAACAGGTCCATGCCTTCGCGCACAGCCTGAGTGACGCTGGAGCGCAAGGCATTAGGCGCATGCCACGTGTCGGCATCAGTGAACAGCAGCCATTCGCCCTGTGCCTCCTGCACACCCATGTGTATGGCATGTGGCTTGCCTGCCCAGCCTTCGGGCAACTCATCGCGTAAGCGCAGTACCCAGAGGCGATTGCCCTGTGGATGTGTGCGCGCAATCTCGTCGAGGATACGACCTGTCCCATCAGTCGAGCCGTCGTCAACCGCAATCACTTCGAACTGACTATAGTCTTGTTCTAACAATGAGCGGACGCAGCGTGCGATATTATTTTCCTCGTTACGCGCTGGTACGATAATAGAAACGGTCGGCTCCTTCATCTGCTCTACGCTGCTCAACGTAGGCACGTTCTTACGTAACGGCAACTTCTTGAGCCGGTCCTCATCGCGTGGCAGTGTACGCAGCCACACGTATGTATAAAAGCCAGCCACGCCAATCACATGTCCCCACAGTGTTATGCGCGCCAGTGTTTGCCACCAGTTGTGTTTATCCATGTATTTATTATGCTCTTTTGCTTGTTTTTTCTTCCGTATTATAGCAATGCGAGTGAAGATTTCACAAGTGCTGAGGAGTTTTAGGTGAATACAAAAGAGATGAAGAGAGGCTTACGCTCGCTTCATCTCTTTTTAAGCGCGCCCAGCAGGGATCGAACCTGCGGCCAACCGCTTAGAAGGCGGTTGCTCTATCCACTGAGCTATGGGCGCGTTTTTGTAGCTCAAGGGTATGTAATGCCTCTTGTCGCTGTTGCCAATAATAGCAAGTCATAGAATAATCGTCAAGCCCCACAATGGCTTGTTACAGCGTAACAAATCGGCCCTAAGAGGTCTTTATCAGGGAGATTTTCTGGACTATCAACTGCCACAGCAGCCGTATAAAGTGTTTGCAAATATTCCCTTCAACATCACTGCTGCCATCGTCGCTAAGCTGACGGCGTGGCAAGATTCGCCGCAGGATGCCTATTTAATCATGCAGAAGGTGATAAAGAATAAGAGAGCTATGCAAGTGATTGCAGGGAGCGAGCAACGTCTTATTCAGCAACAAAACGGACTTCAGAAACGATGGCGAACACGAACTCCAAATTAAACGAACGGGTTTCAAGATACGGTTTGGGCACATCAAAGGGCTGCTAGCCTTTCGTATGATGCCTTGACATTCCTCTCCAAAAAACATATAATACTATTAAATCCGAGTAAGTAAGTAAGGATTAGTAGTGCGTGCTAAGGGCCTGCTATGCAGTTCTTTATGATAGACCGTTAGCAGCTATATGGAGTAAGTACATGAGTCAGGCATTTGAGTTGGAGCAGGGCAATTATCCCGCCGGTTTCCACGTAGCCGAGAACTATGCATATAAGTCCGAGAGGGGACTAACAAAGAAGGTCGTCGAGCAAATTTCCGAGATGAAGGGCGAACCAGACTGGATGCGCCAGTTCCGCCTCAAGAGCCTGGACCTCTTTGAGAAGCGCCCAATGCCAACATGGGGTGCAGACCTCTCAGGCATCGACTTCGACAATATCTACTATTATATTAAACCCGTCGCACAGCAGGGCAAGAACTGGGATGATATTCCCTCCGAGATCAAGGACACCTTTGATCGCCTCGGTATTCCACAGGCGGAGCAGAAATATCTTGCGGGCGTCACGGCGCAGTATGAGAGTGAGGCTGTCTATCACAAGGTGCGTGAGGACCTTGAGAAACTCGGTGTCATCTTCACCGACATGGACACCGCCCTGCGCGAGTATCCCGACATCATCAAGGAGCACTTTGGCACGGTTATCCCGCCCTCGGACAACAAGTTTGCCTCGCTCAATAGCGCGGTCTGGAGCGGTGGTAGCTTCGTCTATGTGCCAGAGAATGTGCGCGTCGAGATTCCTCTGCAAGCGTACTTCCGCATCAACGCCCAGAACATGGGCCAGTTCGAGCGCACGCTGATCGTTGCCGCTCCCGGGTCCTATGTCCACTATGTTGAGGGGTGTACCGCCCCGACCTATGCCAGTGATAGCCTGCACAGCGCGGTTGTCGAAATCAAGGTCATGGAGGGTGCACGTGTTCGTTACACAACCATTCAGAACTGGTCGAAGAATGTGTATAACCTCGTGACCAAGCGTGCAGCGGCATACCGCGACGCCACGATGGAATGGGTCGATGGCAACCTCGGCTCCAAGGTCACGATGAAGTATCCAGCCGTCCTGTTGATGGAGCCAGGTGCACGCGGCGACGTGCTCTCGGTTGCCTTCGCCAACGACGGAATGCACCAGGATGCAGGTGCAAAGATTACACACCTTGCTCCTCACACCACTTCACAAATCCTGTCGAAGTCGGTTTCGAAGGGTACCGGTCGCGCCTCCTATCGCGGACTGGTTCGCATTAATCCGGGTGCTCATCACACCAAGTCGAGTGTACGCTGTGATGCGCTGTTGCTTGACGAGAATGCGCGCACAGATACCTACCCGACCATTCGTGTCGAGGAGAATCAGACCGAGATCGGGCACGAGGCAACCGTCTCGAAGGTTGGTGAGGATCAACTCTTCTACCTTATGAGCCGTGGTCTTGACGAGTCGGAAGCATACTCACTGATTGTGAACGGCTTTATCGAGCCAATCACCAAGGAACTCCCGATGGAGTACGCGGTTGAATTGAATCGCCTGATCCAGCTAGAGATGTCCGGCAGCGTCGGTTAAACCATCAACCAGCCCATAAAAAAGAGCCTGTCATCTGACAGGCTCTTTTTTATGGGCTGGTTCACACTTTACCGGTGACATATGCCATTG
>CAXTCR010000352.1:0-3644 GCA_964242555.1 uncultured Ktedonobacteraceae bacterium
GGTGTGGCTTGAAAACTCATCAATGTTTGAGGAATTTATGACCACTCCTCAATTCCATTACACCCTGTACGGGTCTGATTCATCACACCCAAATACATACGAAATAATTGCTGTGGTACGGGTCTGATTCATCACACCCGCCCAAATCCAGGATATCTCATGAAAAATCTCTCGCGCCTGCTAAGAGGCACATTGTATAGAGCGCTACCACTTGCTTTTTGTTTGCTATTCCTTTTTCCGGGCGTCAGCGAAGCACACGCCATTCTATTGCGTTCCGATCCAGCAAAAGGTTCTGTACTCACTACCGCACCAACAGTTGTGCGTATGTGGTTCACGGAATCGCTAAACCCAACATATAGCACAGCTCGAGTCCTTAATGCGAGCAGAACCCGTGTTGACTCCAATAATGCGCATATTGCTTCAAGCGACGCTACAGAGATGGACATAAACCTGCCGCCAAATCTGCCACCCGCCGTATACGTCGTAATTTGGCGCACCCAATCAGCCGCTGATGGCCATGTGTTGACCGGCTCATTTATCTTTACCGTCGCCAACCCCGATGGTAGCACACAAAACATTACTGGCCCATTGCCCGGTCAGGATACGCTCGGCAGTGCAGGAGGTTCCTCATCAGGACAACTCGATGGCCCTACCCTCTTTAGCTTGATTATGATCACACTGGTCGAGCTGGGCGCGGTCTTCTGGGTCGGCGCACAACTCTGGCGCGCCTTTGTCTTACAGTTAACCGAGAGTGGAGACGGGGAGCAACTGGCTATACTGCAACAAACGGAGGGACGTTTTGACCGCCTCTTCTCCCTACCCACTCTGCTACTGATCTTCTTCGCGGATATCGGTGTTCTAGTTGGACAAGCCTTAACCTTAAGCGGAGTTGGACTGGCACAAGCCTTCTCACCTTCTGTTCTATTTGGCCTCGTCAGTAGTGGTCAGTTTGGACACTACTGGATTATGCGCCAAATTGTGCTTCTCCTGGCCATACTCCTTACCGCATGTGCCCTTCTCGCCAAACGCAGGAGTAAAGCGTTTACAGAGATTTTTTCATGGACCAACCTGTTGCTAGGTCTCGCGTTGTTGATCGCCCTCACACTCTCTGGTCACGCAGCAGCCGTGAGCAAAAACGTCGTTTTGCTCGCCGTACTATCTGATTGGCTTCATCTCCTGGCCGCCTCCCTCTGGATAGGCGGTATGCTCTACATCGCGACAACCTATCTCCCTGTCATTATGCGTGTTCCACTCCAGGAGCGCATTCGCTCCCTGCTAGCAGTCTTGCCACGCTATTCTCCTCTAGCATTCGCAGGCGTTATCATCATGACAATAACAGGTCCCTTCAACGCCACAACACGCATGGACTCGTTCGCACAGCTGCTGGCAACCACATACGGACGGGTCTTGATCGTCAAAGTACTCCTGGTCGCAGGCTTACTCGCAACCAGTGCCTATCATGTGTTCATCCTACGCCCTAGATTGGCTAAAGACTATAAGAAGTATAGAGCGCGAGAGGAAGCACCTGCCGTTGTTGTGGGTAATGGGAATGTGGCAACGCTTTCCAAGCAGGGAGTGAGCACGATTGAACGCAGTGTCGAGCGACAGGGAAGAAAACTCATAAACACACTTCGTTGGGAACCACTACTCGGTGTCGTTGTCTTGCTCTGTACCGGCTTGCTCACCGTCTTCTCCGGTACGCTTGTCCCAACGACAACAGCACCAGCTCAGCAGACTATACAGCCTGTACCTACCGCACCTGGAAATCCCTTTACAAAAACGGTTAAGACGACTGATGGTCAATTCTCGCTTACATTCAACGTTACTCCAAACCATTTTGGCAACAACGAGTTCACCGTATCCGTAGTAAATAGTAAAGGACAACCGGATAGTAGTGTGGGCGTCTCGCTCTACAATACAATGGAAGATATGGACATGGGCACGCGCCACCTCAACCTGCAACCCGCTGGCGGAGGAAAATTCAAAGGCAGCGATCAACTCGACATGAGCGGTCACTGGAGTGTTCGCATAGACGTTCGCACCCAGAGTGGAGGCTTAAGTCACGCCACCGTGACATTTACCACACCCGACTCGACTATCTGATACGCTTACGGAACATTCACAAAATCGGTACGGGCCTGATGTATCACACTCCGCAAACAATTGGATGTGATAATACATGTAAAAATTACTTTAGTAAACGGACGCCCAAAAAGGGACTAACCCTACTATACACGGACGTCCGTGTATAGTAGGGTTAGTCCCTAAGCTGCATTCGGCGAATCATGAAGGCAGTGGGCGGCCCTTCTGTATCAATAGATTGTGATCATAATGAAACATAAACATAGCATTCAACCGCATATTTGGCTTATAGTAGGGGTCTTAGCACTGCTCCTGGGGGCTTGTGACAGTTCCAATAGCAGTTCGCAACCTGCTACCCCTACGCAGGCTCCGGTCAACGGCTTTGGTATAGCCTCGAATCACGTGCACTCCTTGCTGTCCTTCCCCAATCACGTGCTGCTGCTATCAACGCACTATGGGACGTTCCGCTCACAGGATAGCGGCAAGTCATGGACACAGGTATCCGGTGGTCCCAACCAGCTCATGCAGGGCGTGATGAACTTCTCGCTGGTTGCCAGTCCCTTCAATAACAATCGCCTTTACTTGCTCACCCAACCGTCTGTCACAGGTCATATCTCGGGCGTGCTCGGACTCTACACAAGCGCCGATCAGGGACGCACATGGAGTCTCGTCAACAAGACATCGAACTTTACAGCCGCGCTCGATGGCATTCCCTTCGCCCTCGCAGGCAACGATGACCCAAACGAGGTGTATATCTACGTGCGCACCTTGAGCACGAATGGTCTCAAGGTCAGTCACGACAATGGTCAACACTTTGCCGACACCGGTACGCTCCCCTTTGGCAACGTTACAAACATGATCGCCGTTCCAGGTGCACCTGGACAATTGCTGATCTACGGCAGCGACGGACTGGCGCGCAGTAGCGATAGTGGCAAGCACTGGCAAGTCCTGCAGGCGATTACCAGCAGTATCTTCACAATGGCTACATCCGGTCCCCGCAGTCCCATTTATGCCTCTGGTGACGAGGGTACCTACGTGTCAAAAGACGGAGGCAAGACCTTTACTTCAGTAAGTCAGGATTACCACCCTCAATTAGTAGCCTCGTCTTCACAGCCAGATGTGCTCTACAGCCATTCATACCTGCACATCACCCGCAGTACCGACGGTGGCAAAACATGGACCGACCTGCCAGCCCTCAAAAGCAACAATAGCAATGCAGGCAGCTACAGCAACGTAGCTGTAGACGCGGACAACGGACAAACCGTCTACCTGTCCATCTCATACCCAACAGAAGTCTACAGCCTCGCGCTCGGCAACACAACATGGGCATCATTGACACCAAAGGCTTGATATAAAGAGGAACATTTTCGATGAACGTCAACGTAAGGACTCGATGGAAACAAGAGCATCCACAAGGGAAATGCTCCACGTGCCTTAATGTAAGGGATCAATTGAACCAGGGCGCCCGCAAGGGGAATGCCCCTACTATATACGTGATGTCTATGGGAGGGGCATTCCCCTGGCCTGTATTACCACTACTCGCGCTATTATGCGCACTCTCT
>CAXTCR010000353.1:0-3621 GCA_964242555.1 uncultured Ktedonobacteraceae bacterium
TAAGGCGATTGAGCAGGGTCTCGTAAGGACCAACGAAGCATGATACAGCCCCGCACAGAGATGCGGGGCTGTATCATGCTTCGTTGGTCCTTACGCGTAGAGTTGCCCTGCGTGCCATGCATCTAGCTCGCGTTTCAATGCATTGATATAAGCCATTTCGTCGTTGTTATCGGCAGCGGGTGCATACTTGGGAATGATCTGGTCAACGGTAGTCAGGCCCCAAACGGCAACATAGAGATTGCGAATAAGCTTGTACCACGCTTCGAAGCCAGCCTCCCATGTGGGAAATGACGCATAGCAACTTTGCCCTGTCTGGCACTGCCCACCAGAGGTATTGACACATGCCGCATCCGGTATACAGCGCAAGTTGCCCAGCGAAAGGGTTGTGGCAGCTTCACCAGCTTTTCCGAAGGAACTTTCATGCTGAAAGAAGGCCAGCGCAAAGGCCGGATCAATGCCGTATTTTACCCCTAAATCATAAAGTGCTTGTCCTTTACCAACGGCTGGCGAATTGTTCGTGGAGAGTACACGATCAATAAAAGCAGCATTGATAGAAGGGGAGCCAAGCACAGAATACGGCCCAGTCTTTAGCGGTACTTTCGGGGTAATGGGGCCATTCGTCTGCTGCACCTGTTGTGCCAGCGCGCCGCCCACCTGCACATCGTATACCTTACCAACACCCGGCAGGTTGACGAGCTGCGCATCACCCGAGCGCTGGAGCATTGCCGCTGAAAGTAGAACACCAAGCCCAATGACAACTACAAAGGCAATTATGATGAAACGATACAACCACGGCTTGTGTTGTTCAAGCGGGTGTACAGCATATTGATCGACAACCTGTGACTTCTTTACATATGCCGAAACTGGTGCTGGCGTGGCAGATGGAGTAAAGCGGAGAGGCTTGGGAGGGACAACCAGCGAACGTACCTTATCGACAGCAAGGCTGAGCTTATAGCCTACCTTTTCAGGCTCAAACTCATCATCCTCATAATACTCCTCTTCGATCTCCTCGTATGCTTCTAGCTGTTGTGTTTTAGGGTCTGGAAGCTGACGTGTAGCGCGCGCAGGAATTGCAGTTTGTGGAGTAAAGGAATCCAACGGCACCTGTAACGATTCCTTCTTGGCGTATCTACCCGCCATACTAAACCTCCCTTATATAGGTAATTACTTATGCCTTTACATTATACCATGACCAGTCCCATCCTGCATCTACCCAAATATCATAACAATGATATGGAATACCATATTTCCACGTTGCTTTACGCACATTTAAAGGCTGATGCCGTTTGAACGTGTGCAAAGCAACGTGGAAATATTTTTAACCCTTTGCGCGACTCAACTCCCTGACGTATAATAGGAGTACATAACTTACAACACTTGGCTAGGAAGGCACGATGGGGTGCTACTAATAAGAGCAGCCATACGTTCCATCATACCCCATCCCTCCCCATCCCAGAATTGAGGAAAAGATGTACAAAGGTCAATCAGGTATGTGGTCCTGGCTCCTGCATCGCGTGACAGGACTCGGCATTTTGCTATTCTTATTTATTCATATCGTCGATATCTCGCTGCTGGGCTTTGGTCAACAAGTGTACAATGAAGGCATTGTGTTGTTCGACCAAATCATTGTACGCTTGCTCTCCCTGGCACTCATCGGCGCGGTCCTGTTCCACGCCTTCAACGGTGTGCGCATCATGTTCATCGACTTTTGGAGGAAGGGTGCACGTTACCAGCGAGCTATGTTTATCGGCGTACTCGTGCTAACTGTTCTTGTATTTGTTCCTATGTCTTATTACGTCATCGTGCCCGGACTATACTGGTTCACCCATGTGCCTACCGCGAGTTCCGGCCATTAATTCTGTAGGGGTTTGATTGAGCATATCCCCCTGGATGGCATTGTAAACGTATTAAAGAGGAGTTTGTACTATGTTAAACATATCTACTGGTCGTGGCCCACGACCGGCAGGCGGCGGACTTGAAACCTTCTCATGGTATTTTTTCCGCGTCTCCGGCGTCGTGCTTCTCTTTCAGGCTATTATTCACCTGTTCATCATGCATGTTACCAATGATGTTCACTGCACCACCTATCAGTTTGTGGCCATGCGCTATGACAATCCTCTCTGGCGGCTCTTCGACTGGGTGCTCTTAACATTGGCACTCACCCATGGTATGAATGGTCTGCGCGTGGTAATTGACGACTACGTGCATGCACGCGGCACACGTCTCGCGTTGCTTTCTACAGCGGGCGTCTTACTGCTTGTCTTTTTTATGTTGGGCACAATCACTCTCATTACCTTTCAGCATACAGGCAACCTTGGCCCTGCATGCACACCTAGGTAGAATAACGAGGACTCATTATGTATCACAAGTTTGATGTTGTCATCGTTGGCTCCGGCGGTGCTGGCCTCATGGCGGCCATGCAGTTACCTCAAGCTAGCGTCGCCGTCCTGACAAAGGTTTATCCTACGCGCTCCCATACAGGCGCGGCACAGGGTGGTGTAGCTGCTGCCCTCGGCAACCAGGAAGAAGATCACTGGAAATGGCATATGTATGACACCGTGAAGGGCGGCGACTATCTTGTCGATCAGCCTGCCGCCGAGGTCCTGGCACGTGAAGCCATCGATGCCGTGTATGAGCTTGAGCATCGTGGCCTTCCCTTCAACCGCACAGACGATGGGCGCATTGACCAGCGTCGCTTCGGTGGCCATACCCGCAACTATGGCGAAGGCCCTGTGCGCCGCTCCTGCTACGCCGCTGACCGCACAGGTCATATGATTCTGCAAACGATGTATCAGAGCGCCATCAAAAATCAAGTGCGCTTCTTCAACGAGTACTTGATGCTCGACCTGCTTATGAATGATGGACAGGCGTGCGGTGTGGTCGCGCTCGAAATTCGTACAGGCGAAATTCATACCTTCCATGCCAAGGCCGTACTCTTCGCTACTGGTGGCTATGGCCGTGCATGGCGCGTCACCAGCAACGCCTTCGCCTGCATGGGCGACGGTATGTCGGTAGCCTATCGACGTGGTATTCCCCTGCAAGACATGGAGATGTACCAGTTCCATCCAACGGGCATCTACAAAGTAGGCGTCCTGCTGAGCGAGGCGGCACGCGGCGAAGGCGGCAAGCTTCTTAATGGTAAGGGCGAGTACTTCATGGAGCGCTATATGCCAACGCTGAAGGACCTTGCGCCGCGTGATATCGTCTCACGGTGTATCGTCCAAGAAGTCAAGGATGGCAACGGCGTCGATGGCAAGGATTTTGTCTTCCTTGATGTACGACACCTTGGCGCGAAAAAGATCGCCGAAAAGTTGCCCGATATCACCGACTTTGCCCGCAACTATCTCGGTGTCGAGCCAATCACCGAGCCGGTACCAATCCAGCCGACGGCGCACTACGCTATGGGCGGCATTCCAACCGATACCGATGCTCGCGTTGCAATCGATCCACAGTGGAACGTCCTGCCGGGTTTTTATGCCGCTGGTGAGGTCGCCTGTGTTTCCGTCCACGGTGCCAACCGTCTTGGCACCAATTCGCTGGTCGACCTGATCGTGTTTGGACGACGCGCGGGCAAACACATGGCACAGTTCATCCAGGAGAACGATCACGCTCCCCTGCCTG
>CAXTCR010000354.1:0-3591 GCA_964242555.1 uncultured Ktedonobacteraceae bacterium
GGTCCCACAAGAGTTGCCAATGTTCCCCGCGACATGCTATAGTAGGGCGCGTGACACATTGGCAACACCGAAATTAGGAAGTAGATTGTAGTCGTATGGCCTCTCAGGGAACCCGTTCAAAAGCATCATCTCGCGCCACTCCCCCACCCGTTCAGCTTACCGCCAACCCACAGCAGCTTGCCGCGATTGCCCATACTCATGGACCAGCCGCGTTTGTGGCAGCCGCAGGGACAGGCAAAACAACGATTCTTGTACAGCGTCTCGTGCGCTTGATCGCAGACGAGAAGGTCGCGCCTGAAGCTATTCTCTGCGTGACCTTTACACGCGCCGCCGCCGATGAGATGGAGAAACGTGCCCTCAAAGCATTAAAGGGGCGAGGCTTCGCGGCCAAGGATGTGAAGGGACTGCGCGTCGTGACCTTCCACGGTCTGGGACACCAAATGCTGCGCGAAAAGCTCGAATGGGCACCACAAGAACTGAATAAGCGGCTCATCAGCGGTGAACCACGTCAATGGCTTGCGGAAGACATTTTACGTCCATGGCGCAGCGATCGCTCGCGTGGCATGAACTGGGAGGTCGAGATCGCCGATGTGCTGAGCGCGGTAGACCGGGCAAAAGAGGGCATGATAAAACCTGAACAATCGGCAGACTTCTTTCGTTCGCACCTGATGATAGAGCAGGACCTTGCCGAGCGCTACCAGGAATTTTTTGTGCGCTACGAAGCGACGAAGCATAAAGACAAGCTCTACGACCTCTCCGACCTGATCTATGTGCCGCTATCACTACTCGAAAGTAGTCCCAAGTTTCGTAAGACATGGCAGGGCAAATACGTGTACCTTCAGGTCGACGAGACGCAGGACACAAATCCATCGCAGTATAAGCTCATTCAATATATTGCCGCGCCGAAAAATAACGTTGTCGTGGTGGGCGATCCCGATCAGGCCATCTATCAATTCCGTGGTGCCAGTCCTGAGGCGTCGATCCTCTCGTTTCGCGAGATGTACCCTAAAGGCATCATCTATCGCATCGAACACAATTATCGCTCGACGCCGCAGATTCTCGAAGCAGCCAACAAGTTGATTAGCCACAACGAGATAACGCCCGGCTTCGAAAAAATGCTGCGCGCCACACAACCCGATGGCGGTCCCGTAACCGTGACGGCGTACGAGGACCAGGAGCGTGAAGCCGATGGGATTGCAACCCGTATCGCTTCGCTGGTCAAGGCATGGCGCGAACGACAAGAGGAGTTATCGTTTCAGGATATCTTCGTATTGTCGCGCACAAACTTCCATCTTGCCTCGGTTGAAATCGCGCTGGCCCGTAACGGTGTGCCCTATCGCACCGTTGGCGGTTCCTCGTTCTTCAAGCGCAAAACCACGCGCGACATGCTGGCTTATCTCGCGCTCATCGACGGCATCCGCGTCCACCAAGAATACCTCGCAGCACGTACAGGCCCCAGCCCACAGAAATGGGACGACGTGTTTACGCCTATTCATTGTGGTGAACAAAACACAGCTTTTCGCACCGTGGCAAATATTCCCTCACGTGAGTATTTCACTCGCACAGGCAAAACCTCGCATCGCTTCACTCCAACTTTCTTTGGCACATTAATGGCGCATGCTGGTGGGCGTCCCCTGCTGCAATATTGCGAGGAGCATAGCTACACCATCACGGCAGAGTTCCAGCTTGGCGTCAAGGATTTTGTCGCCCTCCTGCAAAGGGTCGCGAAGGGATGCAACAATTCTCCAGTGCAGGCTATCACGCTTTTGCGCCAGTATGCCTACGATATGCACCTGCGCCACTACGATGGGAAGCACAGCGAGAGCGAAGAAGAGACCGAGACGCCCGCTCCAAAGGAAGAAACCAAGCTTGAGGGGCGCTACGACGAGCTAGAGGAACTTGCCAACATCGCCCAGCGTCACCACACCATCCGCCACTTCCTCACGTCCATGACTCGCCTCAAAGAGCAGGCCGAGGAGAGCAGCAAGAACAAGCGTGACTGCGTCAACCTCATGACCATTCACAAAGCAAAGGGCTTAGAAAGTCCTGTCGTCTTCGTCATGGGTCTTACCGAAGGCATCTTCCCGCACCGCCGCTCCTACACGCTTGCCGAGGATGGTCCAATCGTCCAAACCGGCATCTCTGAGGAGCGTCGTCTGGCCTACGTCGCCTTCACTCGTGCCCAAAAACAACTCTATCTCTCATCTATCCTGCGCTACCGTGGCGGTGACGCCGTAGCCTCCCGCTTCATCGACGAGGCAGGTCTCATGCCAACCGACGAAGACGGTGTGCTCAATCCCTACCTCTTCCACCACGACGGCTCACAACGCAAACCCGACCCGATGGTGACGATGCAAACGTTATTCTAATGTGGATGCATTCGTATATGGGAGGGGCGTTCCCCTTGCGGGCGCCCTGGTCAACCCTGAAATGTTTCATGCCCTTCTATAGCACATTCCCCACCTCATCCTCCTCCCGCACATTAGCACCATCCGTATCAGCATCCAAAATTGGTCTCAAAAATGTATAAAATGCCTGCGCCGAGCGCGATAGCTGTTTGTCGGCACGCCGGATTAAACTCAGTTGTGGACGCAGGTCTAGTCCAACAACGGGCAAGCGCACAAGTTCACCACTAGCCAGTTCGCGCTTCGTTGTGAGGCATGAGACGATGCCCGCACCAACCCCGCTCATCGCCATCTGTTTGATCGCCTCGTTGTCGGTTAGTGTCAACAACGGGCGCGCCCTTACGCCGTGTTGGTGCAACGCCTGCTCGACTACTTCACGAATCGCGCTACCCTGTTCGCGCAACAACAATTCTCCGTCCGCCAACATCTGCGGCGTCACCGTGGAAAGCTTATTCCATGCATGTGTTGGCGCCACTACCAGCACCAGTTCATCGTACGAAAACACCTCGACGCGTAGGTCCGAGGGCAACCACATGGGATCACCCTCAACCAGCCCAATGTCGATATTCCAGTTCAACGTCTCCTCGACGATTTCTTGCGAATTCAAAATAGAAATATTCAAAGCCACATGCGGATAGCGTTTGTGGAAGCGCGCCACAATCGGTGGCAGTAGATAAACACCCGTTGTCGTATTTGCCGCGATCGTCACCTCGCCCGCCTCTACATCTCGCAGTGTATTCAATGCCTCTTCCATCTCACGTTCCAGCGCAAACATCTGACGCGCATAACCTTGTAAGGTACGGCCAGCATGTGTCAGCGCAATCCGTCTGCCCTGCCGCTCAATCAACTCCAAACCTGCCTCTTGCTCCAGACTCTGAATCGTCTTCGTCACCGCGGGTTGACTCAGCCCCAATTCCTCCGCCGCCCGCGTGATATGTTCCAGCTCTGCTACCTTCAAAAATACCCGCAAATTCTGCAAATTCATAATCTATCACTCCAAATTCTCACTTCTTTGTGTAAACACAGACGCTGTAGTGAGACTGTACGCATAATATCAGAAAGCACTTAGAACACATAGGGTTTGTTGTATTATAACATATTAGAATATATCCTATAACTAATTAGAATGATGTGTAAAACAGGAACAAGCTTAGTTACTACAACATACAGTAAGTGTGAGCAGTTA